>CAKMOY010000152.1 GCA_927911235.1 uncultured Moraxella sp.
TGATGTTTTGTAGCATCTATATCAGTGCAAAAGAATTTTATGATTTTTTGACTTTATGGATGCTTAACTTACTTTTATATTTCATGTTTCTAGTCTAGCATGGGTTGTGTTGCTAGTCTAGAGCCTTAAAAATTATGCAAATCCCCTGTTTTTTCAAAAACTCATACAAATTGTCAGCAAATTTGGCGTAACCTTGTGCATTTGCGTGAATTTGGTCGGATTTTAAGGATTTGTCCGACAAAATATCTGACCAACCGCCATCACCTTTGGCAAACAACGGCACGTTTTTTTCTTTGGCAATCGTTTCATAAATCGGATTGTCGCTGGCACTGCCAAACAACGCAGACGTGCTAAAATACGGCTCAGCGATAAGCACAACAGGGATATTTGCCGATTTGATTTTATCAAGGGTTTGATTGATATTGCTGGTAGTTTCGGACGGATTGACACGGCGTAACACATCATTGCCACCAATGCCAAGCAAAATTAACTTGGGATTTTGAGCAATAATTTTATCAACACGAGCTAAAACGCCTGCTGACGTGTCGCCATTTATCCCTGCGTTGTCAATTTGCCAACCTGTTTTTGTGCCAAAACAGTGGGATAAGCGGTGTCAGGTGTCGCCCCATAGCCAAACGTGAGCGAATCACCCAACGCAATCACCTTGCTACTTTTGGCAATGTTAGCATGATTTGGGCTGTCGCTACAAGCGGACATACCCAATACCGAAAGACTGGTGAAAGCAAGCGTTGCGGTCAAAAATTGTCGGCGGTTTAACATAAATTATCTCGTTTTTATATTAACGATTGCAGTTTTATAGCCAATTCTTCACGAGCTTTGACAAAGCCATCAATGCCATTTTTTAACAGTTCAGTCGTTATTGGGTCGGCATTGACTTGAGCGTTAAAGGTTTCTTTGTCCAAAATTTCTTTTGGCAATATATTAAATTCCATGTCAGGATACAATTGACGTGAAATTTGTTGCTCCATTGTTGCCATTTTGTCAATCAAATCAGGCGAAATTGTGAGCAAATCACAGCCAGCTAATGCCAGAATTTCGTCCACACTTCTAAAACTTGCCCCCATGATTTGAGTATTATAGCTATGTTGTTTAAAATAACTATAAACAGTTTTTACTGATAATACACCTTTGTCTTCATTAACAGGAATGTCTTCACGGTTTTCATCACGTTTTTGCCAGTCCAAAATCCGCCCCACAAATGGTGAAATCAGCGTAATATCAGCATCTGCACAGGCTTTGGCTTGGTGTAATCCAAACAATAACGTCAAATTACAATGAATGCCTTGCTCTTCCAAAATCCGCCCTGCTTGAATGCCTTCCCACGTGGACGCAATTTTTATCAGCACTCGCTCTTTGTCCACCCCTGCATCTTCATAGGCTTGGATAAATTCCAACGCTTTGGTAACGGTGGCATCGGTGTCATAAGACAACCTTGCGTCCACTTCGGTGGAAACTCGTCCATCAATGCGTTTTAAAATCTCTGTGCCGATATAAATCGTCAAATCATCAATCACCTTGTCAATGTCGTTATTATGTTTGGCAAGGGTTTGTTTTAAAATTGGCTCAAATTCTGGTGTGGATAGGGCTTTGGTGATAAGGCTTGGATTGGTGGTTGCGTCCACAGGTCTTAGGCGTTTAATCGCTTGCAAGTCGCCTGTATCAGCCACTACCATCGTCATCATTTTTAATTGGTTTAAAGTCGTTGTCATGATTTTTCCTATTTGATTATTAAGGTAACGTTGCGAAAATTTGACAAAAAATTAACATATTTTGCCAAATGTTACCAGTCATTTTATGTTTTTTTATGGTAAAAATAAAGGAAAGTTGCCGATTTTATGCAAAAATTTTATAAGTTCAGACGGTTTTTTGCTTACCCAAATTGTTAAATTGTGTTAATATAAAACGTTAAATTTTAAAACATTTTTAGAAAAGTAAGGAAAAAACATGACTGCCACCAATGAACAACTATTAGCCCTACGCCAACAAATTGACAACGTGGACAAAAAAATCCAAACGTTGATTAACGAGCGAGCAGGCTATGCGGTAGAAGTTGCCAAAATCAAAAAAAATCAAGAAGATAACCCAATTTTTTACCGTCCAGAACGTGAAGCCCAAGTGTTAAAAGCCGTCATGGAACGCAATCAAGCGATTGGCGGTGTATTGACTGATGATAAAATGGCTCGTCTGTTCCGTGAGATTATGTCGGCTTGCCTAGACCTAGAAGCCCCACAAAAAGTGGCATACCTTGGACCTGCTGGCACATTTACTCACCAGGCGGTGTTAAAACATTTTGGTAAAGCGACCACTACTGTGCCTTTGTCAAGTATCACGGACGTGTTTCGTGAAGTGGAAGCTGGCTCTGCCACGTATGGCGTTGTACCTGTGGAAAATTCGTCTGAAGGCGTGGTTAATCATACCCTTGATGGTTTTTTGGGTTCGGATTTAAATATTATTGGCGAGGTAGAATTGCCGATTCATCATCAATTTTTGGTTGGTGAACATACAAAAGTCGGCTCAATTTCAAAAATTTATGCCCATCAACAAGCCTTAGCCCAATGCCGTCAATGGCTAGATACTCATTATCCCAATGTGGAGCGTGTGGCTGTGTCAAGCAATGGCGAAGCGGCTCGCCGTATCAAAAGCGAATGGCATTCGGCAGCGATTGCGGGTGATGTGGCGGCGGCGGAATATGGCTTGCACAAGCTTAATGAAAATATTGAAGACAATCCGTCTAATACCACTCGTTTTTTGGTGATTGGGCGTGAGCGTATCGCCAAAAGTGGTAATGATAAAACGTCTATTTTGGTGTCGGCAAAAGACCAAGCAGGGGCGTTGATTCAGATTTTGCAACCGCTTGCTAAATATGGCGTATCTATGACGAGTATTGAAACTCGCCCAGAACGTCCGAACAAATGGGCATATGTGTTTTTTATTGATATGTCGGGGCATATTGATGATGAGAATGTGCAAAAGGCGATGGACGAGATCCGCCCGCAAGTCAAGGATTTACGTATTTTAGGTTCTTATCCAAAGGCGGTTTTGTAAATGAATAAACAAGCAAAGCAAGTATTGGAATTTTGGTTTAATCAGCAACATCAAGCGTTTTGGTTTGCCAAAAATAATGATTTTGATGGTAAAATTCGGCAAAACTTTTTATTTATACTGAAAAGTGCAATGCAGGGCGAGTGTGATCGCAAGTTATTCATAATCGAGCAGTGGTATTTTTTGAACAATTTTCCGATACAAAAACGCTTGAATTTGAATTAAAACACAAAATTATTATTGATGAATTTGGACGTTACCCACACCGTAATTCAATACTGGGGCGACAATCCACTCAAGCAGAAATCAAGTTTTTACAACAACCAAACTCATCATTTTAATAATAACGATAAAAACCATGTATTTTGCCGTTTTGTTAATGGTTTTTGTGAATTAATGATGAGAGTTGGTGTAACTTTGATTAACTGAAAAAAAATAGGTTAAACAAAAAAATGTTCCAAAAAGTATGTATCGTAGGCTTAGGATTAATCGGTGCAAGCCTTGCCCAAGCCATGCTAGACCGCAGGCTCACAGACCACATTGTCGCTTGTGATTTTAACCAAAGCTCGCTTGATACCGCTCTAGAAATCGGCTTAATCAAACACGGCTCGACCGATTTGGCAAGCCTTTTAACTGATTGCGATTTGGTGGTAATTAGCGTGCCCGTCAAGGCGGTGTTGCCGATTTTTCGCACCCTTGGCGGTGCAATCAAAGACGGCTTTACAGGGCTTATCACCGATGTGTGTAGCACTAAGGTAAACGTCATTGACGCAAGTTTGCAAATTGAACGTGAACTTGGTGTTAGCTTTGCCAATTTTGTCCCTGCTCACCCCATTGCAGGGGCGGAAAACTCTGGCGTACTGGCTCGCAAGGCGGATTTGTTTGTCGCCCATCAGCTGATTATTTGCCCAAATAAAACCACAAATCCAAACGCTGTGAAGAAAATCACCGAGCTTTGGCAAAATGTGGGGGCAAGCGTTACTACCATGACGGCAGAACGCCACGACAGCGTACTGGCTCACACCAGTCATTTACCACATTTGCTTGCTTTTAATTTGGTTAATCAATTTAGCCACCACAATGACAACATGGATATTTTTCGTTTTGCAGGCGGTGGCTTTCGGGATTTTAGCCGAATTGCAGGAAGCGACCCGACTATGTGGCACGACATTTTTTTGGCAAATAAAACCGCCATTTTGCACGCCATTGACGATTATGAAAAACATCTTAATGATTTTAAACAATTGATTATTAACGAAAATTCTGAAAAAATCATCGCCAAATTGACAGACGCACGCCATGCACGCCGTCATTTGGACATATG
>CAKMOY010000153.1 GCA_927911235.1 uncultured Moraxella sp.
AAATTTTTTACCAAAAAAATAATTTTATCGCCTTTTTGCCAAAAAAATCGTAATGTGAAAAAAACTGGCAAAAGCCAAAAATTTTTGTTAGAATATGTGCTCCCACCTCAAGGCAAATTGTATTTTTTAAATTTTGCATAAAATTTAACCAATTTGACAACAAGGTAATTCATGACTTAAAGCAATTTAAGATACTTTAAGATAACAAGAGGCTTCTTATGAAATTAAAAACTCGTCGTGGTGCTGCCAAACGTTTCAAAAAAACTGCAAACGGTATCAAGCGTAAACAAGCATTCAAACGCCACATTTTGACTAAAAAATCTCCTAAACGCATCCGCCAATTGCGTGGTTGTACTATGGTTCACGTATCTGATGTTGCTCGTGTAATCCGTATGTGCCCATACCTATAATCGGTAAATTCAATTTTAATATATAATTAGGAGTAAATTATGGCTCGTGTAAAACGTGGTGTTCAGGCAAATCGCCGTCATAAAAAAGTATTGGCTCGTGCAAAAGGTTACTACGGAGCTCGCTCTCGTGTTTTCCGTGTTGCTGTACAAGCTGTGATGAAAGCTGGTCAATATGCTTACCGTGACCGCCGTAACAAAAAACGTTCATTCCGCCGTTTGTGGATTGCTCGTATTAATGCAGGTGCTCGTTTAAATGGTTTAAGCTACAGCCGTTTAATCAATGGCTTGAAAAAGCGAACATTGAGATTGACCGCCGTGTATTGGCAGATATCGCAATGCATGACGCACAAGCGTTCACTGCTTTGACTGAAAAAGCAAAACAAGCCTTAGCTTAATTTGTTTTTAGATAAAAGCAATAAAAACCACTTAGTGATAAGTGGTTTTTTGTTTTTAGGTTATGGTTAATCTTTAAAAACTTCATCAACGCTTACGTTAAAACCTCTTTTAATACGGTTGACGTTATCATTTGTCCTTCGCTTTTGACAAATCCAATTGGCTTAATTGTGTAATGGTTGTCATTGTGACTTTCCTAGTGGTCTAGTTTTTTGGCAGTTGATAATTTATTATATCAAATTTTTTGCCAACCCAAATATAAGTTTTGCCACGCATTTACATTTTGTCAAAAAATCATTAAAATGACTGCATTTTTATCACTTAATTAAAGAAAACATTATGACCGATATGCTCCAACATTATAGCGAAACTTTGACCGATTTAAACCAAGAACAATTTGCCAAATTTGTTCAAGATGCCAAAGATTTAATCAACACCGCCCAAAATCCACAAGATTTACAAAATATTCGTGTGGCTTTGACAGGCAAAAAAAGCCATTTGACAACTTGGTCAAAACAGTTAGGCTCGCTTGACGCTGACGGCAAAAAAAACATCGGCGGACAACTGCATGAAGTGCGAACGCAAATTAATGAACAACTACAACAAGCCCAAGGCGACCTAGAAGCCAAAGCCCTGTCGGCAAAACTTGCCAGTGAGTCCATTGATATCACTTTGCCTGCTCGTGGACAGATGGTGGGCAATCTGCACCCAGTTACCAAAACGGCGGAGCGTATGCAAGGTTTTTTCCGTCAGGCGGGCTTTGAGATTGCCACAGGTCCTGAAGTTGAGAGCGATTATTATAACTTTGAGGCGTTGAATATTCCAGAGTCGCACCCTGCTCGTGCCATGCACGATACCTTTTTATTTTGATGCCAATTATTTGCTACGTACGCACACCAGTAGCGTGCAAATCCGCACGATGGAAAAAGGTGATTTGCCGATTCGTATCGTATGTCCAGGGCGTGTGTATCGCTGTGATAGCGACCAGACACATTCGCCGATGTTTCATCAGTTGGAGGGTTTGTATATCAGCGAATCTACCAATTTTGCTGAGTTAAAAGGCTTGATTCATGAGTTTTTACAGGCGTTTTTTGGTAAAAAATTTGACGGTGCGCTTTCGTCCGTCTTATTTTCCGTTTACTGAACCGTCTGCAGAAGTGGATATTTTGGCGGACAATGGCAAGTGGCTTGAGGTGATGGGCTGTGGTATGGTTCACCCAAAAGTGCTTGAAAACTGTGGGATTGATGCAACCAAATATAAAGGTTTTGCCTTTGGTATGGGGATTGAGCGGTTTGCTATGTTGTATTATGGCGTGAATGATTTGCGGTTGTTCTATCAAAATGACGTTAGGTTTTTTAAAGCAATTTGCTTGATTTATTAGCGTATAATTTCTATTTTGCCATACTTTACAATGGATAATAGCATTATGACTTTGGTTTGCTAAACTTGTAAGCATGAAATTATTGAAACGAAATTTAAAAAAAATTGTACGAATTTTTCTTTTTAAATTTCTATCTGCTTGTCCTAATTGTGGTAGTGAATGGATTAGCAAATCAAGATATTTAAATATGACAGCAATTCATAATTTAATTAATTTTGTAATTTTATGGGCTGTTTGGCTATAAAACAACTAGCCAAATTCTGCCATTCTTGGTTAAAATAGGGTATAATATCCCAAAACATATATTTAAAAGGTATCTTATGCAAACCATCAATATGCCCACCAAACGCCCCACATCGCCCCACCCAATTTTAAACTTGGGCTTTCGGATTTTCTTTTTATCGGCAGGGATTTTTGCGATTTTAAGTATGCTGAAATGGTCGCACATCACCTTTGCCACCAAATTCGCCTTTGACCCATTGACCCAAATCATGCCGTTTTATTGGCACGGTCATGAGATGATTTTTGGTTATGGTTTGGCGTTAATTGCAGGCTTTTTTATTAACCGCTGTCAAAACATGGACAAGCCAACCCATGCCGTATGGCTACAAGTTATTGATAATTTTTTTGCCGTGGGCGTTCGCTCGTATCATTTATTTAGCCAATGGCATTCAAATAAATGCTTTAACAATGTTGGCAGGTTTTTTTGATTTGTTATTTTGGTTATTGACCGTTTTTTATGTGGTAAAACCGATTTACAAAGTCCGCCAAAAACGCCAAATCGGTATCGTTGTCAAAATGAGCTTGTTATTATTGTGCCAAATTTGTTTTTATGTGGCATTGGCAAACAAAGATTTGGCATTGATGAAAGGCAGTTTATTAGCAGGATTTTATCTGATTATCGGTGTGGTGCTAACCATCGGTCGGCGTGTCATGCCGATGTTTATTGAGCGTGGCATTGCCGAAGGTGGCGAAGTGGTGCATAAAGTCAAAAATTCGGATTTGTTAGATAGATTAAGTTTGTTCGGTTTTTTTGCATTTTTTGTTTGTGATATTTTTTTGACAAATTTTGATTGGGCAAAATGGCTGATTGCGGTATCTGCCCTTGTGGTGGCGGTGGCAAATTTGTTACGGTTAAAAAATTGGCATTTGCCACAGATTTGGCGTCGTCCGTTGCTTTGGTCGCTTTGGCTGTCATTTTTTGGCATGACGGTCGGTTTTGTGTTGTTTGCTCTAGCTCCATTTGGGCTGATTAGCCATAGCCTTGCCTTGCACGCTGTGTCATTGGCAGGCGTGGGCTTGATGACACTTGCGATGATGAGCCGTGTGTCGCTTGGACATACGGGCAGAAGTGTGCATAATCCACCAAAAACCGTTGCACTGATTTTTATCTGTATGGTGATGGCGTGGCTGGTGCGTGTGTTGTGGGGTTGGTTTGTACCAAGTCTATATTTTGCGTCATTGGGCATTGCACAAGGTTTTTGGATAATGGCGTTTTTGTTGTTTGTGATAAGTTATGCCAAAATTTTGGCATCGCCAAGAACTGATGGATTGTTTGGCTAACAAATGATTGCAAAAAATAAGTCTATGATTACCATTATAGACTTATTTTTTTATCAAGACAAAAGTAAAACTTGACAAAGTCAGTCATAATCCATTAATTTGTCAAATTTATTATATGTAAAATAAGGACAAAAAAATGTTTAAAAATCTTGCTTCTGACGCATTTGGTTTAAGCGATATCGGCAAAATCATTCCGCCGAGCCAATTTAACCAAACCGATATTGACGATTATATTTTTCATGAAGACAACGAAAAAATCTATTTTGTTATCAAATCCAAAACCGATGAATATTGCTTTACCAATGTTGCCTTTTTGCACCTTGATGGACAGTCGGCGACCAGTCGTAAACGCTTGTTAAAACGTTATCCTTACCGCTATTTTCAACCTGCCAATATCATGATTGAAACCGCTGGCACGATGGATTTGGACGCAGAACTCAAATTTAATCTAGGCGGATTGGCGTTTTCTATTGATATTGATAAAAGCCAAATTGAGCAAATCCGAGATATTTACAAAGCCTTGACTGCCATTAGTGAAAAATGCAAAGTCATCGCCCACGAAGAAGCGGTGTTGGATAAAAGTTTTAACACCGTAACCAATATGTTTGGTTTAAAAAGTTTGCCAGAAAACGTGGTGTTAAGCCTACCAGATATCATCAACCAAACGGTGGCACAAGTAGAAACCGCCTATAGTCAGCGATTGGCAACTATTCGTCAATATGATTTTGGGGCGGTGTTTGAACATTATTTGCATCAATAATTTGACAAAAAACCAAGATATGATTTTCGCAAATAATTGAAAAAACTTGTTATGTTGGATAATTTTCTTACGCTTTTTTTGATTTTAACCCCATTGGTTGTGGGTTTTTTGTTCGTTGTCCAAAAAATATGTGCCGTATATTGATGTTTGTCTTGGCAAATTGTGTTTGTGATTTTGTTTTGTATTGGGCTGTCGTTGTCGCAAGTGCAAAATCTTGGCTCGCAAGTCGGCTTTATTTTAAGCAATGTGCTGTTGCTTGCAGTTTTGAGTATGGGGGCAGGATTGCTGTCGCTTTGGTGGTTTGACAAACAATATCCGTATGAGCGTCAAATTCAGCATGGAGACAATACCGCCAACATCAGCGTAACAGGCAGTGCGGTGCAGTTGGGCTGTGTGGTGCTTGGCATGTTGGTGGGGTATGCTGTGCCATTACAAAATTTGCCGATTGGCATTGATAGCGTGATAAAAGGCTTGTTGATGGTGCTGATTTTGTTGGTCGGTATCAGCTTGTCCCATGCAGGTATGACGCTCAAACAAGTGCTGATTAACAAGCGTGGCGTGCAGATGAGCGTGATTTTTTTGTGAGTGTGAGTTTGTCTGGCGTGCTGTTTGCGTTGTTAAAGTCTGATGTCGGTATCATGCAAGGCTTGGCGATGGTGTCTGGTTATGGTTGGTATTCATTATCAGGGATTGTGATAACGGACGCTTATGGGGTGGTGTGGGGCAGTGTGGCGTTGCTCAATGATTTGCTTCGTGAGTTTATAGCAGTGATTTTTATACCGTTTTTGATAAAACGTTATCCGAGTACGGCGGTGGGACTTGGCGGTGTTACCACGATGGATTTTACTTTGCCAATTATCCAAAGCTCTGGCGGTAATGAGATTGTACCGCTTGCCATGAGCTTTGGGTTTATTGTCAATATTATTTCACCTGTGTTGATGGTTGTATTTAGTAGTTTTGGTTAAATTTCACAAAAATTTAATTTGGCTTAACAGCGATTAACACACGGATACTATCAGGAATTAAGGTGAGTTGCCCCAACGCCTGTAACCCTTGCTCGTGCAAGCGTTTTAACTGATGAATTTCACTATCACGCACATTTGGATTAATCGTTTGCAAAAATTGTAACCGCTCAATTTCACGTTCAAATCGCTGATTAAAGCGTTCAATCGCTTCACAACTAATCTCATCAAGCTGTGCATTGGCAAGGTTGACCGCTTGGTCATAACGCTGTTCAATGACTTCTCGGCGAGCTTTTACCACTTGTCCTGCACGGCTTTTATCAAGGCGTTGAATATACGGCGTAATCATCTGTGGCGTAACTTTTTCGCTAAAATCCGTCCCTTGTTGGCTAATAAATACACGCAACATCGGCTTTGGCAAATAAGTCGTTAAGTTAAGCATTTTTGGGGCAATCGCCTCTACACGAAAATTCACTTCCAGCAATAATAAGCCCTCTGGCATGGCTTTGGTTTGCAAAGTGGCAACGCTGGCATTACCAAACGAACCTGAATTAATCGTTTCAAAAATACTTTGCATAAGTGGGTGTTCATAGGTCATAAACGCCATATCTTCACGCACCAAGGCTTGCTCACGCTCAAAAGTCAAAGTCATGCCATCTTCAGGAATTGCCAAGCCTTGCACCTGCACTTCATCGCTTGGGTGAAGCATAAGCGAGCCATCACGCTGACCGCTAAAATCCATGTTAATAGATGACATAAACCGCTCAAAAAAGCGTGGCAAGGTGTTGGTATCGTCAAATTCTTGCATGGTTTGGGCGATTTTGTGGGCGACACGTGGACGGCAAGAATTGTACTCAAGCAGTCTATCACGCCCTTGTTGCATCATTTCTTCTAATGCCAAACGGTGTTGTTTGCCCTCGTCAATCAAATTTTGCAAATCGTCATCACTGCCTTGCCCCTCCAAAATCGGTTTTAAGTCCATGATAAACTGTTCTTGTACCGTTTGGGCGGTGGGCGAAATTTGACTAAAAATATTCAACGCATCATGATACCAATGGTACAACCGCTCGGTCGCAGTCCCCTGTACATACGGTACATGAATGTTAATCTCGCGGCGTTGTCCAATGCGGTCAAGCCGTCCGATACGTTGTTCAAGCGTGTCAGGGTTGGCAGGCAAATCAAACAAAATCAAATCACTGGCAAATTGAAAATTGCGTCCTTCTGAGCCGATTTCGGATGCAAGTAAAATCTGAGCCCCTTCCACGTCCGAAAAATACGCAGACGCTTGGTCTCGTTCTAACAAACTCATTTGTTCGGTAAAAATCGCCGTTTTAATGCCAGCGTGCAAGCGTAATACCGCTTCTAAACTTTCAACCGTTGCACCGCTACGAGCGATTAGCAATACTTTTTTGTGTTTTAATTCATGCTTTAAAATGTCGATCAGCCAAACAACCCTTGGGTCTTCTTCTAACCAACTGCCATCAGGCTGTAACTCTTCGCTCCAAAGCTGTTCACGCAGTTTGCCATGCGTGTGATAGGTGTTTTGCCAAGTCTCTGGCAATGCGAGCGGATAACAAGTCGCTTTTCGCCCTTTAAAGCCAGAAATGAGCTGTGCCACGCTTTCACGAGTATTGCGAAACAGCACACGCCCTGTGCCATGACGGTCTAACAATTCGTTAATCGCACGCCCACGCCCTTGTTCATCATCGCTAACTTCATGCCCAAGTAGTTGTTCTAAGGTTTGTAATTGTCCTTGAGTCAAAGGTTCATTGTTTAACAAAATTTCGGCAATTTGAGCGGTTTGGGCAAAATTATCTTCGCTATCAATAAACTCGTCCAAACTACAAAAACGATGTGGGTCTAACAGTCTTAAACGGGCAAAATGGCTCTCAAGCCCCAATTGTTCTGGCGTTGCAGTAAGTAGCAAAACGCCTGATGTTTGTTTGGCAAAATCTTCCACCAATTCATATTTATCATTACCGCCTTGCTCGCTGTCCCAATGTAGATGGTGAGCTTCGTCCACTACCAATAAATCAAAACCAGCTTCCAACGCTTTTTCGTGCAAATCGGCATGGTCAAGCAACAAATCAATGCTTGCGATGATACATTGTTCGGTCAAAAATGGATTTTGTTCAGGATTATGCTCAGCAATGGACGCTGTTCGCACCAAATCAAAAATCGCAAACTCAAGGTTAAAACGTCTGCGTAACTCAATCATCCATTGATATTGCAAACTATCAGGCACAAGTATCAACACACGTTCCGCTTTGGCATTTAACAATTGTTGATGAATAATCAAACCCGCTTCAATGGTTTTGCCAAGCCCAACTTCGTCCGCCAACAACACACGTGGAGCGATACGTTTGCCAACTTCATGGGCGATATACAACTGATGTTCAATAATATCCACCCTTGCCCCCATTAAGCCTTTTAACGGGTGGCTGGCAAGATGGGCTTGCGTGTTCAAAATATCTTGACGCAGTTCATACCAGTCATTTTGATGAATACGATTGGCAAGCAAACGTTCCAACGGTTTTGCTAACTGAATACTCGCCCCAAGACGAGTTTCCATAATCGGCTTGTCCGTTTCGGCAACGTGATAACGGCACACTGCATTGGTGATTTCCACCTCGCTCACCGTAAAGGTTACGCCGTCTTGGTCGGTAATCGTATCACCTTTTTTAAACATCACACGAGAAAGCGGTGCGGACGCTTTGGCGTACACACGCGTTTCTTCGCTTTGGGGAAATAAAATATGCACACAGCGGTCATCAACCAGCACCACCACGCCCAAGCCAAGCTCATTTTCGGTATCAGATAGGTAACGTTGTCCAATGGCAAAATCAGTCATAAATTTGGTTCTTTGTCAAATAGATAAAAATTGGGATTAACACTATATAATACCAAAAATCGGCATATTAAGCTAAGAAAAATTTTTGTTAAAAAAATTTTTTGTTAAAATGAATTATGCATCACGCTCAAGCCAACCTTTTGGCTTTTCGTAATCATCGCTATCCAAAAACTTCTCACGCTGTTCAGCGATAAACTTTTTGGCTTTTGGGTCAATCATGCTTAAGTGATTTTCGTTAATTAGCATGGTTTGAAGTTCAATCCATTCTTCCCACGCTTTTTTTGATACGGTGTTTTGAATTTCCTCGCCTTTGGCATTTGGAAATGGTGGGGCGGGCAGTTTTGGCAATTCTTGTTTGTATTTTCGGCACATCACAAGGTTGGCTTTGGGGTTAAAAACTTCGGTCATGGGGTTTTCCTTTTTAATTTACATTGGTTTAAATTTACATTGGGCGTATGCAATACGCCCTTACGGTTTAGTTTAAATTGGTTAATTTCTCAAATCAATTTTTGCTGGCATCAGCATAAATCCACGCTACTTGTCCGCTGGCAAACTTGGCTTCTATGCGTTTGTAAGCGTCCACTTCATAGCTGTCAGCCTGTAATAGTTCGTTATCGCTAATGTCAAAAATCACCCCTGCCACTTTGTCATCAGCGTTATCTGTTTTGATAAGCATGGGGTGAAAACGCTTACCACTTTTTTGTAACACATCGGGGTCAGTGATTTCAATTTCGCCTAAAACATAACCGACAAGACTGTCTTGTTGTCCATCAAGCAGTCGCCCAAAGGTGGCAAGTTGGACGTTTTCTTGTTGTAACGTGCCGTAGGAGAAGAGTTTTGGCATGGGTTTTTCCTTTTTAAATTAAAAAAAATTGTCGTTTCAAAAGGATTGATGAATTTTACGCCTGTTTGTTTTATCGCAAAAGTAGGTTGGGTGGAAGAATGACACCCAACATTTTACCAAAATTTCATCATGGCGTTGGGTATCGCAAGCTCTACCCAACCTACACGCTGATTATTTTAAATTTTCCACTCTCTCACGCCCACGCTCAATCGCCATTTTCACTTGATTTGGCGCAGTGCCACCGATATGATTGCGAGCGTTTAGCGAACCTTCAAGCGTCAAATATTCAAACACATCATCACCAATCAAATCGCTAAAGCCTTGCAACTCTGCCAATGACAACTCACTAATATCCACGCCTTTTGCCACGCCAAGTGCCACCGTCTTGCCCACCACTTCATGAGCATCACGAAACGGCAAGCCTTTTTTCACCAAATAATCCGCCAAATCGGTCGCTGTGGCATAGCCTTTCATCGTCGCATTTCGCATATTTTCTTTATTTGGAATTAAATTTGGCAACATATCGGCAAATGCAAGTAGCGAGCCTGTCAAGGTGTCCACACAGTCAAACAGTGGCTCTTTATCTTCTTGATTGTCCTTGTTGTAGGCAAGCGGTTGATTTTTCATCAAGGTCAAAAGCGTGGTCAATTGCCCAAACACACGAGCGGTTTTTCCACGTACCAATTCTGGCACGTCTGGATTTTTCTTTTGTGGCATAATGCTTGAGCCTGTACAAAAACGGTCTGGCACAACCACAAAGCCAAACTGAGCTGACATCCACAAAATAATCTCTTCGCTCATGCGAGACAAGTGCATCATCAAAATACTGGCGTTACTGGTAAATTCAATGGCAAAATCACGGTCGCTCACCGCATCTAGTGAGTTTTGGCAAATCCCTTCAAAACCCAAAAGCTCTGCCGTAATGGTGCGGTCAATCGGATAAGTCGTTCCCGCTAGGGCTGCCGAGCCTAACGGCATTTGATTAATGCGTTTTCTTGTACTGATAAAACGCTCACTATCACGAATAAGCATTTCAAACCACGCCATGACATGATGGGCAAAGCTGACAGGTTGGGCGGTTTGCAAATGGGTAAAGCCGGGCATGATGGTTTCGGTATGTTCGCTTGCAAGGTCTAACAAACCCAATTGCAAACGCTTTAACAGACCCAACACCACGTCCGTCTGCTCACGCATATACAGACGAATGTCGGTTGCCACTTGGTCATTACGGCTACGCCCTGTGTGCAGTTTTTTGCCGACATCGCCAATGAGTGCGGTCAAACGGCTCTCTACGTTCATGTGCACATCTTCTAATGCCACCGACCAAACAAACTTGCCGTCTGCGATTTCTTGTTTGATTTGGTTTAAGCCATCAACGATTTTTTGGCTTTCTTCGCTTGTGATGATGCCACAACGCCCGAGCATGGTGGCGTGGGCGATAGAGCCATCAATGTCTTGATTTGCCATGCGTTTGTCAAAATTGACCGAAGCGGTAAATTCGGCAACAAATTTGTCCGTTGCTTCAGAAAAAACGCCCACCCCACATACTAGATGTGTAAAAATTGTCAACATGAATTGTCATTTTTTTACTCCAATCGTTTCTTTGTAAAGGATTATATGTTCGCTCAATTAAAAACATCAGCAACACAATTTTTTGCTAGTATAACAAATCTCAAAGCAGTTACGCCAACAATTCCACAAAAATCTGGCGAAAAATTATTTATTCCCACTTTTGAGAGTGTGTCATCGGTTATTTTTTGGGTGATGTGGGCGGTGTTTTTGGCGTTTTATGGCTTGGCAGTCAAGTCCAGTGAGATATACAGTTTTAACCAAGCGTGTTTTTTTATTTGCCGATTATTTTGTTAACAATGTGTTGATTGTACTGTTTAATATTGGTTATCTGCATTTATCTAAAAACCAGTTAAAACAGCAACCTTATGCCGAAGTTGCCAAACGTTTTTTGACTTATTCATTGGTATTGACCCCGATTGCAAGTTTGCTTGCCAATGTGGTGGTGATGCTTTTGTTTAACAATCCGATTGAGCCTGTTACCCTGTTGATTTATAGTGTGTTTAATACGGTGGTTGGCGTATTATTTTTTGGATTGTTGCTGTTTTATTTTGCCAGTCAAGACAAAAAAATTGCCGAGCAATATGCCATTTATCAGCAAGATTTGTTAGAACAAAACGAACGACTCAAAGCCCGTATCACGCCACATTTTTTCTTTAATATGTTAAATACCGCACAATATTTGGTAGAACAAGACCCAATCCAAGCCCAAAATATGCTTCGCAGTGTGTCAAGTTTATACCGAGCCTGTTTTAACGGTGAATATGAAATCGCTTTTCAAGATGAGATTGATATTTGCAAACATTATTTGAATATTGAAAACTACCGTTTTCAAGACAAATTATTGGTAAGTTGGCAACTGCCTGAAGAAGATTTGTTATACGATATGACGATTATGTCGCTGACCTTGCAATTGGTGCTTGAAAAAATGATTGTTTTTATCGTGGAAATGACAATAAGCGTGACTTATATTGACGTGATTGTGGACTGGCAAGACGACTGGGTAGAAATCCAAGTGCGGACCAGTATTTTGCAAGAATTGTCAAATAAAACCAAAGAAAATATTGCCAACAATTTAACCTTTAACCACCAGACTCAAGTCCTAAAAAATGCCTATGGCGAAGAGTCAAGCCTTGATTATCACTATGATGGGGCGGATTTTGTCGTGGACATTCAATATCCATTAAAAGACATTGCTGTTTAAATAAACTAAATTATAAGTTAAACAATATTTACAAAATTGCCGTCAAAAGTTTCACCGCAAAACCAATAAACATCAGACCGACAACGCCCATGCTAACACTTGCCAAACCATGCCGACTGGCAAAATAATCGCCAAAATCAAAAAACTTAACAATGGATTGGCATAAGTCGGACTGACAAACTGCACAAAAAACGACAAAAAAACAAAATCGCCTTTGGGTTTGTCAAACTCAAAAACAACATACGGTTAAAACTATTGACGTTTGGCAGGATAAAGGTGTTGTTGCTCATGTTGTCAATCATTTGATGGCGATGTTGCCATTTTTGCACACTGCCTTTGACTAAATTAATGCCCAAATCCGTAATGCCAAATAACATTTTGCTAATAACCTTGTTTTTTTTATAAGCGGTTATTTTAAATAATTCATCGTGCGTGGTGATGATGTTTTCTATTTCCGAACTATTTTTTGCTTCTTGTAATACTAAGGTATTGATTAAAATACTTTCGTTAGGGATAGACAAGGCAACGCCTTTTAATTCAGCAAGATAGCGAGTGGCTTGGGCGGTTTTTTTTAAAACTGCGGTTGTTTCTATCTGTTGCATATTGTCAAAGGGTAAAATTTCCTTTTTATGTATAGATTTTGCGATTTTCTATACATGACATTTTTCAAAAATCACAATATTTGTGCTAAAGCAAATTGAAAAAACTATATTTTTCAAACTTATCAATAAAAATGCTATAATAACTAAATTCTATTATTTTTAAAAGTATAAAGAGTCAGCCATGAGCCAAGCCCCATCATCTACCACCACCCACAAACCCCACAATCCAAACAATTTTACCCTAACGCCCCCTGCCAATTTTCCGTATAAAGACATTCAAGCGAATAACAAAGCACGCCTAACCGAACTGCTCAAAAATCGCATTTTATTTCTTGATGGGGCGATGGGAACGGAAATCCAAAATTATAAATTAAAAGAAGAAGATTATCGTGGTGAGCGTTTTGCCGACATTGCCAATGATGTCAAAGGCAACAACGATTTACTTGTACTTACACAGCCACACATTATCCAAGCCATTCACCGCTCGTACCTTGACGCAGGGGCGGACATCATTGAGACCAACTCATTTAACGGCACGCAAATCTCTATGGCAGATTATCATATGGAGCATTTGGTATATGAGATTAACAAAACATCTGCCCAAATCGCTCGCCAAGTGTGCGATGAAGTAACAGCGTTAAATCCAGACAAACCCCGTTTTGTGGCAGGGGTGCTAGGGCCGACATCTCGCACCTGCTCTATCTCGCCTGATGTCAATGACCCTGCCTTTCGTAACGTAACTTTTGATGAATTGGTGGACAATTACACCGAAGCGACTTACGCACTTATTGAAGGCGGTGTGGATATCATTTTGATTGAAACCATTTTTGACACACTAAACGCCAAAGCCTGTATTTTTGCCGTTACAGGTGTGTTTGAAAAAATTGGTTTTGAACTGCCAATTATGATTTCTGGTACGATTACCGATGCGTCTGGGCGGACGCTGTCTGGGCAAACGGCTGAGGCCTTTTACAATTCCATTCGCCACGCCAAGCCGATTTCTATCGGTTTTAACTGTGCGTTGGGAGCGGACGCTTTAAAACCGCACGTCAAAACCTTATCGGACGTGTGTGAAACCTTTGTATCGGCACACCCAAACGCAGGTTTGCCCAATGAGTTTGGGGCGTATGATGAAACGCCTGATGAGACAGCGACAATGGTTGCCGATTTTGCCAAGTCTGGGCTGGTTAATATTGTCGGTGGGTGCTGTGGCACAACGCCCAATCACATTGCTAAAATTGTGGAAATGGTGTCGCCTTTTGCCCCACGTCAATTGCCCGAGTACAAACCTGCTTGCCGTTTGTCGGGTTTAGAGGCGTTTAACATTACACGAGAAAGTTTGTTTGTAAACGTGGGCGAGCGTACCAATGTTACAGGCTCAAAAAAGTTTTTGCGTTTGATTAAAAACGAGGAATACACCGAAGCCCTAGACGTGGCACGAGACCAAGTGGAAGGTGGGGCTCAAGTGGTGGACATCAATATGGACGAAGCCATGCTTGATAGTAAGCAAGCGATGATTCACTTTGTCAATTTGATTGCATCCGAGCCTGACATTAGCCGTGTGCCATTGATGATTGATTCGTCAAAATGGGACATCATTGAGGCAGGGTTAAAATGCACGCAGGGCAAGCCGATTGTCAATTCCATTTCCTTAAAAGAAGGTTATGATGAATTTGTGCAAAAAGCCAAATTGTGTATGCGATTTGGGGCGGCAGTGATTGTGATGGCGTTTGATGAAAAAGGACAAGCCGACACCGAACAGCGAAAAATTGAAATTTGTAAACGCTCGTATGATATTTTGGTGGACGAAGTGGGTTTTCCATCTGAAGACATCATTTTTGACCCCAACGTTTTTGCGGTGGCGACAGGCATTGAAGAGCATAATAATTATGGCGTAGATTTTATCAATGCAACAGGCTGGATTACCCAAAACTTACCCAATGCGATGGTGTCTGGTGGCGTGTCCAATGTGTCGTTTTCGTTTCGTGGCAATCCCATTCGTGAGGCGATTCACGCTGTGTTTTTGTACCACGCCATTAAAAATGGTATGACGATGGGCATTGTCAATCCTGCCATGCTTGAGCTGTATGATGAGATTGAACCGTCTGCACGAGAGGCAATTGAAGATGTGATTTTAAACCGCAATCAAGGCAGTGGCAATGAGGCGACCGAAAAATTGCTTGAAGTTGCCGAAAATTACCATGCAGGCGACAAGAAAAAAGACGGTGGGGCGGATTTGGCGTGGCGAGAATTGCCTGTGGAAAAACGCATTGAACACGCCCTTGTCAAAGGCATTACCACCTACATTAATGAAGACACCGAAGAGGCACGCCTAAAATTACCACGTCCACTTGATGTGATTGAAGGCCCTTTAATGGACGGTATGAACGTGGTGGGCGATTTGTTTGGAGCGGGCAAAATGTTTTTACCACAAGTAGTGAAGTCTGCTCGTGTGATGAAACAAGCGGTGGCGTGGTTAAACCCTTATATTGAAGCCGAAAAAACCGCAGGCGAGAGTAAAGGCAAGGTGCTGATGGCGACCGTCAAAGGCGATGTGCATGACATCGGCAAAAACATCGTGGGCGTGGTGCTAGGCTGTAATGGCTATGAAATCATTGATTTGGGCGTGATGGTGCCGTGCGAGAAAATTTTGCAAGTGGCAAAAGATGAAAAAGTGGACATTATTGGCTTGTCAGGCTTGATTACGCCTAGCCTTGATGAGATGGTTTATGTCGCCCAACAAATGCAAGAACAGGGCTTTCACATTCCGTTACTCATTGGCGGTGCGACCACGTCAAAGGCTCATACGGCTGTTAAAATTGACCAAAATTACCAAAATGATGCGGTGATTTATGTTCCCGATGCCAGCCGTGCGGTGGGTGTGGCAACGACTTTGCTGTCTAAAGAATTAAAACCGCAATATGTGGCGGATATTCGTGCCGAATATGCCGAAGTCCGTGAACGCCTTGCCAATCGTCAGCCCAAAGCCCCCAAATTAACGTATAAAGAGGCGATTGAACAAGGCTTTAAGTACGATTGGGACAACTACACGCCACCTGTGCCAAAACAGCTTGGGCGAGTGGTGCTTGACGATTATCCGATTGAAAATTTGTTGCCGTATATTGACTGGACACCGTTTTTTATTTCGTGGGGATTGGTAGGTAAATTTCCAAAAATCCTTGATGATGAGATTGTGGGCGATGAGGCAAAAGATTTATACAAAAACGCTTGCCAAACCATTGATGATTTTATCAAACAAAAATTGGTGGTTGCCAAAGGCGTGTTTAGCCTAATGCCTGCCAAACGCACAGCCCCAGATACGGTGCAAATTTTTAATGAACAAGGCGAAGTTACTCATACTTTTGAGCATTTACGCCAACAATCGGACAAGGCAAGTGGCAAGCCAAATTATAGCCTAGCTGATTTTATTTCGCCAAAAAGCAATGATTATTTGGGTGGATTTACTGTATCCATTGTGGGGACGGAAGAGCTTGCCGAGCAGTACAAGGCAAAAGGTGATGACTATAATGCGATTATGGTGCAAGCGGTGAGCGACCGTTTGGCGGAAGCCTTTGCCGAGCATTTGCACGAGTTAATCCGCAAACAATATTGGGGTTATCAAGTTGATGAAAGCTTAAGCAATGATGAGTTGATTAAGGAAAAATATGTCGGTATTCGTCCTGCCCCCGGTTATCCTGCCTGCCCAGAGCATACCGAAAAAGGCAAGTTGTTTGATTGGCTAGGCACGACCGATGCGATTGGCACGTTTTTGACCGAGAGCTTTGCGATGTTTCCTGCGTCTAGTGTGAGTGGGTTTTATTACTCGCACCCTGACAGTAATTATTTTAATGTCGGTAAAATCAGCGCCGAACAACTAGAAGACTACGCCAAACGAAAAGGGTGGGATATAGATACAGCGAAGAAATGGTTGAATCCAAACTTATAATATGATGAGGTAAGTAATGACTGAAAATGTTGGCTTAAATACACCTGTTGAACAAATATCCGCTGAGGAATATCAAGCTCCATCAAATAGCTCTAAAATCATCCATAAGCTCACAGCGTATTTAAAAGAACATTTTTTTAGTCATTTTGTCAGGTCTTTTGTCTGGCTCAGTGATTGCTTATATCAGTTCACGATTTTTTATTGCAAGATAGGGCGGTTTGCCATAAAATCTTAACAACTTGCCAATATTTGACACAGCTATGAAAATCCTAAAATTACGTTTTAAAAATCTCAATTCTTTAAAAGGCGAATGGCAGATTGACTTTCGCCACCCTGCTTACGCTAACGAAGGCATTTTTGCCATCACAGGGTCGACAGGTGCAGGCAAAAGCACGATTTTGGACGCTATTTGTCTGGCATTATACGGCATCACGCCACGTTTAAAAGATATTAGCCAAAGCCAAAACGATATTATGTCTCGCCAAACAGGTGAATGTTTTGCCGAAGTAGTTTTTACAACAAATTCAAATAGTTACACTGCATTTTGGAGTCAAAAACGGGCTTATGTCAAAGCCGAAGGCAAATTGCAATCGCCAAAACATGAGCTTTCTTATTATATTAACGACCACGAAAAAGGCACGTTAATAGAAGAAAAAGCCCAACGCACAAAAGCCAAAATTGAAGAAATCACAGGCATGGATTTTCATCGCTTTACTCGTGCGATGTTGCTTGCACAGGGCAGTTTTTCCGCCTTTTTGCAAGCAGATGCCGATGACCGTTCGCCCATTTTGGAGCAAATCACAGGCACAGAAATTTACACCGACATTTCCAAAAAAGTGCACGAATTGCACCGCCAAGCCGAGCTTGAACTCAAAAGTTTAACCGACAAACTCTCTGGCATTCAACTATTAAGCGATGACGAAGAACGGCAATTAACCGAACAAAAATCCGCTTTACTCACCGACATTCAACAACAAAAAACCGATATTGACAACACCGAAAAAGACCGAATTTGGCGACAAAATCTCGCCTATTACACACAGCAAGTTGCCGAATTAAGCCAACAACAAACGCAATTATCAACACAAGTTGAGCAATTTGCACCCAAAAAACAACAATTACAACGTGCGTTAAAAGCCTTGCAAGTCACAGGCGATGTCAATCAAGCGAACTTTTTGCAACACCAATTAACACAGCAACAAGCCGAATTGGCACAATTTAACCAACAATTGCCGATTATTAATAATAATTGCGAAGTTGAGAAAAACAATTTATTTAGTTTACAAAACAAAATGCAAGCGAGCGAAACTGCTTGGCAAACGGCTGAACCCTTGTTTCATCAAGTGCGAGAGCTGGACACCACGATTTTTCAACAACAAAATCAATTGCAAGATGTCAATGACAATTTGCAACAAATTCAAACGCAACTTGAGCAAAAAAAACAAGATTTAACCGCACAACGGACGGTTTTGCAAGGTATTTTGCAACAGCAAACGCACAAAAAAAATCTGCAACAACAAATCCCCAAAGCTGATAGTTTGCCACAGACTTTAGCCACGTTACGCCAATTGCAAGAAAATTCGCAAGAATTGCAAAAGCAACAACAAACGCTATCGCAAGAGCAAGCCAATTTACAACAAATTCAACAGCAACTCACCCAACAAAACCAAACTTTTAACGAGAAATTACAGCAGTTAAACGCCCAATTACAACAGCAACAACACGCCAAACAACAACTTGACCAACAGATTAATGACGCATTAAACGGACAAA
>CAKMOY010000154.1 GCA_927911235.1 uncultured Moraxella sp.
TTTAACGCTTTGCAATCCGTGAAGGTGGTCGTACTGTTGGTGCGGGCGTTGTGTCTAAAGTAACTGAATAATTCGTTATTTAGTTTTTAAAAAGGGTCACTTTAAGTGGCTCTTTTTTTATGCCAAATTCTTTAGCATAAAAAAGCCGATTAACAACGCTGATAAAGACAACAGCAAATGTAACAAAATTAATGCTACCGCTTGCCAAATTTTATTTTGTGAAAACAACAAAAAAAACTTCGGCGTTAAAGGTGCTAAATGTGGTTAAACCACCCAAAAATCCTGTCATAGCGAGGTATTTAGCAATCGTTTGTAAAGATAATGAGAGTTTTGGCAATAAAACCAACATAACCCCCATCAAAAAGCCACCCAAGATATTGGCAAGCAATGTACCGAGCGGTAGCCAATTTGGCATGATGTTGGTTTGATTTAGATTTGCCAATAAAAAACGCAAACAAGCACCAATTCCTGCACCAACAGCAACAAACAACCAATTCATTTTATGAATTGATGACACTTGGTAAACTTGTCATATCCCAACGTGGGTAGCAGTTTACCGCTAAGTCATCGCTTTGGTTGGCGTTTAGGCGTTGCCACCCCGCAAAGGCAATCATCGCACCGTTATCGGTACACAGTGCGGGCGGTGCGTAATAAACACTTGCGTTGATTTTGGCAAGTTCATGTGACAGCATTTGTCGTAAAGACTGATTGGCACTAACCCCTCCTGCAATCACAAGGCGGTTCATACCTGTTTGTTTTAAGGCTTTGACGCATTTTTTGGTTAAAGTATCTATCATCGCAAATTGAAAACTTGCGGCGATATTGACACGGTTTTGTGTATCTGACGAGTTGTTGATATCTGTTGGATTGTCTTTGATAAGGTTATGTACCGCAGTTTTCATACCACTAAATGAAAAATCCAGTCCACGACCGAGCATAGGACGTGGTAGTTCAAAGGCTTGCGGATTACCCATTTCGGCAAGTTTGGCAATATTTGGACCACCTGGATAAGGCAAGTTAAGCATTTTGGCAGTTTTGTCAAAACATTCCCCTGCGGCATCGTCTATACTTTCACCCAAAATTTCGTATTGTCCAATACCTTTGACCGCAACGAGCATGGTATGTCCACCTGATACCAATAAGGCGACGAACGGAAATGCAGGCGGATTATCGCTTAACAATGGGGCAAGCAAATGCCCTTCCATGTGATGTACGCCAATGGCTGGAATACTCAAAGCATACGCCAAACTACGCCCAAACAATGCCCCTGTCATCAAAGCACCAACCAATCCCGGGCCTTTGGTAAAGGCGACTGCGTCAATGTCAGATTTTTTTAGGTTGGCTTGTTGGAGCAGTTCGTTTAACAAGGGAATGAGTTTTCGGATATGGTCACGGCTGGCAAGCTCTGGTACGACACCGCCATAAGTGGCGTGCAGTTCAATTTGGCTATACAATACTTGTGCGACCAAGCCTTGATTGTCGCTATCACGCTGTTCGCTGTCAAAAATTGCCAAACCTGTTTCATCACAAGACGTTTCTAATCCCAATACTTTCATATTTTTCTCAAATTTTTTTAACTTTTATTCATCATTTTCGTGCGGATTTTTCACCGATTTTTTTATCCCATCATTGATGATTTTAACTTTGATGGTTAAACCTTTGGCAAATTTATCGGCAAACACATACTCGCCTTCACTTGGCTCAATCTCTTTGGTGGTATGCACGACCAACATAGGCACAGCCGATTTTTTATCATTTATCGCAATCTCGTGGGACACATATTCCACGCCCAGTTGGTCTAATAATTTTGATAATAATTCATTAATCGCCATACCAACGGTCATTTGATAGCGTGCCGATTGGTTGTCAATTTGGTACGTTTTGGCATAAATTTTGACAGGTTCACTGTCCAATTCAAATGGATAGCTAAATGTTGTTGGGTCAATCGCCCGTTCACCAGAATCAATTTTTTGCCAATCAATTGTTTGGTTTTGCTTGGTTGTTGGTTTGGCAGTTTGCGCTTGTGCTGATTTTTCAAGCGTTTGCGGTGCGGTTTGGCTGGCTTGTATGGTTTGTGGTTCGGTGTTGTCCGTTTTTGGCTGACAAGCGATGAGGCTTACACAAACACAAGGCAAGATAGCATTTTTTATCAATTTTTTAAATAAAAACATAGATTTATCAATTTTTTAAAGTATTTAATATTAAGCAGTAACTTCGGTTTTGCTCATCGGTTGATACCGCAAATGACGGTTAAAATGCCGTTCCGCTACCCGAAACAAGGCAATAAACACCCACGACAACAACAAATACAACACACCTGCGGCAAAGTATAACTCAAGGGTGGCGTAGGTTTTGGCAATCAACGTTTTGGCTTGTCCTGTCAAATCCATGATAGAAATGGTGGAAGCCAACGCACTGCCTTTTAGCATAAAAATCACTTCATTACTGTAAGCGGGCAACATGATACCAAACGCACGTGGAAAAATAATGCGTTTTAATTTTTGTGAATACGACATACCAATCGCGTCCGCCGCTTCGTTTTCGCCTTTGGGAATGGATTTTATCGCCCCACGAATGATTTCCGCAGTATAAGCAGACGTATTTAAGGTAAAGGCAATAATCGCCCAAAAATACGGTTTTGACAGCACTTTTGTCCAAATCCAACCTTCTTTTAACACATCTGGAATAAACTGCCCCAACCCATAATAAATCAAAAAAAATCTGCACGAGTAAAGGCGTGCCACGAAAAAAGAAAATAAAGCTAAATGGCAACGCCTGCACCCACCATTTTTTGGAAACACGTGCCAATGCCAACGGCACTGCCATCATCAAGCCCAAAATACCAGAAATCACCACCAAACCAATCGTTACCACTGAAGCGGACATCAGTTGCGGTAAACTGTCAATAATTACTTGCCAATTCCAGTTCATACGCTTGCCCCTTTATTTGGTTGTTGTGATTTGAGTTGTTTTTGTAGGCGTTGAGCGTAGCGTTCAGCAGGGTTAAACCACCATTCTAACGCCATGATAATCCCAGTTACCAACACCGTCATCGCAAGATAAATCAAGGCTGCCGACAAATAAAAAGTAAACAGTTTTTGGGTTGCTGTGGCCGCAACGACCGATTGTCGCATGATGTCTTCAAGACCGACCACCGATACCAATGCCGTATCTTTTAACAATACCAAAAACAAATTACCAAGTCCTGGTAATGCCAAACGCCACATTTGGGGCATTTTAATTCGCCAAAAGATTTGCGAGCTTTTTAGCCCAATCGCCTTGCCTGCTTCATCCTGTCCTTTTGGGATTTCTTGAAATGCCATGCGAAATGTTTCGGTCGCATACGCCCCAAATGCAAAGGACAACGCCATCACGCCTGCCCAAAACTGGCTGATTTCAACATATTCAGTATAACCAAATTTTGATAAAATCGCCCCAAGTATCATCGTGCCACCAAAATAAATAAAAAGCACCGATAAAAGTTCTGGGAATACCACGCACAAAAAGTGGTATAAGTGGTCGCAATACTTTGTAAAATCTTGATACCTGACAATTTGGCAATCGCCCCAAGCAATCCCAAAACAAGCCCAATCACCAAACTGGTCAAAGCCAATTTAATGGTAACGACAGAACCGCTTAACAGCAAATGCCCATAACCCTGTAAATCCAACACAATTATTTACCTTTAATGATTTAAAATGATAAATTTTTTAAAAGAAACCTATAATTTTACGTTATTCATTGATTAAAAACTACTAAAACTTAACAAAAAGTATAAAAAAACAAAAAACCGAGCGATTTTTGTAAAAATCGGCTCGGTTTTGACAACTTTTGTTAAATATTTTTTAATATTATTGTGCGGTACTTGCTGTTGAAGCGGTCGCCGTTGCAGTTGCCACTTGACCAAAATGTTGGCTAACGATTTTGTCATACGTACCATTTGACGAATATTTGCCAAAGCGGTGTTAATTTTGGCTTGCCAAATGTCATTTTTTCGCACGGCAATGGCTAATTTGTCGTTAATGTCAATTTCGTTGCCTTTGACGGTAAAGTTTGCCCCATCGGCTGATTTTAGCCATGCCAAAGCAGGGGCTTTGTCCGATATTCATCGCATCAACACGCCCAGCACCCAAATCCAAAAATGCGTTGTCAAGCGTATCATACACTTTGGCAGTTGCTTTTGGATAATTGGCTTCAAGCCATTGTGCCGAGATTGGTTGAGCGTTGTGCCGAAATGTTTTTACCATTGATATTTTCAGGTTTGCTTGGGTCAAAATCGCTGTCTTTTTTGCCAAAAAAACCAAACTATTGGTAAAATATGGCTCGGTAAACTCCACTTGTGCCGAACGCTCAGGCGTGGTAGACATCGCAGATACCAAAGCGTCAAACTTGTTGGCATTTAACGCAGGGATACTGCCGTCCCAGTCTTGTGCCACGATTTCACATTTGATTTGCATATCGGCACACAAGGCATTGGCAATATCCACGTCAAACCCTGCCAATTCGCCATTGGCATTTTTGTAGTTAAATGGCTTATAAGCCCCTTCTGTTCCCACACGCAACACCGTTGGTTCGGCATTATTCGGGGCTTTGCTGTCGGCTTGCGTGCCACTGCCAGCATTGTCCGCTTTTTGACAAGCAGTCAATGAAAGTGCACACACCGCACCCACCGCCAAGGCTTTTGATAAATTTTGCCATGAAAAAGTCATGTTTATCCCCTAGTTTGACGCTGATGCAGGTGTTGAGCTTGCACTTGCGGTTGAAGCAGTCGCTGTGGCTGTGTTGGCAGTTTTGCTTGTTAAAGTGTTTTCGCTAAAATATTTTTGGCTAATGGTGTCGTATGTGCTATTGGCTTTTAAGGTGTTTAAAGCGGTGTTAAACTGTCCGATTAATGGGTCATTTTGGCGAAATGCAATGGCAATTTTGTCATCAATGTTAATCGGATGACCTTTGATTTCATAGTTTGAGCCTTTGTCAGTTTTTAACCATGACAATGCAGGAGCAGAATCCGAAATCATCAAATCAGCACGTCCAGCTTCTAGGTCAAGATAGGCTTGGTCTTGGGTGTCGTAGGCTTTTGATACCGCTTTTGGAAAGTTTTTTTCCAAATATTCTAATGCTGTGGTGGCTTTTTGTACCGCAACATTTTTGCCAGCCAAATCATCAGCCCCTTTGTCCACGCCTTTTTTACCAATAATCACCAAATTGTTAATAAAGTACGGCTCACTAAACGCGACCACTTTACGGCGTTCTTCATTGTCCGACATACCCGCCATAATCGCACTGTATTTTTGGGCTTGTAACCCCGGAATTAAGCCGTCCCAATCCAATGACAAAATTTCACATTTGACTTTGGCTTCTTGGCACAACGCATTGGCCAAATCAATCTCAAAACCGACCAAATTGCCCTGTGCGTCTTTGTAACTAAATGGCACAAAGCTAGACTCGGTTGCGATTTTGATTTGGGGCATATCAGCTGAATTGGTCGCCGAAGCATTACCTTGTGATTGTGATGGTTGAGCGGTGTCGGCAGGTTTTTGACAAGCGATTAATCCGAGGCTTAGTGTCAAGGTGGTGGCGACCATTGCAATTTTTTTCATAATTTTACCTTAATTTTTTGTTAAATTTTTATTAAATAATTATTTAAAAGCCAAATTATTGACCAAAATGTTGTTTTTGCAATTTGTCAATCGTGCCATTTTGTTGTAACGTTGCGATGGCTTTGTCCAGCTCCGCTTTGATTGGGTCGCCTTTACGCACCGCCATGGCGATGTTGTCGTTATTGTCCATTTCACCACCGACAATGCCAAATTTATCGCCATTTTGTTTTAACCATTCGGTAGCGGTAACTTTTTCGGATAATACTGCATTGACACGCCCAGCTTTGACTTCCATATAAGCATTGTCATAGGTGTCATAAAGTTTAACTTCGTTGTCTTTACCATAAGTGTCCTGTAAATGCTGTGCCAAGGTGGTAGAACGCTGACCGCCCAACTGATAGCCTTTTACCGCTTGTGGGTTAAATTTGCCGTCTTTGGTAGATAGCCAAACCATCGTATTTTTAAAATAGGGCGTTGAAAAATCCACCTGTGCCAAACGCTCAGGACTAATAGACATGCCAGACGCTACCACGTCATATTTTTTGCCAAAAGCCCCGGTAAAATGCCTTCCCAATCTTGTGCCACGATTTCGCAATCGGCTTTGATTTCGGCACACACTGCCTTTGCCACGTCCACATCATAACCGCCTAGACTGCCATAATTGTCAGTATAGTTAAACGGACGATACGCCCCTTCGGTTGCGATACGTAGTTTTTTGCCTGCGACCGATGAGCTTGCGGTGGCAGTGCTGGCAGTCGCTTCGGCAGGTTTTGCTGTTTCGTTTTGGGCAGATTGGCTACACGCTGTCAAGCCCACAGTAGCTAGCATGGCAATGGTTGCCATACGGTTTTTCATCAAGATATTGATTGCTTTCATGCGGTTATCCTTTAAAAATAAGGTTTAGAACCTGTATTCACAACATTACGCAGTAAAATTTTACAGGTTTTTTAAAATATGACAATTTGATAAAAATTTGGTTAAAT
>CAKMOY010000155.1 GCA_927911235.1 uncultured Moraxella sp.
CCTCCCTAATAGACATTTTTCATGCTATTTTGATAGAAGGGTTATCTGTTTTTTAGCATGAATTTTGTCTATTAGACCTCAATTTTTGATAAAATTTTAGACAATTTAAGTATAAATTTGTTACATCTTTATCGCAAACCAACTTTTTGGCAAAAGTAAAATTAAATCACTTTTTCCAATTTAAAGCCCAATTTTTCCAGCATTTCCGCTTTATCAAACGGTGCTAAAGTCGCTTTAACACATGGCTTATCTTTGAGATAAGTTGCTGTTACACGTTGCAAATCATCAAGCGTTACCGCCAAAATCTTGGCTCGCATCGCCTGTTGCCACTCTTTGTTACGTCCGTGCAACTCTGAAAACAACGCCTTAACCGCTTCTCCTGCAGGGCTTGCAGGTTTATCCATACCCGCCATTAAGCCTAAAATCGCTTCTTCAATCCACAAATCGGTTTTTTCACTTGCTTTTTGTTCAAGTAACCAATCAATACTCGCCAAAAAGTCAGCAAAAGTCTGCTCACAGCGTGGGTCTCGGTAACTATAAAAACGGAACGCACAGCCGTTACTATCGTAGCTTGCACCGCCACCGTACGCACCGCCTGTTTCACGAATGGCTCGGTGTAAATAATTGTTGCGTAAAACGCTTGACAGCACCATTAACGCAGGGGCATCAGCGTGTTCCGCAGGAACGGCTTGAAACGCCATCGCATTATGAAAAACGTTAGTTTGTGCAAGCCAAGCGACATTGTCATTATTTACGTTAAACGTATGATTTTGCAAGGTATTTTTTGATAAATCAACCGTTTCTTTCCAACTATTACTAATAGCTGTTTTTAGCTTTTCTAAATGTTCTTTTTCAGCAATGATTAACGCTTGTTTTGGCAAGGTTTTAATATAAGCGTGCAATTCAGTTAAACGATTGGTTAAATCTTGCCAAAGTGTCGGATTTTGTTCGGCATTTTCCAAAAATTCGGTCAATTGATTTAACGCAGGTAAACCGCCACGTACATATTCTAAGCGATTGATTTTGCTCATATTTCGGCTTGCCGTTTGCAGTGCGTAAGCGTGTCCACTGTTGGTTAAGCGAGATTGCCAGCCCATTTGTTTTTGTGTTAAAAGCTCTTTTATACGGTCGGTTTCGCTAAAAATCGTGTCATTTAGCACGATTTTTAACAAGTCAATCGCTTCTAATTTTCGGCTTAATGAACGAGTGGCGATTACCAAAAAGCTGTCCATTTTTTCTGGGTCGTTTGGCGATGTGCGTTGGCTAACACGCACGGTTACACCGCTAGAATGGCGAGCTTGCAAGGCTTGTAGACTACGAGCGTCAATGTCTTTTGTGCCAACTTCGCTGATTAACGTAAGATAAGTCGGCAAATCTGGGTGATTAATTACCGCTTCATGCTTGTCAAGTGGCAACAAAAGTTGATAATAATACAAGCCATTTGTCCCTGCTTCATATTCATAAATCACGCTGTCTTGACCGCTTAGCACGATTGGCGATTTTTTGCCTGTTTTAAACTGAATATCGGCAGGAATATCGGCAAGCCCCACTTTTGGCAATAGGTCAATATCGTCTGCTGTGGCTTGGCGTTCGGCTAAATCTTTGGCAAATTGTTGTAATTGTTCACGTTTTTCATCATTTAACGTTTGTTCAATGTTATCCAATTTTGCTTGTTCTTCTTGGGCTTGTTTTCCGCTTTTTTATCATCAGGAATCAGTGTTAAACGCACACGGTGAGTATTATTTAACAAATGTTCATAAGTTAAATCATGGATAAATTGCGGATTTTGTACCTGTTCACGCAACCAGTTAAGGTTGTCATCAATATCCCACACATCAACAGGATTGCCGTCATGAATGGCGGTGCTAAAACCTTCCAAAATCAAGTTCAAGCCGTACGGCATACTGTCGCCACCGATATGGCGTTGGTCAATCTCAATTTGGTGTAAAATGGTTTCAATCTCTTCGGCAGAAATTGGATTGTCGGCAACCTGTCGCAACACGTCCAAAATGCCGTTTTCAATCTCATCAGCATGCTGACTTTCCGAGCCACGCACCCCTGCATAAAACACCATTGATAATGACTATCATCAAGCCCTAACAGCGGTGATGGTGCGGATGCAAGCGGGTGGCTTTCCAAAAACGCACGCAATGGTGAACCCGAATGCTCTACCAACACGCCCTCAAGCAGTCTCAAGGCAAGGCGTTGTTTTGCGTCCAAAATCGTTGGCAACAGCCACGCCACAACGTGATGCGTTTGTTTTGGTTTTAGGCTATCTACGCTGTAAGTTTCGGTAACTTGAATCGGTTTGGTTAATTTTTGTTCAAGTAAAGATGCATGTTTATGCCCTTTGCTAAACGTTTTTTCGCCAACAGCTAACGCATCATTATGTAGTTTTTCTTGAATATCTGTTAGTTCAATATTGCCAAAACTCATCACCACCGCATTGCTTGGGTGGTAGTGGCTTTGGTGAAATTTTACCAAATCATCATGCGTTAAATCGGTAATCGCAGACGGTTCACCGCCAGAATTATAGTGATAAGTGGTCGTTGGAAACAGATGACGAGCAAGCGTATGATAAAGTTGGTCAATTTCGCCACTCATTGCCCCTTTCATCTCGTTAAACACAATGCCTTTAAAAGTCGGTTTGCCATTGTCATCAAGCTCTACACGAATGCCTTCTTGGGCGAAATCTAGCGGATTTAAGTTCGGAAAAAAAGTCGCATCAAGATAAACCGACAACAGATTAAAATAATCTTGGCGGTTTTGCGTGGCAAACGGATATGCCGTCCAATCGGCTGCGGTAAAGGCATTCATAAAAGTATTAAGCGAGCGTTTAATCATGCTAAAAAATGGGTCTCGCACAGGGTATTTTTGCGAACCGCACAGGCTAGTATGCTCTAAAATATGGGCTTCGCCTTTATCAGTCATCGGTTGGGTGCGAAAGCCGATTAAAAACACATTTTCATCGCTTGGGTGAGCCAGATGATAGTGAATTAGCCCTGTTGCGATGTGTTCGCTCACAATAATATTGAGTGATAACGCATCAATGGTGTGGGTATTTAACAGTTTAAAATTTGGGTTTAACGTGATGTTTTGATTATTTGGCATGATGTTCCTTGATAAATGATTTGTTTTTATTATTTAAAAAAAATTAAACATGATAAAATATAAATTAAAAAATTATGTAATATGCTATTATCAAATTTGCCATTGGGCTTCAAATTCAACGCCCGCCATACGGTTAATATGGTTTAGCACCACTTCTTGAAGTTTTGGTTGGCTTTCTTCATCGTTGGTTGTCAAAGCTGCCAACAATTGTTCGTTATTAGCAGACAGTATGACTTGGTTTTCTTCTGAAAAAGGAATGATGGTTTTCTCGCCTTGGTTGACAATGTCAAATTTGTGCGACCAATGTTTTGCCAAACGTCTAATAATACGTTCGCCATCTTGGGTATTTAAGATTAATTTACTTTGATACATGATATTTTCCTATTGTTTAGATATATTTACGTTCACTGCTTTGTTGGGTTAATTCATCTGCGTTGATGGGTTGGGCGATGGGTTTAACTGGCCACGCCATTATAAATCTTGCACCGCCAAGCTCTGGACTTTCATCAACGCTCATTTTACCATTAAACCAAAAAGCAATCCGAGATACGATAGACAAGCCCAAACCATAACCGCCTGATGCACGAGTACGGCTGTCATCAAGGCGTGCAAAGGGAATAAACACTTTTTCACGGTCTTTTTCAGAAATGCCTTGTCCGTCATCTTCTACACTAATAAAGGCTTGTTTTTTGTCAATCCACGCTTTGACGATGATTTTTTTCTCGGCATAACGTGTCGCATTGCCTGCCAAGTTTTGTAACACACGGTGCAAATATCGCTTATCAGCACAGGCGACTGCTTTTTCGTCAATCTCACCTGCGATAACTTCTACTGGCTTGCCTAAGGCATTGGTTTCTCTGACGATTTGTTCTACCAAATCTTTGAGTTTAACCTCTTCCCAATCCATTTTTGGCGAGCCTTCTTCTAGTTTGGCATAGGTCAAAATTTCATCAATCAAGCCATTTAACGCCTCAATGTCTTGGTCAATATAATCTCGTTGCATGGCACGAGACTCTTCATCATTAGTATCAGCCAGCATATCCACCGCAAAACGAATCCGTGCCACAGGCGTTCGCAGTTCATGCGACACTGCACGAGTAAGCTCACGTTGCGACTCAATCAAACGGCGAATATGCTGGGTCATATTGTTAAAAGTCGCCGCCAAATGCGAAATTTCGTCCTCACCCAATACCATCACTTGAGTGTCAAGTTTGCCCTCTCGCACTTTGGTTACGCCTGTTTGAATTAACTGCAACTTTCGCTCAAGCGGAAAAATCAACGCATACACGCCAAGACTAATCAAAAACATACAAATCAGCGTAATACTGACAATCAAATTTAACGGAAACCAATTAAACAGTTTAATCGGTCCCAGCATGACGGCAGTATTCGGCATTTCGGTCGGTGCGATAATGCGAAATGACGAATTTTCAATACTGGTGCTATCACGCAACATAATGACAATGTCTTTTCGTAGCAGTTGGGCTTGTTGATTGGCATCAAGATTTAATTTATCAAAAGTCTGTAATGACAACTGAAATGGAAAATACGCCTGTAAGTCCTGCAAACGCTTTTGTTTTTCGGCAAATGTTGAATAATACGACAAATCATCTAATAGCAACACGCCCACGCCTTTGATTTGTTGCTCGCTCAATTTGTCAAATTTGACATGAACCACGTCATTACTATTGGTAACTTTATAAAAAATATCGGCTTGATTGGACCCTTCATGAAATCGCACCACCGATTTTTGTTTTTCTAAACGATTAATTTCGCTGGTTTTAAAATTGTTTTTGTCCAAAGTTTGTAAAGCAAACTCGCTTTCAAACAAGGTACTGACATCTTGTAACCAATATTTTTTGCATTCTCGGTTTTTTGCCGTGCAATCCCCTCGCTCACCAAATAAAAAGCCCCTGTTGCCAAGTTTTCTCGGTAAGTTTGGGCTCTTTCGTCATTGATGGTCGTCAGCAACAATTGGGCAAACAGGGCAACAAGTAAACAGACAAGCAATAGCCCTGCATAAATTCGCAAAAAATAGACTGGTTTAACGATGAAAATAACGACATACGATAGTTTTTTAAAAAAAAGACGGACTATTTTAGGCGATTTTAAAAAACTTTGTCTATAGTAAATCTGTCAATTTGGTAAAATTAAATTTACAATACATGATACTTTTAATCTTTTAACCCAAGTACATCTTGCATATCAAACAGTCCATTCGTTTGGCTCGTTACCCACACAGATGCACGCACCGCACCACTGGCAAAGGTCATGCGTTCACGGGCTTTGTGGGTGATTTCCACAATTTCGCCATCAGCGATAAACATTACGGTATGGTCGCCGACAATCTCGCCACCACGAATCGCATGAATACCGATTTCGCCTTGTTTACGCTCGCCTGTTTGACCTTGTCGTCCGTAAATGGCAACGTCTTTTAGATTTTGTCCACGCCCTTTTGCCACCACTTCTGCCATCATGTAGGCTGTGCCTGATGGTGCGTCAATTTTGTGTTTGTGGTGGGCTTCAAGGATTTCCACATCAGCGGTTTCGCCAAAGGCTTTGCTGGCGATTTCTAACAGTTTTAAACTTAAATTTACACCTGTTGAATAGTTACCTGCATAGACGATGGCGATTTTTTCGCTCGCTTTTTGTAAAATGGCGTTTTGTTCATCGTTTAAGCCTGTCGTGCCAATCACCATGTTTACGCCTTTGTCGCTACACAGTTGCAAATTTTTGACGGTGGATTCTGGTAAACTAAAGTCAATTAACACATCAATGTCATCAATCACATTTGCCAAATCATCAACCAAAGCAACATTGGCTTTGTCAATATTTACAAGTTCGCCTGCATCAACACCGACAAGGCTTGAGCCTGTGCGTTCTACTGCTCCTGCCAAAATGGTTTGTGGGTTTTGGGCGACTGCTTGAATGAGCATACGCCCCATGCGTCCACCTGCACCAATCACACCGACTTTTATCATGATTTTCTCGCTTTTGTTAAATTAGGTTGTAAACAATTGAATGGGAATATATTGTGCATAATTGACAAAATCTTTGTCCAAACTATAAATTTTTAAACGGTGTCTATTTAACTGATGTGGCAAATCGCTCAGCTTTATAATCATAGTCATCATAATCAATCGTGCCAAATAATTTAATTAATTCTTTGGTTTTATAACATTGAATAAATTCGCTCAAAGCGGTATGAACCACTTCTTTTTTATCAGTAAAACCACCCAAATCAACCGCTTGAGCCAGTAAATCATCATTAATCGTTAATGTGGTCATAAAAACTCCAAAAAGCGTCTATTATGAGCAATCCTACTGATTTTATCAAAATTAGTCAAACAAATCTTTCACATCATCTTTGAGTTTGTCAAAAAATGATTTCTTTTTGTCCGATTGGTTATGCTCACCCAAAGAACCTTGTAATTGGCGAAGCAAATCTTTTTGCTCACTGCTTAAATTGGTTGGCGTTTCCACAATCACACGACACAACAAGTCGCCTTTCATAGACTCACGCACAGGCGTAATCCCTTTGCCTTTGATACGAAAAATTTTGTGGCTTTGTGTGCCTTCTGGAATGCGTAAATTAATGCGACCGTCTAACGTTGGTACTTCCACTTCACGACCCAATGCCGCATCAGCAAAACTAATCGGCACGTCCAAATGCAAATCCGCCCCATTTCGCACAAATTTATCATGCTCTTTGACACGAATTTCTACATACAAGTCGCCACTTTCGCCACCTTGAATCGCTTCGCCTTCACCTGACAAACGCACTCTGTCGCCATTGTCCACGCCCGCAGGAATGGTCACTTCTAGTGTGCGAGATTTGTCTTTGACACCCGAACCATGACAGTCGCCACAAGGATTTTTGATTTGTTTACCAGAGCCACCACAGTGCGGACAAGTCTGCTGTACCGCGAAAAAGCCTTGTTGCATACGCACCACGCCATGACCGCCACAGGTGATACAAGTTACCACGTCTTCTGGGTTTTTTGTGCCTTTGCCGTTACAGGTTTCACAAGGGGCTGGGGCGGTAAAGGTAATTTCTTTTTTTACGCCGTTTACCGCTTCTTCAAGGCTTAATTCCACGACATAGCGTAAATCTGCGCCACGGCGTCGGCGACTGCTACGACCACCGCCGAACATATCGCCAAACATATCACCAAAACCGCCTGCACGTCCACCGCCAAATAAATCACCAAAAATATCGTGGAAATTGCCACCGCCAAAACCACCGCCACCGCCCATGCCGTTTTCAAAGGCGGCGTGTCCCATGCGGTCGTAAGCAGAGCGTTTTTGGGCATCGCTTAGCACTTCGTAAGCCAATGATGCTTCTTTAAATTTTTCTTCGGCTTGTGGGTCGTCTGGATTACGGTCTGGGTGATATTTCATTGCCAACTTGCGGTAGGCTTTTTTAATTTCTTGTTCATTGGCATTTTTATCAATGCCCAATACTTCATAAAAATCACGTTTTGACATCATTATCCTCGAGCTATATTTTTGCAAATTTTTTATCAATATGGTGCTAAATAGCAATTTTTTCAATATTCAAATGCTGTTTTGCCAAAAAACAAAAAAAATCACCGCCTAACCCTAGACAGTGATTTTTGAAAAAGATAATAAATTATTTGTCGTCTTTAACTTCGGTAAATTCAGCATCAACCACGCTGTCATCTTGTGGGGCTTGTTGTGGTTGAGCTTGGTCGCCTGCTGGGTTTGCCCCTGCGTCCGCATAGATTTTTTGGCTAACTGGTAAAAACGCATTGTCCAACGCTTCAAGTTTTGCTTTGATGTCATCCAAGTCGTCTTCTTTGGCTGCCAACTCTAGTGCTTTGATGGCTTCTTCAACAGGTGTTTTGTCCGCTTCGGTGATTTTGCTTTCAGCGTCTTTTAATGCTTTTTGTACGCCATGAATACGTCCGTCCGCTTCGTTACGCACGTTGGCAAGTTCAGCAAATTTGGCATCTTCGGCAGCATTGGCTTCAGCGTCACGCACCATTTGTTCAATTTCTTCGTCCGATAGTCCAGAGTCTGCTTTGATTTGGATACTTTGAGCTTTGCCTGTACCTTTGTCTTTTGCTGAGATGTTCATGATACCGTCAGCGTTGATATCAAAGGTGACTTCAATTTGCGGAATACCACGTGGTGCTGGTGGAATATCGGTCAAGTCAAAGTTGCCTAACAGTTTGTTTTGGTTGGCAATTTTACGCTCGCCTTGATACACCTGAATAGTAACGGCTGGTTGATTGTCGGCAGCAGTTGAGAACACTTGTGATTTTTTGGTTGGAATCATGGTGTTTTTCTCAATGATGGCTGTCATCACACCACCCATCGTTTCAATACCCAATGTTAAAGGCGTTACGTCAAGTAGTAGTACGTCTTTTTTGTCGCCAGACAATACCGCACCTTGAATCGCCGCACCCATTGCGACTGCTTCGTCTGGGTTTACGTCTTTTCTAGGCTCTGTGCCAAAAAAGTCTTGTACACGTTGTTGTACTAGTGGCATACGGCTTTGACCGCCGACCAAAATCACGTCATCAATGTCGCTTGCTGATAAACCTGCATCGCTTAGGGCGATTTTACATGGCTCAATGGTACGGTTTACCAAGTCTTCGGTCAAACTTTCAAGTTTGGCACGGGTGATGTTTAATACCAAGTGTTTTGGGCCTGTCGCATCAGCGGTGATGTATGGCAAGTTGATTTCGGTGCTTTGTGAGCTTGATAGTTCAATTTTGGCTTTTTCAGCAGCTTCTTTTAAACGTTGCATTGCCAAAGGGTCACCTTTTAAATTGACACTGTTTTCTTTTTTAAATTCTTCAACCAAAAAGTCAATCAATGCCAAGTCAAAGTCTTCACCGCCTAGGAATGTATCGCCGTTGGTTGATAACACTTCAAATTGTTGCTCGCCGTCCACGTCAGCGATTTCAATGATTGAAATATCAAATGTACCACCGCCCAAGTCATATACAGCGATTTTACGGTCTGCACCGCCTTTTTTGTCCATGCCATAGGCTAGGGCTGCGGCAGTTGGTTCGTTGATGATACGTTTTACGTCCAAACCTGCGATTTTACCTGCGTCTTTGGTGGCTTGGCGTTGGCTGTCGTTAAAGTAAGCAGGCACGGTTACGACTGCTTCGGTAACGGTTTCGCCAAGGTAATCTTCGGCAGTTTTTTTCATTTTTTTCAACACTTCGGCTGAAATTTGTGGTGGGGCAAGTTTTTTGCCATTGATTTCTACCCACGCATCGCCATTGTCGGCTTTGGTGATTTTGTAAGGTACCATGCCGATGTCTTTTTGCACCACTTTGTCGTCAAAACGGCGACCAATTAAGCGTTTAATTGCAAATAAAGTGTTGGTTGGGTTAGTAACGGCTTGGCGTTTGGCTGATTGACCGACTAGGATTTCGCCATCTTCTTTGTAGGCAACGATTGATGGGGTGGTTCTCGCCCCTTCTGCATTGTCAATAACTTTGACTTTGTCGCCTTCCATCACAGCGACACATGAGTTGGTTGTACCTAAGTCAATACCGATAATTTTAGCCATAATTTTTACTCCGATTTTTAAGATTTTGTATTATTTTCATGATGTTAAATTTTCTACTATTAACTTTTATTAAAAATTAAATTTGATAAAACATCATGATTGCTTGTTAATGTATATAAGTTTTCAATTGATTTTTTTCAAGGGATTTTTTAAAAATTTTATGATAATTTTAAAAAAATTTCACCTAAAAACTTACTGCCCAACACGCACCATTGCAGGACGTAATAGACGCTCGTGCAAGGTATAGCCTTTTTGCAACACTTGACCGACTTTGCCACTTTCCACGCTTGGGTCAATACCAACCGCTTCATGAAAATCGGCATTAAACGCTTCATTTTGCGGATTTACCACTTGTACGCCATATTTTTCTAGCACGGTTAAAAGTGATTTGTGGGTCAATTTTACCCCTTCTAACACTGGGTCGTTGTCATTTTGGCTGTTTTCAATCGCACGCTCAAGGTTATCCACCGTATCCAACAAATCTTTGGCAAATTTTTCTAACGCGAATTTTTTGGTTTTTTCGGTTTCTTGTTCCATGCGGTTGCGTGCATTGTAGGCTTCGGCATTGGCACGAGCGTGGGCTTCCTTAGCTTCTTTGACTTGCCCTTCAAGCTCGGCAATACGCTGTTGATAAGTGTCCAAATCCACTTGACTGTCAATCGTTTTGGCTTCGCCAGTTGGCTCAAGTTCGTTGATGGTGTCACCCAAAATGGTTGATTGGGCTTCTGTTTGGTTTTGTTGTTCTGCTGACATGGCGTATCCTTTGGTTAAAATTGATAATAAAATTAATTTAATCAATTGATAATGCCAAAAGGATAAAATTTCAAGCAGTTATCGGCAAAAATTTTCTAATCTCGCACAATTTCGCCTGTCAAAGCGTCTTTAATTTGGCTCGGCTCGGTAAAGCCCAACGTTGGAGCGTTAAAATAACCAATCGTATCGCCAAAATAGGATTGGGCTTGCTCTAACGTGGTGGCAGGCGGTTTTCCACTTGGGTTGCAACTGGTGGAAACCAAAAACCATACGGATTGTGCGGGGAAACAAGGCTTTGGCACAAGTCGGCAATTGCTTGCTGTTCAATGATACGAATGGCAAGACTTGTCCGTCCGCCTGTAACAAAATAGGGAATATTTGTGGATAAGTTGCTAGGAATGGAAAAAAGCCAAGTGGTTGCTTGCTTTTGCTTTGTGGTATTGCTAAAATTTTGCCAACTTTGTAAAATCTGTTGTTGTTTATCAAACGGTAAATTTTGCAAAAAATCGTTAATTAACAAATGGTTAGCAGTTAAAACAATCAAGCCTTTTTCTAGCGGACGGTTTTTGATTTCAAGTAATTTTAACACCGCTTGCTCGTTAAAAGGGTCGCAACCAATGCCCCACACCGCTTCGGTCGGATAGGCGAGCAAATTGCCGTCAGTTAGCCATTGTTGGGCGTGTTTTAGGTTGTTTTTATCAAAAATTTTCATATCAACACCTTACGCACGACACCGCAAATACAGCCCACCTTGAGCCATCGCAAGCCCCATGATTTCAAGCTCAATCAACTGCCCAGACAAGGTCGCAATATCCAAGCCTGTTTTTTCCACCAAACTGTCCAAATCTTGCCCTGCCCAATCCAACTGATTTAGCAAGCTAAATAAATGTGGCGGAATATCGTTGTTTGTTTGCGTTGGTTGAATGGGTTCAATATTGTTTATAATTGTATTTTCAAGTGAATTTGATAAATTTTCCGTATTTGGCAAATCTGTGTTTTGCGAAACATTATTTTGTGAAATTGGATTTTGTAAATTTGCATGTTGCGAAAACGGTGATTTAAACATCGCCAAATCTTCCAAAATCTGTGCAGGGTGGTCAATCAGCGTTGCCCCTTCACGAATGAGTTGATGGCAACCTTTCGCATTGACATTGTCAATATGACTTGGAATAGCAAACACTTGTTTGCCTTGTTCGTTGGTTAGCCGTGCGGTAATTAGCGAACCGCTTTGCAATTGGGCTTCAACGACAAGCGTTGCAAGGCTTAACCCTGCGACAAGGCGATTGCGTCTTGGAAAATTGTGATTATTCGGCGGACTATCAGGCAAAAGTTCACTAATAACACAACCGCCTGTTTGAATAATTTGATTTTTTAACGCCAAATGATTTTTGGGATAACACAACCGAATGCCTGTACCAAGTACCGCCACTGTTCGCCCTTGCTTATTTGGGTCGTTTTGAGCCAACGCCCCGACATGGGCTTGTTTGTCCACGCCATCGGCAAGTCCGCTCGTTATCCACAAGCCTTCATACGCCAAAAACTGAGCCATGTCAAAGGCGATTTTACTCGCATGAGCGGTTAATTTTCGGCTACCGACAACGGCAAGTTGGGGCATGGATAAGGCTTGAATATTGCCTTGATAAAATAATAATGGCGGTGGGTCATAAATTTCTTTTAACAAAGGCGGAAATTGACTGTCATCAGCAAAAATTACGCCATATTCACCATTGGCGATTTGTTGCAAAGTGGTTTGCAAAAATGGACTATTTCGCCCTTGATTGATAAATTCTTCAAAGCGTTCAATATGGCTTTTGTGCAAATTTAAACTTTGCCAATCGCCCAATTTTGCGTTAATCGCATTTTGAGCATTGCCAAAATATTGGGTTAATTTGGCAAAACTTGCTAACGACATATTCACCAAATACCAAAGGGTGATAGTGGCTTGTTGCTGTGGGGAAAATGTTATATTCATTTTTTGATAATTTTGCTAAACGTAAAAACAGGTGGATTGTATCACAACCCACCTGCTTATATTAAAAAATTGTACAATTTGACAATTAATTTTGTGGATTTGCCAAATAGTCCGCTTCATTAATCGGCAATTCTGCGTCCAATACATACGCATAGCTGATGTTGTCAAAGGTTTTAAACACCATCACATGACCAATCTCTTCGCTTGGCAAGCGGACGGCTTCGCCTTTGGTTGTTGAGAAATTGTCTTGTACCAAAGCACCTTTTTGGAACACAGTCAATACATCGCCTGCTTCCACATTTTCACGTGAACCTAGGTTAATCGCTACCACGCCATCACGACCCGTACTGCTGATAGAGTTTAACACACGAATCACACGACCACCACGAGTGGCATTGGCAGGGCGTGGATAAAATGCAGGTGGCAAGTAGTTGCCAACTTCAACAAACACACGGTCGCCTTCACGCACTTCTTGACCGAACGATTTTTGTAGTTCAATGCTAGATACGCCGTTGCTGGCAACATCCGTTACCACGCCTGATGCGACTTGGGTAACTTCAAGACCAATCACTTTTTTGCTGATTGGGTCAATGTACGGTTCGCCCTCACGGTACACGCCATAACGCTGACCGACAATCAAAGGCACGCCTTTGGTGTAGATTTTGTTGCCTGCACCTGTGATGATGTTTTTGGTTTTTGATGCCAACACATATGGTGTGGTACGGTAATCATCTGGCGATACGATAATGGTACGGTCTAGCCACGCTTCAATAGACGCTAATGGAATGGCTGGGATACTGCCTGCCAAATTTTGCACAGCTTGTGCAGGTGCTGGTGCTGTCATGGCTTTTTCCACGCCTGCACAGCCTTCGCCTGTATCAATGCCGACCAAAGTTTGACCTCTAATCACACACAAAATCAACACATCATTTGGGTAAATCAAATGTGGGTTTTTGATTTGTTGATTGGTCGCCCAAATTTCTTTCCAACGCCAAGGTTTGTCCAAAAATTTACCAGAAATATCCCAAAGTGTATCGCCTTTTTTGACGACATAGCGATTTGGGGCATCTGCCTTAATAGTTGGTGGTGGATTGTTTTTTGCCAATGCTTGAGAACCCACAGTCAAACTGATAACCGCAAGCATACTTGCCGTGATTTTTTTCAATGAATAAGCCATATCATTATCCTAAAAGCCATAACGAAAAAACGTTACGCTAAGCCATACCAATGTTTAATTTTGTAAAAAAATTGGCTTAGCATAACACAAATTTGTCAAAAAGTCGCAATCTTTGTTGATAAATCTTACCAATTAAACGATTAATTGAATTAATTTAACAAAATTTTTAATATTTTACAATTATTAAGCGACAAAATAGCCTTTTTATTATAAAAAAAGTTATGGCACAATATACCGTTTTCTTAATTTTAATTAAAAAGTTGGTAAAAATGACCATTCGCACAATTTTAACTTATCCAGACCCACGTTTACGCACCATTGCAAAACCTGTAACGACTTTTGACGAAAAACTACACACGCTGATTGATGATATGTTTGAAACCATGTACGCTGCCAAAGGCATTGGGCTTGCGGCGACACAGATTGACGAGCATATTCAGCTTATCGTCATGGATTTGTCCGAAGAAGGCGACAAGCCACAAGTGTTTATCAATCCAAAGGTTACGCCACTGGTTGAAGAGCAGTTTACTTATGAAGAAGGCTGTCTGTCTGTGCCTGATTATTATGATAAAATTGACCGACCAAAACGTGTGAAAATCGAGTCGCTAGACAAAGACGGTAATCCTGTTAAGATAGAAACCGAAGGTATGCTTGCGGTGTGTATTCAGCATGAAATGGACCATTTAATGGTAAATTGTTTGTGGATTATTTGTCAAAACTCAAACAAGACCGAGCAAGGGACAAAGTCCGCAAAGTTATCAAACAACGTGAAAAAGACGCAGAACACAAAAAAATGTGATATTTTTATCAAAAAATTGTAGGGGCGTACTGCTTACGCCCTTTCTTAGCCAAGCCAAATAATATAAATCTCAATAATAAAGGAAATCCATGAGCCAATCACGCCAAAATCGCCCTGCTAGAACAGCCACCGTAGAACGCAACACCGCCGAAACCCAAATCACCGTAAGCATTAACCTTGACGGCACAGGGCAAGGCACAATTGACACAGGCGTGCCATTTTAGACCATATGCTCGACCAAATCAAACGTCATGGCTTGATTGATATGGATATTAAATGCAATGGCGACACGCACATTGACGACCATCACAGCGTGGAAGATGTTGGCATTACACTCGGTCAGGCGTTCAAACAAGCGATTGGCGACAAAAAAGGCATTGTCCGCTATGGGCATTTTTATGCACCTCTTGATGAAAGTTTAAGCCGTGCGGTGGTGGATATTTCGGGCCGCCCCGGTTTGCATATGGATATTCCCTTCACTCGTGCGAT
>CAKMOY010000156.1 GCA_927911235.1 uncultured Moraxella sp.
ATAGCCTTTTGACATACGCACCATGCTTGTCAATATTGCTGTCGCCATTTTTTGTAGCCACTCATCATCGCAGGAAAGATTATGTTTACCAAGCCAAATATCGCCAATGACTTCGCCCACCGTTTTTATCCAAAAAAAATATACATTTGTTGTTTTTTTGGGTTATCCATGATATTGACCGCTTGTGAACATCCCAATGCGAGCCAGTCAAGCACGACCGCCGACAATCCTGCAACCGCAAGCACGGCTCAAACCTTACAAAATAACGAAATTCAACTTTTATCAAGCGATATCATCACCGCAAAAGCGGAACGTTACCAGCCAAGTGTTACGATTACAGGCACTTTACAGGCGAGCGACACCGCCACAGTACAGTCTACGGTAAGTGCAAAAGTTCAACAAGTGTTGGTAAAAGTCGGACAAACGGTAAAAAAAGGACAGCCATTGGTAAGGCTAGACAATCAAGATAGCGAAAACCAACTGGCACAAGCCCAAGCTGATGTCGCATCAGCTGAAGCCCAAGCCCAAGTATCTGCCGAATTGGCTCAAAAAAACAAAGCCTTGCTAGACCAAGGATTTGTTTCCGAAATGGAATACAAACGTAGCCTTGCTGAAGCAAAAGCAGGGCAAGCCGCTGTCAAAGCCAAAAAAGCCCAGCTAAGCATTGTACAAAAACAAAGCAATGATACGCTGATTGTAGCGACTGCCGATGGTGTGATTGCTAGCCGTCAAGTGGAAAATGGACAGGTGATTTCGCCCAATCAAGCCTTGATGACGATTGTCAATCCCAATAAACTTGAATTTAGTGCCAATGTGCCAAGCGAAACGCAAGCGATTACAGTCGGTCAAAGCGTGCCGTTTACCATTGCCAATAGCACCCATCAGTTTGTCGGTCAGGTGAGCCGAATTGCCCCAGAAATCGACCCCTTGACCCGTCAATTGCCGATTTTTATTGCAGTAAAACCTGAACAAAATGGACAAACTTTAAAAGCAGGTATGTTTGCCACAGGTCAGTTAGAATACGGACAAATTCAAGTCGGCGTGTTAATTCCGATGACGGCGGTTAGCTTTGATAAACAAATTGACAAGGCGAGTAGCGTTACCGCAATCAGTGTTAAAACAACGAACGAAAGCCAATTACAATCTGGTATGGTAATGGTGATTGGGCAAGACCATGTGATTCGCAGTCAGCCGATTGAGATTATCCGCAGTCAAGATGATACAGGGCAATATTTGATAACAGGCATTGAGCAAGGTACACTGGTAATTACTACCGCTTTAAGCCGTCAAGATATTGGCAAAAAAGCGATTTTAAAATAATCATTGCAATTCACTTTATCATTAAAAAGGTAATATTTAGATGTGGCTAACCCGTGTCAGTATCAATAATCCTGTTTTTGCAACCATGATTATGCTTGCGTTTATGGTGGTGGGCTTGCTTGCCACTCAGCGTATGCAGGTGGAAGAATTTCCTGATATTGATTTTCCGTTTGTGGTTGTTAATACCGTTTATACTGGGGCTTCGCCTGAAGTGGTGGAGAGCGATATTAGCAAAAAAATTGAAGACCAAGTTAATACCATCTCAGGGGTAAAAGAAGTTACATCCATTTCGCAACAAGGCTTGTCGCAGGTGATTGTGCAGTTTGATTTAAACGTGCCGTCCGATGTTGCCGCCCAAAATGTGCGGGATAAATTGGCTTTGGTTACGCCGATCTTTCGTGATGAAGTGCAAGACCCGATTGTCGCCCAGTACAACCCTGCCGATGCCCCTGTGGTGTCGGTAACGTTTCGCTCGGACAGTATGCCGATTAAAGATTTGTCCACTTATTTGGAAAATACCGTTAGCAAACAATTGCAAACCGTTACAGGCGTTGGGCGTGTGGATATGTTGGGCGATAGACAACGCCAAATCCGCATTGTCATCAAGCCTGAACAAATGAACGCTCATCGGGTATCTGTCAATCAAATTGTCAATGCGTTACGCTCGGAAAATGTAGAATTGCCAGTCGGCACAATTAAAAATCGCAATGATGAAATGGTGGTGCAGATTAATGGCTTGGTAAAAACACCGTCCGAATTTAACCAGTTGATTGTCGCCCAAAACCGTGGGGCAAATGGTCTATCAACGCCTGTGTATCTGTCGCAAGTCGCCCAAGTGGTTGATGGGCAAGCTGAAGCCGAATCCGCCTCGCTACAAAACGGTCAAACCGCCGTTGCCATGGACATTATCAAAACGTCTGATGCCAATATCATTGATGTGGTGGACAATACCCAAAAACGCCTTGAAGAAATCCGACAAACCCTACCCAATGGCGTAACCATGACGGTGGTGGCGGACAGCTCCAAAAGCATTCGTGGCTCGCTGAACAACGTGGTGCGAACGCTGATTGAAGGGGCGATTTTGGCGGTGTTTATTGTGTGGTTGTTTTTGGGGTCGTGGCGTTCTACCATTATCACAGGGCTGACCTTGCCGATTTCGCTTTTGGGGACGCTTGCGATGATTTGGACGTTTGGTTTTTCTATTAATATGATGACCTTATTGGCATTGGCGTTGTGTATTGGTCTGTTGATTGATGATGCGATTGTGGTGCGTGAGAATATTGTGCGTCATGTGGCGATGGGCAAACATCATCGCAAAGCAGCTTTGGACGGTACGCAGGAAATTGGGCTTGCCGTCCTTGCCACCAGCCTTGTGATTGTGGCGGTGTTTTTACCTGTGGCGTTTATGGGTGGGATTATCGGTCGGTTTTTTTATCAATTTGGGGTAACGGTTTCGATTGCGGTGCTGATTTCTATGTTTGTTAGTTTTACCCTAGACCCTATGTTATCAAGTATTTGGCACGACCCAGAAGCCGAACACCAACACGAACGTTTAAAAGAACAGGTCAAATTTTCCAAACGTCCGATTGCGTGGATTTTAGATAATTTTCAACGTTTATTGGATAAAATCACCAACGCTTATGGCAAAATTTTGGCTTGGAGTTTACGCCAACGTTTTTTAACGCTATTAGTTGCGGTTGGCTCGTTGGTGGGGGCATTTTTTGCGGTCAGTCTTGTCGGGAAAGAATTTGTTCCCCAACCTGATTTGGGTGAAATTAAAGTCAAATTTGAAACGCCTGTCAATGCCAATTTGGACTATACCCAACAAAAAACCGTCCAAGTCAATGCGGTACTCAACAGTTTTCCAGAAGTTACCGACACTTACGCCACCATCAATTCGCTGGCTTATAGTGGCAAAAATCGGGTACAAATAAAGGTTTCACTCACGCCAAAAGACGAGAGAAGCAAAAAATTACCCGAACTTAGCCGAGAAATCCGAGAACAATTACAACGCATCGGTGGTATAGAAGTCACGTCTGTCGCAGGGTCAGATATGGCGGTATCGGGCGGATTAAAGCCAATTATGATTTCTATCAAAGGCGATGATTTGGACGAATTGCAACGCCTGTCCAACGAATTTATGCAACGACTTGACAAGGTGGACGGCTTGGTAGACATAGAAAGCACACTAAAACAGCCAAAATCGATGGTATCCGTCAAAATTGACCGTATCGCCACCAATGACGCAGGCTTGTCTATTGGACAAATTGGACAAGCGTTACGCCCACTACTGGCAGGCGATGATGTTACCACTTTTAAAGACGAAAACGGCAACAATCTTGACGTAAATGTGCGACTATCCGACCAAGACCACAGAACCATATCCCAACTACAATCACTGTATTTAACGTCCAACAAAACCGACCAAAATGGACAGCCCTTGTTAATTCCGCTATCGCAAGTGGCAAGTTTTAGCGAAGCATTGGGCGTACCGCAGATTAACCGCCGAGGTTTGTTCCGAGAAGTGGTGGTGCAAGCCAATACAGACGGCAGACCTGCTGGCGACATTGGTGATGACATTGCCAAAATCCAAGCCGACATGAAACTGCCACAAGGCTACAGCTTTGCGGTGCAAGGCTCAAACAAAGACATGGCAGAATCTATCGGCTATGCAGTAACGGCTTTGGTGCTTGCGGTGGTGTTTATTTATATGTTGCTAGGCTCGCAGTTTAACAGCTTTTTATATCCGATTGCGATTATGGCATCCTTACCGTTGTCGCTGATTGGGGTGTTTTTTGCGTTATTTATCTTTGGCTCAACACTCAACATTTTTTCAATCATTGGTATTATTATGCTGATGGGATTGGTGTGTAAAAATGCGATTTTGCTGATTGACTTTATCAAAGAAGCGATTGCCAACGGACAAAGCCGACACCAAGCCATCATGCAAGCAGGACAAACACGGCTACGTCCTATCTTGATGACGACGATGGCGATGGTGATGGGTATGATACCGCTTGCCATCGGTATTGGCGAAGGTGCAGAACAACAAGCTCCGATGGCTCATGCGATTATTGGCGGTGTGATTACTTCTACCCTTTTGACTTTGATTGTTGTGCCTGTAATTTATACCTATCTTGATGATGCCAAAAACATGACGTTTGGTTTTGTGAAAAAGTTTAGCAAATCGTGATATTGTTTAATTTTACAAGTTTAAAAAGCCACATCTGTTAAAACGGCACATCACTTTCCCACTCTAGCCACGCGCCGTTGTTTGGGTGCTTTAGCCGAAGTTTACGAGCGTGCAGGCATAGACGTGGCGAAAGTTGATACGGCTTGCCATCAAGCACATCTTGGGCATAGATGGGGTCGCCTAACATGACATGACCGATATGAAGCATATGCACTCTCAGCTGATGGCTACGCCCTGTTATAGGGTATAACGCCACACGGCTGACAGGGTTGCCTTGGCGTAGTTCATGGTGCAAGGTTTCATACTTGGTGTAGGCTCGTTTATTCCAGTCCATATCCACGATATGTTTGGGTTTTTGTGGTGGGTCGTAACGCACAGGCACATCGACTTCGCCTTGTTGTGGGGTCGTTCCCCATACAACGGCTTGATATTCTTTTGATGGAATGCGGTCGATAAATTGCTTGCTGATATGGCTTTGTGATTCGCTATTTCTAGCAAAGATGATAATGCCTGAAGTGTCCATGTCTAGGCGATGAATGAGTTTGACGTTTGGGTCGGCTTTGAGCAAACGAGATTGTAAGCTGACCTTTAATTCTTTGCCATCAACGGATAAAAGTCCATGCGGTTTGTCAATGACCCAAATGTCGTCATCACGATATAAAGTAACGGATTTGGCGAAATCGTCAAAAAAGCTTGGGGTTGTTGGCTTTCTTCATGATTGCGTTGGGCGATGGATTCGGAGGTTAAGGCTTGGGGAAGTTCACGCATTGAATAATGTTTTTCCTAAAATTTACTAAAACATATGGTTTTCAAAATCTTCTATTAGCTCGTTAAAATCATCTGCCATAAAAATTACTGTTCCTTATTTTCCAAATATTGATTAATCGCATTTTGTGCCAACACATCTTGACTAACACCGATTGCTTGCGAAACCGCAAACAACCGATTTTCAACGCTTGGCAACAAATTCACTGATAACATCAGAAATTCCTTTAATTCTTCGCCATTTGCTCAAATACTTCTTTTGCCATTTTTAAGGTAAAATCCAAATCTTCCTGCGAATGTTCACTACTCATAAAACCCACTTCAAAACGCAGACGGTGCAAGGTACACACCACGCTCAAGCATACCATGAAAAACGTGGCAAATTTTTTATCATCACACTGGGTTACATCATCAAAGTTTTTTGGCAAATCATTCTCAGTAAAATACATACCGAACATACCGCCCAAACGTGTGATTTTAAAGCCAATGCCAGCATCTTTTGCCAATTTTTCTAAATTATCGGTTAAATACACCACTTTTTTAGCGATATCATCATAAAACCCATCTTTTGTTAATAAATCAAACATGGCAATCCCTGCACGCATGGCAAGCGGATTACCTGACAACGTTCCTGCTTGATAGACACCACCTAGTGGGGCGATATGTTCCATTATTTCACGTTTACCGCCAAATGCACCCACTGGTAGACCTGCACCGATTATTTTACCAAAAGTCGTCAAATCTGGGGTAATGCCAAAATGGGCTTGAGCCGATTTTAAGCCAACACGAAAGCCTGTCATCACTTCATCAAAAATCAGCACCGCACCATGTTTGGTACATTCATCACGAAGCGTATCATGAAATGCTTGGGTCGGCACAACCATATTCATGTTGCCAGCGACAGGCTCAACAATCACGCACGCAATCTCATCGCCAAACTTGGCAAAACAGTCTTTGATAGCCTGTGGGTCGTTGTAGCGTAAAGTATGGTATGTTTGGCAAAGTCAGCAGGTACGCCTTTTGATGTCGGTTCGCCAATATCAAGCATTCCTGAACCCGCTTTGACAAGCAAACTATCGCTATGCCCATGATAACAGCCTTCAAATTTGACGATTTTATCACGTCCTGTATAGCCACGAGCCAGACGAATGGCAGACATGGTCGCCTCAGTCCCAGAGCTTGTCATGCGAATCATTTCCACACTTGGGATTAATTCACAAATTTTGTCGGCAATGGTGGTTTCAAATGGTGTCGGTGCCCCAAAGCTCAAGCCATCATCGGCAGCTTTTTCACCGCTTCAATGATATGTGGGTGGGCATGACCCAAAATCATCGGACCCCAAGAACCGACATAATCAATATATGCGTTGTCTTCGGTATCATAAATTTTGCTACCTTTTGCACGGCTGATAAAGACTGGTGTTCCGCCCACGCCTGCAAAAGCTCGTACAGGTGAATTTACGCCCCCAGGGATATGGGCTTTGGCTTGTTTAAAAAGTAGTTGGTTGGTTTGGTTTGACATAATTTTTTCCATGATGTGTATAAGAACCTGTATTCACAACATTACGCAGTAAAGTTTTACGGTTTTTTTGACCAATATTGATTTGCTTTTGCATGAAAAATGGCCAAATCTTGCGGCTCGATGTCAAAAAACTTGCCTGATAGAATGACTATCAGTCTACGTTTTTTCCTTGCTGTTTATAAAAAACAAAGCTGGCAATTTATCTCATTTTTCATTGCAAAAACGTTGTAAATGCAGGTTCTAAAAAAAGATAATGCTATTATAACGATTTTGGTGGTTTTTGGCAAAATTGACGTAAAAAAACCAATTTACCCCATGGGATAAATTGGTTTTTTGGCTAAATAACTTATGAATTTATTTTTGCCTTTTTTATTTTTTTGCTTTCGCTGGTTTCTGCCAACATGATGACACTTTCATCACTGACTGCAAGGTCTTCTTTTTTCGCCTTTTTCATACAACGCCCCTGCACGACCGACAATCAACGGGTCTACCGCACGCACATTTTTGTTTTCTTTTTGGGTGTATGGCAGTTTGTTTAACACATAACGCATTGCCCCAAGTCTAGCACGTTTTTTGTCGTCCGATTTGATGACAATCCAAGGACTTTCGGCGGTGTCGGTGTTGTAGAACATGGCTTCTTTTGCCAACGTATAATCGTCCCATTTGTTCAATGACGCTTTGTCAATGGGTGATAATTTCCATTGTTTTAATGGGTGGGCTTCACGTTGGGCAAAACGGCGACGTTGCTCTTCACGGCTGACCGAGAACCAAAACTTGATTAAATGGATGCCTGAGCTGATTAAATGTCTTTCAAATTCAGGCGTTTGACGCATAAAATCGGCATATTGTTCATCAGTACAAAAGCCCATCACACGCTCAACGCCTGCACGGTTGTACCACGAACGGTCAAACAGCACAATTTCACCAGAAGTCGGCAGATGTTTAATATAACGCTGAAAATACCACTGCCCTTGCTCTTGTTCGGTCGGTTTTTCAAGGGCGACAACGGTTGCCCCACGTGGATTTAGATGTTCCATAAAGCGTTTAATCGTACCGCCTTTACCAGCGGCATCACGCCCTTCAAAAATGATAACCACTTTTTGACCTGTTTCTTTCACCCATTTTTGGAGTTTTAACAGTTCAACTTGTAATTCGTATTTTTGGGCTTCGTAATTTTTTCGGCTCATGCGATTTTTGTAAGGATAACCGCCATCACGCCAATCTTCGGCAAGCTCGTCATCTTTTTTCACGCCTGACTTGATACTTTCACTAATCAATTTTTCGGCAAACAAATCTTTTAACACTTTTAATTCGTCCGCTGATGCGTCATGGATTAAGGCTTGTAAATCTTCGGTGGTTTTTTTCAAATCGCCTTGTTTTAAATCTTCTAACACCGTTTCATCAATGGCACTTTTGGTTTTGGTCGCTTTACGTAAAAAACGAGCAGATTCTTTGTTGGCTTTTAGTTTTTCTGGGTCGGTTTCTAATGCTTGATTAACGGGAATCACAGGCTCTTTGACTGGGCTTTTACGAGTGGTCGGTTTACGTGTTGTCGGTTTACGTGTTACTGTCTTTTTTGGGCTTGCCATAAAATGCTCCTAGTTGTAAAAACATTTGATAAAAAAATGGATAAAAAATAAATCGCTATGTGATAACTATAGACTATTTTTAAATAATTTACAATTTTTTTACCGATAAAATGTTGATTTAATGACCTATATTTTTGCCATGATTTATCCATAAAAATATGTTATGATAGGCAATTAAACCCTTAATTTTCAGGTAGTATTCTATGAACGCCCAAGATTTAATTGATTTATTACAACCACATTTTCCAAATGGCATTATCCAAGCTGCCAATCAAGGCAACAAATTTGACGTGCGTGTCGTGGACGATAGTTTTGACGGCAAACGTCCTGTCGCTCGCCAACAAGCGGTTTTGGCATTGGTAAACGACAAATTTGCCAGTGGCGAAATTCATGCGTTAAATATCCAAGCCTTGACCCACGCTCAATGGCAAGCTATGCAAGCGTAATCATTAAAAAGTTAATGAAGTTAGCAGGGGTGTATTGAATACGCCCATGATAATATATGATAACTAATTGAATTAACATCAATTTTAACAATAAAAATAAGGATAACAAGATGGATAAATTTGTCATTACAGGTGGCACAAGAGTCAATGGCGAAGTCGTCATTTCTGGGGCGAAAAACGCTGCTTTACCGTTGTTAGCAGGTATGATTTTAGCAGAAACGCCAATTACACTCACCAACGTACCAACCCTAAAAGATGTAAAAACCTTGATTGATTTAATCAAAGGTATGGGCATTACCATTGACAAAAAAGGCGATACCGTAACTTGCGATACTAGCACAATTAACAACTATTATGCACCGTACGAGCTTGTCAAAACCATGCGTGCGTCTATTTTAGTATTAGCCCCATTGTTGGCACGTTTTGGACAAGCGGAAGTGTCATTGCCGGGCGGTTGTGCGATTGGCTCTCGTCCTGTTGACCAGCATTTAAAAGCGTTGGAAGCGATGGGGGCGATTATCAGCGTAGAAAACGGCTATGTTAAAGCAAAAACGCCTGAAGGTGGTCGCTTAAAAGGCTGTAATTTTACCTTTGATATGGTAACAGTGGGCGGTACGGAAAACACCATTATGGCGGCGGTTTTGGCACAAGGTACAACTCGCCTAGAAAACTGTGCTAGAGAGCCAGAAGTGGTAGATTTGGCAAATATGCTTGTCAAAATGGGGGCAAAAATTGACGGTATCGGCACGGCTTATATGACGATTGAAGGTGTGGAAAAATTAAACGGCTGTGAATATTCGGTCGTGCCAGACCGCATTGAAACAGGCTCATACCTTGCGTTAGCCATGATGACAGGCGGTGATGTAACCGCTCGCAATACCAATGCTCACATTATGCAATCTGTGTTGTCAAAAATGACGGAAATGGGTGCGGACATTACCACAGGTGATGATTGGATTCGTGTAAAAATGGACAAACGCCCAACGGCGGTGGATATTCGCACCTTGCCACACCCAGCATTTCCAACGGATATGCAGGCTCAACTGATGACGGTCTGTGCGATTGCGGACGGTACGAGTACGATTATTGAAAATATTTTTGAAAATCGCTATATGCACGTTCCCGAATTAAACCGACTTGGGGCGAATATCAGCGTGGACGGTCATACTGCTGTGGTCAAAGGTGTGGAAAAACTCAAATCTGCCCCTGTGATGGCAACCGATTTGCGTGCGTCTATGTCACTTGTGATGGCGGCGGTGGCAGCCGATGGCGAAACCACGATTGAGCGTATTTACCACATTGACCGTGGCTATGAAAATGTAGAAGAAAAACTGCGTGGTTTAGGTGTAAAAATTGAGCGTGTGAAAGGCTAATGAGCAAACCTTTTTTAAAATGGGCAGGTGGTAAATCCAAACTTGTCCCATTTATAAAAATGTATATTTTACAACTTGAAAATATTAACGCCCAAGATGTTGCCGAGTACGAACAGCAAAATAATATCAAATTAAAAGATTTTATTATTCAGCTTATTCAGTCAAAAAAGATGATTAAAGAAATAGGCGATTTGAAAGTTGATAATGAAATCAAATCATTAGGTGGTAGCCTGGCAAAATATGCAAAAAGTAAACCCATCTTAACAGATGAACAGACTAATCTGTTAGTACGCCAAAAATTTGCCGAAAAATGGGTAGCCAATGAAAGCCATTGATACCAACATTGTATTGCGTTATTTTGTGAAATAACTTTAACTTTTGATAAAAAAGCGTCAAAATCGCCATTTTTTGAACTTTTAAAATAAGACTTATATATCGTAAATTAGACCAAAATCAAAATTATGACAGATACTTACAACGGCTTGACCCTAGCCTTATCAAAAGGGCGGATTTTAAAAGAAACCTTACCACTGCTTACCAACGCAGGGGTAGAACTTTTAGAAGACCCAGAAAAATCCCGCAAACTCATCTTTGAAACCACCAACCCAAACGTGCGAGTATTAATCCTACGAGCATCTGACGTGCCAACTTATGTTGAGCATGGTGCGGCGGACTTTGGCGTGGCGGGCAAGGACGTATTGCTTGAACACAACTCATCAAGCCTATACGAACTATTAGACCTAAAAATCGCCAAATGCCGAGTGATGACCGCAGGTGTGAAAGGGCAAGCCTTGCCAAATCGCCGTTTGCGAATTGCCACCAAATACGTCAATATCGCACGCAGTTATTTTGCCAGTTGTGGCGAACAGGTGGATGTTATCAAACTGTACGGCTCAATGGAGCTTGCTCCACTTGTGGGCTTGGGCGATTTAATCGTGGACGTGGTCGATACAGGCAACACCTTGCGAGCCAATGGACTTGAGCCGTTGGACGAGATTTGCCAAGTGTCATCACGTTTGATTGTCAATCAAGTGAGTTTTAAACGTAAATTTGACTTGCTTGAGCCGATTTTAAGTAGCTTTAAACAAAGCATTGAGAGTATTTAAATAAATGAATTTTTATTGGTTACTATGGTGAATTTTGATGATTTTATGTACGATTTCACAGTTTCATTGCACACAAGCAATCACACTTGATATGATTGACAATTATCAACTTGACGAACAAGAAGTCGCATTTTTGCAGTTGGTGTATGCTTATCATCACCGTGAAAATGACAACCAATTATGGCATATGATTGCTGAATATGAACAAATGTTCTATAATATAAATGCCACTCGTTTGGTGATTTTAAAAATTTTGCAATACCAACCAAACGTGAAAGCATTAAGCGTTGATAGTCATCGTTTACAAAATTTACCCGAACTCAAGCAACCACTCTACCGTTCCAAAAAACCTACCACGCCCAACAAACAGACCAAAAAACCCACGCCAAAAACGGGTATTGACCCTATTTTGCAATTTTTATCAGGTAATATTTAAATAAAAATTTAATTTAGCTAATAAATTCCACTTTCCCTGTTTCAATATTATAGACCGCACCGACTATCATCAAATGCCCTGCATTTACCAGGTCTTCTAGCGAGCGTGAGCCGTGTTTGAGTTGGCTGACCGACATACGTACGTTGGCTTTAATGCCACGTTCCACTAGCTCATCTGCGTCAATGGCTTGACCGTTGGCAGTATAGATTTCGTGTAAATTATAAACACTTGGACGGATTCTATCCACGATGGATTGTAAATTTGGGGAGAAATATTGCTCTGGATTGATTAGTGTTTCTACACAAGCCGTTACCGCTCCGCAATGCGAATGTCCTAGCACGACCACGAGTTTTGTGCCGAATTTTTCGGTGGCGAACTCTACCGAGCCGATTTGTGATGGGGCGACCACATTGCCTGCGACACGAATGACAAATAGGTCGCCTAAGCCTTGGTCAAAGATGATTTCGGCTGGGACTCGTGCGTCCGAACAGCCTAAGATGATGGCGTAGGGTTCGTGAATTTGGGTGAGTGCGTTGGTAGCTAGTAGTGTGGCGTTGGGGTTTTTTAGGCTTTCTACAAAACGGGCATTGCCATCTTTTAGCATTTGTAGGGCTTGTTCGGCAGTTTGGGGGTTATGTTTCATGTTACGTCCTTTTTGATTTTTTGGCAAAGTTTTGTTTTTTTACAAATTCAATTTTGGCTAATTGTAACATATTTTTTATGCGAAAATTTTTCTTCAATGATAAAACAATTTGAATTATATTTATGTTATATGTACAATATCAATATGATAGGCTTTTGTTACGACCCAAACAAGGCAAAATCCAACCTTGATAAGATTAAACATAAACAAGAAGATTATCAAAAATTAGAACCAGCAAAATAAAACTTTATTAATGAAGAATTATTGCTTTCCTTTTAAACCTTATGATTGTTAATTTTTTTATAAATCTATCAAAGTTTACACTTTTTTTAACAAAAAAATCCGCCAATACTGACGGATTTTTATTGCCATAACAATGGGTTATCTCATCGTTACAAACTCTTCCGACCCTGTTGGGTGAATGGCAACGACATTATCAAAATCTGCCTTAGTCGCCCCCATCTTAATCGCCACACCAAAGCCTTGAATCATCTCGTCTACACCAAAGCCAATGCCGTGCAAGCCGACCACTTTTTCATCATCGCCTGCACAAACGAGTTTCATACGGCACGGCTGACGGTGCTGTGTTACCGCACTGTACATGGGCGTAAATGACGATTGATAAATTTTGACATTCTCGCCAAACTCTGCCCTTGCCTGCTCTTCGGTCAAGCCGATTGTGCCTATCGGTGGGTGGCTAAATACCACAGTAGGAATAAGGTTATAATCCAAATGCTCGTTTGGCTTATTATTAAACAATCGCTCGGACAATCTGCGACCGCTCGCCACCGCCACAGGGGTCAGTTGCACGCCATTTTCAATAATATCGCCCACCGCATAGATGTTTGGCACGTTGGTATTTTGGAATTTATCCACCTTGATATAACCCTTGTCATTAACGGCAACGCCCGCCTTGTCAAGGTTAATATTATCGGTGGCAGGTTCACGTCCAATCGCCCAAATCAAGCAATCCACCGTCAGTGTCCGTCCGTCTTCACAAGTGATGGTTACGCTGTTATCATTGTTTTTATTGACTTTTTTTGGTACAGCGTGCGTATGCAAAGTAATGCCGTCTGCTGTCATCACTTCCAAAAGCGTATCCACGATATAGCCGTCAAAGGTGCGAAGTAGCTTATCTTTACGCACAATCAAATGCGTGTCCGACCCCAAAGACGCAAACACCCCTGCAATCTCCACCGCAATATACCCTGCCCCCACGACCGCCACGCTTTTTGGCAAATCGGTCAAGGCAAAAAATCCATCAGAATCAATGCCATGCTCCGCCCCTTCAATGTTTGGACGGCTTGGGCGACCGCCTGTGGCAATCAAAATATGGTCGGCGGTGATGGTTTCGCTTGTGCCGTCTGCATGGGTAACTTCTACGCTGTTTTGGTCAATAAATTTGGCAAAACCGTGAATCAGCTCCACGCCATTTTTGTCAAAACCACGTTTATATGAGCCGTGCGTGCGTTCAATGTAGGCCTCACGCACTTTAATGAGTTGTTTATAATCAAAATTTTTGACATCAACATCAAAGCCATAATCAGGGGCGTATTTGTGCAAGGCTTCGGCAACTTGAGCCCCATACCACATGATTTTTTTGGGGACGCAGCCCACGTTTACGCACGTTCCGCCAACGTGTTTGGCTTCAATGATGGCACATTTTTTGCCGTATTGGCTGGCTCGGTTGATTGATGCGATACCGCCAGAACCGCCACCGATGGCGATGTAGTCATAATGTTTGGTCATGGGATTTTCCTGTTAAAATAAAAATGATGGGTTATTTTAACAAATTTTACACAACAAAGGGGCGTTATTTGTTAATTATCACGATTGAAAAATTAAATATGAACTTTTTGAAAATTCATTACCATTTTTGACGATAAACCTTGCGATTTCTTACAAATTATTTGCAAGACTTATGTTAAAATAAGCCAACCACTTAATATTTTTTTAAGAACCATGAGAACCTTTGCCTTTGGCGACATTCACGGTTGCCACGACCAACTAAAAACCTTGCTTAACGCCATTACTCCTACGCCTAGCGACACGCTGATTTTTTTGGGCGACATAATAGACCGTGGGGCGGACAGCAAAGGCGTGCTTGATACCATTCGTGAACTTGAAAAAGTCTGCCACGTCATCGCCATCATGGGCAATCATGAACAGATGATGATTGAAAGTTTTAAAAAGTAGGGACGCATTAAAATTTTGGCTTAAATATGGCGGTGATAAAGCCTTACAATCGTTTGGTTTAACGCCAGATTTTCATGGCATTTTAAACGTGCCATACGACTATTGGACATGGCTAAAAAATCTCAAACCCTATCATGAAACGGACGATTTTATTTTTACCCATGCCACGCCTGTTGCCCACCTTGAGATGGCAAAACAAACCGAAAATGGGTTAAGATGGCGGTTTTTGGAAAAGAGTGATAATTGGCATTGCTCCAACAAAATTGTGATTTGTGAGCATAGCTCGCAGATGAATGGTAAGGTGCTAAAGCGTGATGGGCTGATTTGTATTGATACTTATGCCTATGGCGGTCAATGTTTGACGGCTTTAGAGATTAAGGGTGTGAATGATATGATGGCGTGGCAGGTGGATAATTTATTAAATATTAATAAAATAATCATTAAATAAATTTACCAATAATCACATCAAACGCCACCAACCAAAATTTTGTCGGTTTTTCATTTGCCAAAACAATCGGCTGTTTTTCCAAATTTTTATCCATGGTTGGCACAATAAGCCACGCTTCATCAGCCCCAAACTCATTGGCATACGTCATTAACTGATACATATCCGCAAGGCTAATATCATTTACGCTTTTAATATTTTTCCATTTAATATCAATTACTTTTACACTGTTTTTATCTTTTAACCAAATATCAGGTTTAATGGCTAAACGTCCATCTATTGTCAAATGTTGGCTTTTTTGCTCAACAATTTCTGCATTGTCAAACATTTGACGAATTTTAAAACCAATCCATTTTTCAAAGGCAAACTGCATATTTATCAACAAGGTTGGCGAATGCGTTTGCCCCTGCCCTGTCGCCTGCTGCAAGGTTAAAATGGTGTAACAAAATTCAATCAATCGGCTATTTTGTTGTCCAATAATTTGCGGTAACGCCTGTAATTCTTGATTAGCTTGGTGAAAAAAAGTTTGGCATTGACTTGGTAATAGCATTGGAATGTTTTGCCAAATTGCTGGTAAAGCGATTACGTTAAATTTTACAATAACGGTTTGTAGCGTGGTTTTTACCAAGCGATTGCAAGCGGTATCATGGATAAATTGTTCGGTTTGGTGAAAAAATTTGTGCGGTTGATAGGCGTTGTATTGCAACTGTTGTTTGATTAACAATTTGCCTTGCAAAAACGGTTGGTTTTGTTCGTGGGTTTGATAATTTTGGTTGGGTTGATACGTTTGAAACAGTTGCCAAAATTGATGAATTAACCATTGATTTAACGGTAAATTTTTATCAATCATCAAAATTTGTTGATTGGATAAATTTGGCAATATTTTTGGCGTAAGTGTTTGCCAAATATCTTTTAACATTTGTTGCAACCATTGGCGTGTTTCGCTAATTTTGCTGTTATCGGCTTGGCTAATTTTTGGCAAAATTTCTAATTGACAACCGCTTGGCAAGCCAATCACACCGATATAATGGCTGATTTTTATCTGCCATTCTTTATGTTTACGTTCAATGTGAAAACCGTCAAAATTTTGTTCAATCAGCAATCAAAATCTTGTTGATTGATAAAATTTTGTTTGGTTAAATTTTGGTGTTCAAATGTGGTGATGATTGACATGATTATTCATCATTTTGATTTTGCAAATCATTATTTTCTGATAAACGCTGGCTTGCAGTGTCGTAGGCTTGCAATCGTTCACGTTTACCAATCGCCAAAACAAACACCACAACCCTATCATCAATCACTTGATAAATCAGCCTATAGCCAGACGCTCGCAGTTTGATTTTGTAACAATCGGGCATTGAATGGAGTTTATTCGCTTCAATTTTGGGATTTTCCAAAATTTTGCTGAGTTTTTTCTTGAATTGAGTTTGAATAGTTACACCCAATTTTTTCCATTCTTTTAACGCCCTTTCGTCAAATTCCAAACTATAGTTCATCAATATTCACCTTGATTGGGCGTGGGTCGGCTAATCGTTCTTTGGCGATTGCGATAATATCGCTGTCATCATTCATATAATTAAACGACAACGGCACGGCTTTGGTGCTTACAATTTGGTTAAAAAAAAGTTTAATCGCTTGGGTTGGGGTCAAGCCATAAGCCGATAAAACTTGAGTAGCTTGACTGCGTAATTCATCATCAAGGCGAATGTTAAAAGTTGATGTTGTCATAATTTGCACCTACATTGCACATATTTTTTATGATTCTAAGCCAAAAAATAGCATATCACAAGTTTTTTACGGATTTTTCAATGTTATTTTATAAATTTTGATAAAAATCAACCTGATATAACACATCTGTATTCACAACAAAATTTTGCAATTGTGAATTTATGCCAAAATTTACCGACATATTTTGATTATCATTGAACACAATCAAATCTTTACCAAAAATATTTTGTAAAATTTGCCCATTATTTTGGCAAGATTGAGAGACTTGGGGCAATATCATTTGTTCAAATGCGGTTGCCAATTCATCAAGCGAATAAATATCCCATAAAAAACTATGCCCCAATCGGCTGTCTTTGCTTAACATTTGCGTAATTTTATTATTTAAATTAATTAAAATATCTAATAAATTAATCTCAATATTATTCGCCAAAATTTTGCCTAAAAGCTCAGGTTTTGGTTCACATTCCACAAAGTTAAACCGTCTGCGAAATGCCATATCTAGCGGTGTTAGCGAATGGTCTTGTGTGTTCATGGTGGCGTAAATATCCACATTACTCGGCACGCTAAATGGCTTGTGCGAATACGCCAAATTCACGCTTAAGGCGTTGGCTTGCCCTACTCGCTTGCTTGGTTCAATCAAACTCATCAACTCGCCAAACACTCTAGCGACATTGGCTCGGTTGATTTCGTCAATTAGCATGGCGTAGCGGTGGTTTGGGTCGTCTTTGGCTCGTTCGCACAGTTTTAAAAAACGCCCCTTGTTCAACGCTATACGTCATTTGTCCGTTATCGGCAATTTTTGGGCGAATGCCTTCAACAAATTCTTCGTAACCGTAGGCTTGATGAAAGCTAACAAAACTAAATCGTTCGGTTTTTGGTTGAAATTGATTATTGATAGCGGTTTGATAATCTTTCAATTGCGTTTGTAAATCAGTCAAAATTGGTAAACTTTCATCTAATAAAAACCAATTGCTACTGTCGTCTTTATCAAAAAAGGCTTGGCTTGAACGGTTTTTGTAATTAATCGTTTGCGAATTGGGATTGCTAAATTGTTGCAACGTACTCCAAGCGGTTTGACTTAAATTATCCACTCGTTCGTTGGCATTGGCTTTTGTGATAAAAAATGGATTTGCCAAAATTTCTGAAACTTTCAACAAATTTCTACCTTTTTGCATTTCATCCAAAAAAACCAAACAAATGACTTCTCGCCAGCTTAATGGCTCAACTAATTTTTGCAAAATTTCATCATGGCTTGCGGTTGGCAAATATTCGGTGTAGTCTTTGGCAATTTGTTGCAGTTGGTAGGTTTTGCCTGTGCCTGCAACGCCTGTAAAAATGATGTTGGTTGGGGTGGTTGGTTTCATTTTTTTATATTTTTTAAAATTAGGCGTATGCAATACGCCCCTAAACATTTGATTTTAAAAAAGTTAATTTTCTTCACTAATAATTGTCATACCTGCCGATTTTGCCCCACGAGTGCCACCTGTTAAATGCACAATATCACGCTCTGGGTCAATTTCGTTAAGCAACGCCACCGCCTTGCCCGCCTTTGTGCCACCGCCACACAGTACATAAATCGTGCCGTCCGTACTGTCTAACAAATCCGCATTTAGCGTGTCTAACGGCTGATTCTTGGCAAACTCAATATGCCCATCGTTAAATGACTGATTATCTCGCACGTCCCAAATCGTATCGTTTGCGTTTGGCATGTAGTCGGTGATGTGTAATTCTCTAATCATAGTTTTTCCTTTATTTTTACAACTTTTCAAAACTTTTTACAACATTTTTTATAAAACAAAGGCGTAATGATTACACCGTTTGCTAAATTTTAAAAAATATTTTTAAAACAATGGTTTATCAAATTTTATTTTGTCAAATTTTCGTGGGTTACGGTTGGTCGCTCGGCCGGGCTTTGAGTGGTTTTTTCTCAAGGCGTTCTTGACGGCGTTTTGCCCTGTGTTT
>CAKMOY010000157.1 GCA_927911235.1 uncultured Moraxella sp.
CGACAAGCTCAGGGGTCGAACGGTTTTCCTATTTCTAATTTTAAATCAACTATAAAAATACCGAATTAATCAATTTTTTTCACAAAAAATTTGCAAAATTTGTTATAATAATCGGTTATAAAAAAATATGATAAATAGGCAAATTTTATGACCGTTAGCGTTTTTAATCCTGCAACCGCCCCAAAACCAACACAACAAATCACGCCAGATTTTGTTGAAAGCACCCACCCAAAAGCCAAAAAAGTGTTCATAGAAACACAAGGCTGTCAAATGAATGTTTACGATTCAGAAAAAATGGCAAGCGTGCTAGGCGACTCCCATGGCATGGTTTTGACCGATAATATTGACGAAGCGGACGTGCTAATTATGAACACTTGTTCAATCCGTGAAAAAGCACAAGAAAAAGTGTTTTCGGGTCTTGGACGTTGGCGAAAATTAAAAGAAAAAAACCCGAATCTGGTTATCGGTGTCGGTGGCTGTGTCGCCAGTCAAGAAGGCGACAATATCCAAAAACGTGCCCCTTATGTGGATATGGTGTTTGGACCGCAGACCTTGCACCGTTTGCCAGAGTTGTATGATAAATCCACGCAACAAAGCAACATCACGCCAAAAAATCGCATTGGTGTGGTGGACGTGTCTTTTCCAAGTATTGAAAAATTTGACTTTTTGCCAGAGCCAAAAGTAGAAGGTTTTAAAGCGTTCGTGTCTATCATGGAAGGCTGTTCAAAATATTGCTCGTTTTGCGTTGTGCCTTATACCCGTGGCGAAGAGATTTCTCGTCCGCTTGATGACGTGCTTGCCGAGATTGACGCATTGGCACAGCAAGGCGTGCGTGAAGTGAATCTATTGGGGCAAAATGTAAACGGTTATCGTGGCGAAAAACATGACGGTACGATTTGCCGTTTTAGCGAACTTTTGTACTATGTTGCACATATTGACGGCATTGACCGCATTCGTTACACCACAAGCCACCCACTTGAATTTACTGATGACGTAATTGAAGCCTATGGCAAAATTCCTCAATTGGTTTCGCATTTGCATTTGCCAATTCAAAGCGGTTCAAACCGTATTTTGCAAGCGATGAAACGCAATCACACGGTAGATATTTATATTGAACAAATCCGCAAATTGCGTGAAATCCGCCCAGATATTTTGTTATCTAGCGATTTTATCATCGGTTTTCCGAATGAAACGGACGAAGATTTTAACGAAACCTTACAGCTTGCCAAAGATTTGGATTTTGACCATTCTTACAGTTTTATTTATTCAAAACGCCCCGGTACACCTGCGTCAGAACTACCTGACAATGTCAGTCTTGAAACCAAAAAAGCCCGCCTAGCCGAATTTCAAGACGTGATTGTCAAATCCACTTGGCAAAAAACCCAAGATATGGTCGGCAAAACCGTGCGTGTGCTTGTGGAAGAACACGCCAGCCGTATCCCAGAACATTTGTTGGGTATAGCGGACAACACTCGCTCGGTGATGTTTAAAGGCGATGATGATTTGATTGGTAAATTTGTTACGGTTAAAGTTAGCAGAGCGGTTAGTCCGCATTTGGTTGAAGGTGAATTGGCGGAAATTTTGGGTTAAGGGGTATTTTATGGCATTTAACAATAAGCAGTTATTGGCTGTAGGTGCGATTGTTGGTGGCATTGTATTGTTGCCTGTCGCTTTTGCGATGAAAGACGATATCAAAAGTAGCAATAATAAACCACTTGTTCAAGAGCGACAAGCCCAAGCACAACCGACCAATCATCAATCAAATGCGAATGGCACACCAACATGTGAATATTACGGCGTTGCGGGCAATGCAGGATTTTATCATTTTAAATTCCCAGAAGCGTCCAGTAGCGATTTGGTAACGGTAAACGGCTATAAAGTCCACCAAATGGCGGCAGGCGACTTAAAACGCATGATTGCTGATGCACGCAGTCAAGGCGTTACTTTGACGATTGGTTCGGCATTTCGTTCAGTTGACTATCAGCGTGGGATTGTTCAACGTAAAAAATCAGCAGGACAATCCATCAGTAAAATTTATTATGTGTCATCACCCCCCGGATTTTCGGAACATCATACAGGTTTGGCGATTGATTTTACGCCGATTAATCACAATTTTGCCAAAACCACAGGCTATCGTTGGTTACTCAACAATGCAAAAAATTATGGCTTTGAGCAAACCTTTACACCGACTTATTCTCGTGCGACAGGGATTTCAGAAGAGTCTTGGCATTGGAAATATACCAAAACCGTAGAAGCTAAACGTATGTTAGCCAATGGACAATGTTTTAATTTGCCAAAATCGCAATGGCGTGCTATCTAATAAATTGTAATGGTTAGTATCAAAAACATTGACTTTATTTGTTTAACTTTGTTATAGTTTGCACAATTTTAGCTTATCTATTGAACCCTTGTTTTTCAAGGGTTTTTTGTTTCATTTGACAATACCAAAATCAAAAATTATGCCAACCATCAATATGCACCAAAAACGCCTGTCTACTGCCCCGATGATAGATTGGAGTACGCCTGAGTTCTTAACTTTTGCTCGCCTATTTAATCCGCACGTCTATCTTTATACCGAAATGATAAGCACGTCTGCAATTTTGCAAGGCGATACCGACCATCATTTACGCTTTTTTGACAACGAACACCCAGTTGTATTGCAGTTGGGCGGTGCAAATCCGACTGACTTGGCAAAATGTGCCAAACTTGGGCAAGATTATGGCTATGACGAGATTAATCTGAATGTTGGCTGTCCGTCCGATCGTGTGCAACATTACAAAATCGGTGCGTGTCTCATGGCAGAGCCAAACCTTGTTGCCGACTGCGTCAAAGCCATGCAAGACAGTGTGAACATTCCTGTTACCGTCAAGCACCGCATTGGTATTGATAATTTTGACAGTTACGAATTTATGCGTGATTTTGTTGAAGCGATTGTTAATGCTGGTTGCCGTCATGTCATCGTTCACGCTCGCATAGCGTGGTTACAGGGTTTAAGCCCAAAGCAAAACCGAGAAATTCCGCCACTGCGTTATGATGATGTGTATCGTTTAAAACAAGATTTTCCTGATGTTTTTGTAGAAATTAATGGCGGCATTACTACAGTTGATGAAATAAAAACCCATTTAAATCATGTGGATGGCGTGATGATTGGGCGTGAAGCCTATCACAATCCGTATATTTTGGCAAAAAGTATGGCGTTGTGGGGCGAAACAGTACCAAATCGTGCCGATATTTTTTATCAATTATTAGAATTTTTGGCGAATTGTGAGCAACATGGAAGACCTTTGACCGTGCTAATGCGTCACTATTTGGGCTTGTTTCAAGGGCTAAACGGTAGCCGAAAATGGCGACAAGCCTTAAGCGGACAAAAGTCTATTTCAATTGGGCAAATCAAAAATGCAGGTGAAGAAGTGTTACGCTTAAACGCCTAAATATTGTGCCATTGCCAAACCATTGTTCATCATATGTAACATTATCGGCAACAACAGCGACCCCGTGCGAATCCGAGCGTAGCTAAACAACATCGCCAACGCAAAAATCATTACCATTTCCACCGCTTCGTACTGCATATGCACCAGTCCAAACAGGATACTGGTAATCACACTCGCCCCCCAAATGCCAATCTTTGAACTTGCCAAACCCGACCAAATAAAGCCACGAAATATCCATTCTTCATAAATCGGCACAATCACCACAATCGCCACGATAAGCAACCATAACGGGTTGGCACTTATCGCCAATTCGTCCATAAACAGCATGGGTTCTCTATCCAGCCAAACGGTTATGCCATTGATAACCACGTTTAACAAAACCAACGCCACGCCAAAACCCAAAAAGTCTTTAAAACCAAAGCCTTTGATTGCCAAAAATTGTTTAACATTGCCCTTTTTAAATTTGATTGTAAAAAAAATACACAGCCACACACACAACAGCGTAACCAAAGCGGTTAAACTAATTATCGTGCCATTTTGTGTGCCTTGCAGGATTTGATTATCAAGGGATAAATTTGCCCCATTTGGCAAAAAAATGGGGCAAAGAGCAACACGCTCAATACTTGGCTAAATAAAAACACAAAAAGCACAGTCAAAGATAAAATGACTGTACCTGTTAAACCGTACAATTTTTGCGTATTTGTCATGGGTTTTCTTGAGTTATTTGAGTTCTTTGCTGTCGTTTTGTAGTTTTGAGTCCATTTGATTGGCAAAACTTTCGCCCATGCCTTGACCGATTTGGGTGGCAAAACGCCCAAAAATCTGTTGCATTGGGTCTTTTTGGTTATACAAAACAGCTTTGTCCAGTTTTAATTCTTTTTCTAGTTTGCTTAAACTACCCGCTTTATCAGCTAGCCCCAGTCCAATCGCCTGTTCCCCACTCCAAAACAACCCTGAAAATAGATGATTGGCTTCTGGGTCTTTTAAGCGATTACCACGCCCTTGTTTGACCGCATCAATAAAATGCTTGTGCGTGTTGTCTAGCACGCCTTGCACATGGGTACGCTCAAAATCGGTCATCGGACGGGTTAGGCTCAAAATATCTTTGTACTCGCCTGCGTGCATTGTGCCATCGGTCACGCCTGCTTTGTCCATCAGTTTTTTAATGTTATAGCTTGGCATAATCACACCGATTGAACCGACAAGGCTTGACGGATTGACCCAAATCTCGTCCGCTCCCACAGCGATATAATACGCCCCAGACGCACCGATATCTTCAATCACCGCATACAGTTTTTTGTCGGTATGCTCTTTGCGAAGCTCACGCATGGTCTGAAAAATCTCATCAGACTGCACAGGTGAGCCACCAGGGGAATTAATCCGCACAGCGACCGCTTTGGCACTGTCATTTTCAAAAGCGTCTTTTAAGGCTTTGTTAATATCACGGCTGTTGGCTTCGTTACCAGAAGCAATCGCCCCTTTAACCTCCACCACAGCCAAATGTGGTTCGGTAACGCTTGCTGTCAAGGCTTTGGGATTGCCATCAGTTTGCTGACAACTGCGAGCCATCAAAGACCCCACCACGATAATATAACCAAAAGTCAAAAGTTTAAAAAACACGCTCCAACGTCTGGCACGGCGTTGTTCTTGGATACTTGCCATCAAGGTTTTTTCAAGCAACTGCCATTCTTTGCCCGCATATTGGCTAGGGATTTGTTGATGGATTGGATTGTGTATCGGTTGTTGATTTTGTTGGTTTTGTGGTTTGTTAGGGTCTGGTGGCCAATTATCTGACATTTGATTATCCTAAAATAAAAAAATAAAACTCCATAATAAGGCTTTTGGCAAAAAATTACAATTGGTAACGTGTAATGATTGTTAGCGATTGTAATTTTTTTCCCTATTTTTTAAATTTTTTTTAAAAATCAAGGCTTAACATTTAACTGATATTCCACCACGCCCACATCATCACTTTGCAACACTTTGGGTTTCGCTTTTAAAGCCAACAAATCAAACTGATTGTTTTCATTGAATTTTTGATTATCAAAACGCCCTGTCACCACGTGCAACTGCTTAGGACTTGCCGATATCAGCCAATCTTTGTCAAAACGTAACGCAAAGGGACTGATAAATAAATCAACATTGTCTGTTAAGCACGCCTTACTATACATCATCATTGACATTTGCATGGGCAAACTATCGCTCCCTGCACCAATAATACTAACTTGTTGATTTTGCTTGTTTTTATCATGAGAATTGATTTGTAAAAAACACGTTTGTAAGGCATGACGTTCTTTTTGGCTAATTTGACTGTCCGATAAATTTAACTGCCAACCTGTCAAAGCAGTCAAGCTAAAATCATCATCAGAAGCGATAACTTGCTCGGCACGGCATGATTTTGGCGTGATATTGTCAAATGTAAAGGCTTGATTTTGCTCATTTTTTAATGGTTTTATTGCGTCAAACCCTGCCAAATAATACTGCGAAATCGTCATTTGCCTTGCCAAATGTTGCACAATTTGATTGGTACTATCAGTCGGCGTTTGGCTAATCACGCCTGTGAGCGTATTCACATGATATTTTGCCAAAATCGGATAAATATCATTGTTTAACACTCGTTCGGTTTTTTCATTGTCATTACTAGTGGTTAAAATATTATCTTGTTGTTTTTGTTGGTTATTTTTTGATTTATTGGTATCTTGATAAATGCGTTTGTTGTCGGATAATATCAGCCAACTTTGATTTTTTATTAATAATAACTGAATATTAATTTGAGCATTGTTTAACACGATTAGTTTTGGATTGTTTAGATTGTCTTGTTTTTGTGTGATAAAAATCAATGCTATCATGGCAAAAATCGGCAACATGAAAATTTTTGACAAAATGCCACGACTTGCCAAAATCACTGCCAATAACACGCATAAAATTAACTGACTTTGACTGATATAAACAAATAATTGTTTGGAAAAATCAAACTGTAACACAAAATCCAACACCGCATGAAACACCGCCAAACAACCGCCCAACACGCCCCAAATCACACCACCAAGCCCACTCACTACAGGCAATAAAGACAATATTCCTGCCAACATGTCCAACGGCACAACCACCAAACCCAAAAATTGGCACAGCGAACAAATTCACCACCACGCTCACCAACGAAATTTTGCCAAAAAACCAAATCACAATCGGAAACATCAACACAAACAACCACAGTTGTAACTTAAACAACAACACAAACTCTTGTTTAATCTTTAGCCAAATTCGCTCAAATATTGAATTTTCTGATTGCCAAGTATCTGATTTTTCAAAGATTTGGATATTATTCATATTGCCAACTTGTTCACTAAATTTCATCAGCAAGCCGACCGCCACAAAGGACAACCAAAACCCAGCTTGTTGCACCGCAGTCGTGTCCCACCACATCATCACAAGCCCCACCGAAGCCAGTAGTAAAAACGGACGATTGTTGATTAAAAATTGACTGGCAAGTGTGGTAAGTAGCAACAGCCAAAAGGTACGTTGTGCAGGCAACTCAAAACCGACCAACAAAGCGTAAAACCACGCCACCAACACACTTACCCACAGCACCAACAGTCGGCTTGGCAGTTTGCATAGCAGATTTGGTAAAAAAAGGTCTAATAGACAAAATTCATGCTGACACCCCACTCAAAGCCTGATACCATATAGCTTTGAGTAGGATTTTTATGAAAAAACAAAAAGTATGTCCTGTTTGTAGGTCTACAAACACCAAGAAAAACGGTAAAAAAGACCATAAACAGCAATATTACTGCAAAGACTGTAATCGACAATTTATTGCTAAAACACGCCTAAACAACCAAGAACTTTGGC
>CAKMOY010000158.1 GCA_927911235.1 uncultured Moraxella sp.
ATATCAGAAGATTGGCTAACAGGTACAAGTAAAATGGTTGTCATTGTTTTTCCTTAAAAAATTCAATTATTACAAAAAATATGATTTTAAAAAAAGACAAAACCGTTTGCACAAAATCAAACGGTTTTGGTTAAATTATAGACCTAAAACTTGTTTGGTTTCTTTGGCAATTTGGAATTCTTCATCGGTTGGAATGACCCAAACTTGCAAACGGCTAGATTTGGTATGAATTGCACCTTCTGCACCGCGTACCAAACGTTGGTTTTCGTTATCATCAATTTCAATGCCAAAGTGTGGCAAATTTGCCAAGATTTTTTTCACGCACAGATGAACTGTTTTCACCGATACCGCCTGTGAACACAATGCCTGTAAAGGTTGGCAATGCACAGCTGAGTGATGCGATGTAACGAGCGACTTTGTAGCAGAAAATCTCAATGGCAAGTTTTGCGTCTGCATTGCCTTCACTGCTGGCTTGGTCAATGGTACGCATATCGCTAGAAATTCCAGAAATGCCCAATAGACCACTTCTTTTATTTAAAATTGTATCAATCTCATCTAAAGAATAGCCCAATGTACGGTGCAAATGAATGTGCAAACTTGGGTCGACATCACCGCTACGAGTTCCCATTGGCACGCCTTCAAGCGGGGTCAAGCCCATCGTGGTATCCAAACTTTTGCCATCAAAAACCGCAGTTAATGAGCTACCATTGCCTAAGTGAGCTGTTACCCAACCATCTTGTGAGCCTGTATTGGCAAGGTTTGTCGCACGGTTGCTGACATAATTATGGCTAGCACCGTGAAAACCATAACGACGGATACGGTGCTCTTCGTAAAATTCTTTTGGAATGGCATAACGATAAGCTTTTTCAGGCATAGTTTGGTGAAATGCGGTATCAAAAACCACCACATTTGGCAAATCTGGATACATATTTTTGACCGCTTCAATACCTAAGGCATTGGCAGGGTTGTGCAGTGGAGCTAAAATTTTTAAACGTTTAACTTCTGTTAATACATTGTCATCAACCAACACCGCTTCAGAAAATTGACGACCCCCATGCACCACACGATGTCCAACCGCCCTTGGTTTGTATTCTGACAACAAGTTTAAAATCTTTTGTAACGCCCATTGATGGGTTGCACCTGCAAGCGAAATTTCCACTTTTTCGCCATTGATATCTTGGTGCTTGATACGAGCGGTATCCAGACCTAAGTTTTCGGCAAGTCCTTGCACACGCCCTTCGCTATCATCACCAAGCAACGCATATTTAATTGATGATGAGCCACAGTTTAAAACCAAAATTGGGTTTTTCATAGTAAAGTACCTTTGTTGAGTGAAATATATCCGTATTCATTTCATCAAAGATTTTGCCAAAATTTGACTAAAAAATCAACAAAATATCGTATTTTTTTTCAAAAATTATTTTAACCCAAATCATGGTAAACAGCCATTACAATTTATAAAAAAAATTATATGATAAAAAATAAAAAAATCAAAATAAAATGGTTATAAAATAAAGTGGTTAAATTTAACAAAATTCATGGCAATGTGCTAAAATGACTGATAAAACAACCTTAAATAACGCAAAGAGAAACTTATGTCAATCCACATTCAGCCGATTTCTGCTTTTAGCGATAATTACATTTGGTTAATTATCAATAACGACAAAAAACAAGCCATTGCCATAGACACAGGCGACAGCGAACCTGTATTAAACTTTTTAAAAAACAATAACTTAGAATTAATCAACGTTTGGATAACGCACCACCACAACGACCATATTGGCGGTGTTGATGAATTGGTAAAACATTTTCCAAACGTGCAAGTTTTTGCTCATCAAAATCATGGTTTAAATCATCTTGCTAAAAATTTAACGTTAATTGATGAAAATGATAATTTAACCGCTTGGCAATATTCGGCAAAAGTTTGGCAAACTTTTGGACATACTGACAGCCATTTGAGTTTTTTGTTAAATGTTGATAAAAAAATTCACGTTTTTTGTGGTGATACGCTATTTAGCGGTGGTTGTGGGCGAGTATTTACAGGTACGATTGAGCAATTGTTTGATAGTTTTTCACGTTTTAATACGCTTAATGAACAAACTTTATTTTACCCTGCTCATGAATATACGTTATCTAATCTAAAATTCGCTCAAGTGATTGAACCAAATAACGAAAATATTCGCCAAAAAATCCAAACGTGCGAGCAATTACGAGCAAATAATTTACCGACTTTGCCAACGACTTTAGCCGATGAACGTTTAATCAATCCATTTTTACGAGCGGTGATTGAACCAAGCGATGAAATGATTGAACAAGTTAAAAGTAGAATTGATTTGGCAAATTATGATAAATTAACCGTATTTACTAAATTAAGAGAATTGAGAAATAGTTTTTAATTTTACCAAAAAATGTAGGGGCGTATTGCATACGCCCAATTTATTGAATTAAATACAATTTTTATATTTTAACAAAAGGAACACACAATGACATTAATCACCAGTTTTGACCAATTAGACCTAACAAAAGAATACACTTATGCCGACTATTTAAAATGGCAATTTCAAGAAAAAGTGGAATTGATAAAAGGCAAAATCCTTGCTATGTCGCCTGCTCCGACCCGTTTTCATCAAGATATTGCGGTTAAAATGACAGCAAAATGGTATGATTTTTTAAACAATCACCCCTGCAAAGTCTATACTGCACCGTTTTATGTGCGACTGCCTGTGGCGAGTAAAGGCAAGGCGGATACGGTGGTTCAGCCAGATTTGTGCGTGATTTGTGATTTGTCAAAACTTGATGATGCAGGGTGTGACGGTACGCCAGAGCTGATTGTGGAGATTTTATCTAAAGGTAATAGCAAGCGAGAAATGGATATTAAATTTCAGCTTTACCAAGAAGCAGGTGTGCAGGAATATTGGATAATTGACCCATTACGCCAAATGGTGTTGTTATACACGCTACAAGACGGCAAGTTGGTAACAGGTCGTCCGCTGTTGGAAGATGATACGGTTACGTCAAGTTTGTTTCCAGAGTTTTCGGTGAGTGTGGCGGATATTTTTGCTCAATAGAGAAAATGTATGTATAAATATATTATTAAACGACTTTTGTTAATTATTCCAACTTTGTTTTTGATTTTATTAACAAATTTTGCCATTATTCAATCCGCCCCCGGTGGGCCTGTGGAACAAAAAATCGCCCAAATTGAACAAGAGCAAAAACAAGGTGCAATGGAATCCAAAGTTACGCCAACGCAGAATTATCAAGGTAGTCGTGGCTTGTCGCCTGATATGGTAGAAGCGATTAAAAAACAATACGGCTTTGACAAATCCGCTCCAGAGCGTTTTTGGCTGATGCTCACCAATTATGCCAAATTGGACTTTGGTGAGTCGTTTTTTAAAGGCAAAAAAGTTACCGATTTAATTTTGGAAAAAATGCCTGTGTCTATCTCGCTTGGGCTGTGGAGTACTTTACTGATTTATCTAATAGCTATTCCGCTCGGCATTTATAAAGCCATTCATCACAATTCGTTGGCGGACAAAACCACCGCTTTTATTCTTGCGGTCAGTTATGCTGTGCCTGTGTTTATTTTGGCGATTTTGCTGTTGGTGCTGTTTGCAGGTGGTGAGTATTGGCAGATTTTTCCATTGCAAGGCTTGGTAAGTGAAAATTTTGACAAACTTTCTACTTTTGGCAAAATCAAAGATTATTTTTGGCATTTGGCGTTGCCTTTAACAGCGAGTACAATTGGCGGTTTTGCAGGGCTTGCGTATTTAACCAAATTTAGCTTTTTGGAAGAATTAAACAAACAATACGTTTTGACCGCTCGTAGCAAGGGTTTAAGCGAAAATCGTGTGTTGTACGGTCATGTGTTTCGTAACGCCATGCTGATTATCATCGCAGGGATTCCGTCTGCGGTGGTGGGGATATTTTTTGCGGGGAATTTTTTGATTGAGATTATTTTTAATCTTGACGGTCTTGGCAGGCTTGGTTTTGAAGCGACACAACAGCGAGATTATCCTGTGATTTTTGGCACGTTGTTTATGTTTACGCTTGTGGGATTAGTGTTGCAATTAATCAGTGATATTAGCTATCATTTGATTGACCCAAGAATTGATTTTGAAAGTCGTTAAAATTTTTAAAAATTATTAATAAAAAAAGTTATCCGTAGTCTAGTTATTTTTTTCTTGACTTTCAAGCAAAAAAGCACGATGATAATGGCACTACTTAGTCAATAACAAAAAATTACCGTTTTTTGTTATTGGGTGATTTATTCGGTTATCAAAATAATATCACCCTTGTTATTAATAATTTATGTTATTAATGTTTGACTTATCGGTTAGCAATGACAATTAAGTAAGTTTCTTTTTATTTATTGATAGTTTTTATATTGATAAACAAATCAACAACTTATCTGTTCTGCTAACCTTATTATGTAATGATTTTTTAATCAAACAATCTATCTAAAACAGATAAAAAAGGTGAAGATAGTGGTACAGACAACTCAATCCCCAAATATGACAGGCGAAAATCAGTCTGCTGATGCTGCTCCTAATTTTGATAAAAAAACCCAAATTGCCAGTGAAGGCGTGCCTGTGATGATGTCAGGTGCTGAAATGTTGGTTCAAGCCTTGATTGACGAAGGTGTTGAATATATTTTTGGTTATCCGGGTGGGGCGGTTTTACATATTTATGATGCCTTATTTAAACAAGATAAAATTGAACATATTTTAGTCCGTCATGAGCAAGCCGCAGGACACATGGCAGATGCTTATAGCCGTGTAACAGGTAAAACAGGCGTGGTGCTTGCCACATCAGGGCCAGGGGCAACCAATACGGTAACAGCAATTGCTACCGCCTTTATGGACTCAATTCCGATGGTGGTATTGTCAGGTCAAGTCCCTGCAAGTCTAATCGGTGATGATGCGTTCCAAGAAACGGACATGGTCGGCGTTTCTCGTCCGATTGTCAAACACAGTTTTCAGGTGCGTCATGCCAGCGAAATCCCAACCATTATCCGCAAAGCCTTTTATATTGCAAGCTCTGGTCGCCCAGGCCCTGTTGTGATTGATATTCCAAAAGACAAAACAGCCCCGAACGAAAAATTTGAATACCATTTTCCAGAGTCGGTCAGTTTGCGTTCATATCAACCATCAATCAAAGGTCATGCAGGGCAAATCCGCAAAGCCGTTGAATTGTTGTTATCTGCAAAACGTCCTGTCCTTTACGCTGGCGGTGGTGTCGTTGCCAGTAATGCCAGCGAAGAGTTGCGTGAGTTGGCACACCGTTTAAATTTACCTGTTACCAATACATTGATGGGTTTGGGTGCATTTTCAGGGACTGACCGTCAATTTATCGGTATGCTTGGTATGCACGGCACGTATGAAGCCAACTTAACCATGCACAATGCCGATGTGATTTTGGCGGTGGGTGCAAGATTTGACGACCGTGTTACCAATAATGTGCAAAAATTTTGTCCAAATGCCAAAATTATTCATATTGATATTGACCCAACGTCTATTTCAAAAACCATTAGCGTTAATATTCCGATTGTGGGCGATGTGAAAAATGTCTTAACAGAAATGTTAGCCATTTTAAAGGAAACGGATAAGACCCTTGACCAACCTGCCTTACATGATTGGTGGTCGCAAATTAACGAATGGCGTAAACGTCATGGCTTGCGTTATGACAAAGACGACAGTCAGGGCATGAAACCACAACACGTTGTTGAGCGTTTGTACGAATTGACCAATGGCAAAGCCATTATCACGTCAGACGTGGGACAACATCAAATGTTCGCTGCTTTATATTACAAATATGATGAGCCACGCCAATGGTTAAATTCTGGCGGTCTAGGCACGATGGGCGTTGGCTTGCCGTATGCGATGGCAGCGAAATTGGCAAAACCCGAACGTGATGTCGTCTGTATCACAGGCGAAGGCTCAATTCAGATGAATATTCAAGAACTTTCAACTTGTTTACAATACAATTTGCCTGTGAAAATTTTGAATTTAAATAACGCTCAACTTGGCATGGTAAAACAATGGCAAGATATGATTTATGAAGGTCGTCATTCACAATCATATATGAATTCGTTGCCTGATTTTGTTAAACTTGCCGAGGCGTATGGACATGTTGGTATCAAAATTACCGACCCTGCCAAACTGGACGAGCAGTTGGCGTATGCCTTATCACTCAAAGACAAATTGGTATTTATTGATGTGTTGGTGGATAAAAATGAACACGTTTATCCAATGCAAATTGCAGGGCAATCAATGCGAGATATGTGGTTAGCAAAAGGGGAGCGTTCATAATGAGACATTTAATTTCTGTTTTGATGGAAAATGAGTCAGGGGCATTATCACGGGTGGTTGGTTTATTTTCACAACGTGGTTATAATATTGAAACGCTGAACGTTGCTCCAACGGACGACCCAACGCTTTCTCGTTTGACTTTGACGACCAATGCCGATATTGATAAAATTGAACAAATTACCAAACAATTGCATAAACTGATTGAAATTGTTAAAGTAATTGAGCTATCGGACAGTGTGCATCTTGAACGTGAACTGATGTTGATTAAAGTGCGTGCAACTGCCAACAATCGTGAAGAAATTTATCGCAATGCGGATATTTTTTAGAGCACAAATCGTTGATGTTAGTGCCAATCTTTATACCATTCAGATTGTCGGTGATACGGCAAAATTAGATGGTTTTATTGATGTGGTCGGTCGTGATAAAATTTTGGAAGTAGTGCGGTCTGGCGTTATCGGTATCGCTCGTGGTGAAAAGATTTTAGCGGTTTAAAACATTTTTTGTTCAATAAATTAAAAAGGAATCTAAATGTTAGCGATTGATTTACCCATGAATGTTGAAACAAGTATTGTTCAAATTGCCAAACAACAAGGCGTAACTGCCGAATTTTTGGTGGGTAATATTGTCGCTAACTATGTGCAAGAAAATACGTTACAAGAAAAACCTTTTAATTTTGATTTGCCAACGATTCAAATAATGGTGAACAAGTGAGTGAGTATATTTTGCATTATATTCGTTTAGAAGACAAAATAAAATTGGTTGAATTAAGTTATCATCCACCTTTTGAATTACCCAGTTTAAATCGTTTAGATTAGTAATTTAAAAACTTTACCAAACCTTGCTAATCAATGATTAGCATTAACTTTAAGGAAAATCTCATATGAGTTTAAATATTTTTTACGACAAAGATTGTGATTTATCAATCATTCAAGGCAAAAAAAGTTGCCATCATCGGCTACGGCTCGCAGGGTCATGCCCACGCACTAAACCTAAAAGACAGTGGCGTTGATGTAATCGTTGGCTTGCGTGCAGGTTCTGTATCTTGGAAAAAAGCGGAAAACGCAGGCTTAAAAGTTGCCGAAACTGCCGAAGCGGTCAAAGGTGCGGACTTGGTCATGATTTTGACCCCAGACGAATTCCAAAAACAACTTTACACACAAACCATTGAACCAAACATCAAAGAAGGTGCAACCCTTGCATTTGCTCACGGTTTTGCCATTCACTACAACCAAGTTGTACCACGTGCCGACCTTGACGTTATCATGGTAGCACCAAAAGCCCCGGGGCATACTGTGCGTTCAGAATTTGTAAACGGTGGCGGTATTCCTGACTTAATCGCTGTTTACCAAGACGCATCAGGTCAAGCAAAACAAGTAGCATTATCTTATGCATCAGGCGTTGGCGGTGGTCGCTCTGGTATCATTGAAACCACATTCAAAGACGAAACCGAAACTGACCTATTCGGTGAACAAGCCGTTCTTTGCGGTGGTGCAGTTGAGCTTGTCAAAATGGGCTTTGAAACCTTAGTAGAAGCAGGTTATGCCCCAGAAATGGCATACTTTGAATGCTTACACGAATTAAAACTTATCGTTGATTTGATGTACCAAGGCGGTATCTCTGATATGAACTACTCAATCAGTAACAATGCTGAATACGGCGAATATGTAACTGGTTTAGAAGTTATCAACGATCAATCTCGTGAAGCCATGCGTAACGCCCTAAAACGTATCCAATCAGGCGAATATGCAAAAATGTTCATCTCTGAAGGTCAGTTCAACTACCCATCAATGACAGCTCGCCGCCGTCAAACTGCCGAGCATGAAATCGAAAAAACTGGGGCAAAACTGCGTGCAATGATGCCTTGGATTACTGCTAGCAAAATCATTGATAAAGAGAAAAACTAATTTTTCTTTGACAAATCAATCAAAACAACCTTGTTAAACTCTAAAAAGTTTAACAAGGTTTTTGTGTTTTATCAAAATTAATGAAAATCATGTTATGAATATTGTGTTATTTGCCCTGTCAGCCGATGTGTTATCGCTTTTGACTTTGGATTTTGCCAAAGTGGACTGGCAGGCAACTTATTTGTTATGTTCCATTGGTGTGGCTTTGTTGGTGATTTATGAAGCCTTGATGTTATACAAAACCAATGGCAAGCTTGCTGAAGATTCTTGGGTGCAGTCAGTTACATTACTAGACATTATTTGGCTAATTGTATCGGCAGTTGCCTTGTATTATGTCAATTTTAGCCCATTTGCAAAAATTATCCCTACTATTTTTATTATTTATAATGTGTTTGGTTGGGGCTATAGTGTTTATCTTTTAAAAGATGAAATTGACGAAGCAAGCCTTGATGACTTGGAAAATTTAATCATTCCAAAGCCTTATATTGATTACTCTATGGCGTTTGGCGTGGTGTCTACGGTGGCGATTGGGGCAACATTATTTTATCTTTATACTCAACAATTATTGGTAATTTCTGCGGTTTTATAACTTACAAAAAAGTGCATAAATGATTGGCTTAATTTGTCAAATTGAGTTATACTGTAAGAGTTAGTTAAGTACAACCCTTTTTAATAACAGTTGGGTTTTTGAATTGTTCTTAAAAACATTTTATAATTTTTTATAAATATTTTGTAAAAGCAAGTTAGCTCTATTTTCAGTTTTTCTCGTTATTTCTTTTGATATGGCAAAAATTTCTGAAAAAGTTACAATTTTTACAACCTTGCTAATTTTTATTAGCAACCTTTGTAACTTGATTAATATCACATCAATCTTTTATTTTAGGAATTTATTATGTCAGATAAAGTAACTGGAACTGTTAAATGGTTCAACGAAAGCAAAGGTTTTGGCTTTATTGCTCAAGACAACGGTGGTCAAGACGTGTTTGCACATTATAGTGCAATTCAAGGTTCAGGCTTTAAAACCTTAAAAGAAAACCAACATGTAAGCTTTGTACTTTCTCAAGGTGCAAAAGGTCCACAAGCTGAACAAATTGAAGCGATTTAATTTTTTTAAATTAAATAAAAAAACAATCTATTTTTTAGGTTGTTTTTTTTGGCAAAAAATGGCTATAATGATGTTTTCACAAATTTCAAGTCAGCTTTGTAAAAAAAAATAACAAATTTGTGACCGAAATTCACGCCCTTGACTTGATTTATGTAATAATTTATCGCAATATAAGAAATTAAGTAGATGATGGTTTATTTTTACTATGTTTACTTACGATAAAACATGATTTTTTATCAAAACCGAAATAATTTTTCATCTCAATTTAGATTTAATTCATCATAACAAACGAGGAAGATATGAAAGCATTAGTCGCTGTTAAGCGTGTTGTTGATTATAACGTAAAAGTTCGTGTGAAAGCGGATAATTCTGGCGTGGAAATTGCCAATGTAAAAATGTCGGTCAATCCATTTGACGAGATTGCGGTCGAGGAAGCGGTTCGCTTAAAAGAAAAAGGCGTGGTAACAGAGATTGTTGTCGTGTCTGTGGGTGTAAAAGAAGCCCAAGAGCAGATTCGTGGTGCGATGGCGCTGGGTGCTGACCGTGGTATTTTGGTTGAAACAGCTGATACTGTGCGTCCATTACAAGTGGCAAAAATCTTAAAAGGTATCGCAGAAGCCGAAAGTGCGGACTTGATTATTTTGGGTAAACAAGCGATTGACGATGACAACAACCAAACAGGTCAAATGTTGGCAGCGTTGATGGGTATCGGTCAAGGTACGTTCGCTTCTGAAGTAAACGTTGAAGGTGGTGCTGTTAAGGTAACTCGTGAGATTGACGGTGGTTTACAAACGGTTGAATTGCCATTGCCTGCGGTGATTACTACAGATTTACGCCTAAATGAGCCACGTTATGCAAAATTGCCAAACATCATGGCAGCTAAGAAAAAACCATTAGACACAAAAACCCCAGCGGACTATGGCGTTGCAACTGCTTCAAACATTTCTGTGATAAAAGTAACGCCACCAGCAGAACGTCAAGCAGGTGTGAAAGTGGCTTCGGTTGATGCGTTGATTGACAAATTAAAAAATGAAGCAAAAGTAATTTAATTAAAAAATATTTAAATATATTTTAAAAAATTGAAATAAAAGGAAAATTTTATGGCAATCTTAGTTTATGCAGAACATGACAATAAAGAATTGAAAAAAGCCACGTTAAACACCATTACCGCTGCACAAAAAATTGGCGGTGATGTGGTGGTTTTGGTTGCAGGTGCAGGCTGTCAAGCAGTCGCTGACCAAGCAAGCCAAGTTGCAGGCGTGAGCAAAGTTTTATTAGCGGATAACGCTGTTTATGCCAATCAATTAGCCGAAAATGTGGCAAAATTGGTGGTCGGTCTAGCGGGCGATTACAGCCATATCCTAGCACCTGCGACCACAACAGGTAAAAACTTTATGCCACGAGTTGCAGCCTTGTTAGATGTGAATATGGTATCTGATATTACCGCAGTGGTTGATGCCGAAACGTTTGAGCGTCCTATTTATGCGGGTAATGCGATTGCAACGGTTAAAAATGGCGAAAGCAAAAAAGTCATTACCGTGCGTGGTACAGCGTTTGATGTGGCGGCACAAGGTGGTTCAGCGTCTGTTGAAGCGGTTGCGACAGCAGAAGATTTGGGTAAATCAAAATTTGTTGGCGAAGAGTTGGCAAAATCAGAACGCCCAGAATTAACATCAGCCGAAATCATCGTTTCTGGTGGTCGTGCAGTTGGTAGTTCAGAGAACTTCAAAACTTATATTGAGCCATTGGCTGACAAGTTGGGTGCGGCGATGGGTGCATCTCGTGCAGCCGTTGATGCGGGCTACGTGCCAAACGATTTGCAAGTTGGTCAAACAGGTAAAATCGTTGCACCAAACTTGTACGTTGCTGTTGGTATTTCTGGTGCGATTCAGCACTTGGCAGGTATGAAAGATTCTAAAGTCATCGTTGCGATTAACAATGACCCAGAAGCACCGATTAGCCAAGTTGCGGATTATTTCCTAGAAGCGGACTTGTTCCAAGCTGTGCCAGAATTGGCAAGCAAATTGTAATGGTTAATTGAACTGTTTTGATTTTTAAATAAAACCTTACATTTGTAGGGTTTTATTTGTTTGTCTCTAATTTTACTTTTAAGTATAACAATGCAAAAAATTCTTATTACCTTTAGTACTATCATTTTTTTAACAGGTTGTACCGCTATGCAGTGGTATGACAGCCCCATTCCTGTGCGTGTGGATTTGGATAAAAAAACCACAAAAATGCCAATAGATAACACACCAATTACAAAGCCGTAAAATCCGCTTAATATTTATGCGATTTCCATAAAAATTTCATGAAATGGCATTGAATTTTGTTAAAATTTCAGTCATTATAGAACACCTTTTTATAATGATAAAAATAAATTGACCTATCATGAAGCCACATTATCCACAAAAAAAAACAGCACATCATCGCTTGCCTAGCCAATCACACAGCTTGACGCAGACTTCACAAAGGGGTAGTTTTTTACTGAGTTTTATTTTTGTGATTGTGATTTTGTTGTCTTTGATTGTGCTTGCGATGTATTTGATTCGTCAAGACCGCATTATTACGCAAAAGTTTGAAGGCAAACGTTGGAATTTGCCTGCAAAAGTTTATTCTCAGCCTTTGGAATTGTATCAAGGGGCAAAACTTTCTGGCGAAGAATTGGAAAATTGGCTGAATTGGCTGAATTATAGACCTGCGAGTAATTATAAATCAGTCGGTACATTTAACAAAAACAAGAACGAATATTATATCCATACACGTGCTTTTGACTTTTCTAGCGATGATGTTGAGCCAAAACAGATTATCAAAGTGGTTATCAAAGACAATGAAGTTGTCAATTTGCAAAGTACAGAACGCAGTGAAACAGGTAAAATTCGCCTTGAGCCGATTTTGATTGGCGGTATTTATCCTGATAACAATGAAGACCGCTTGGTGATGAATTTAGACCAAATTCCGCCACAGTTGATTGACGCACTGATTGCAACCGAAGACAGGGGCTTTTTTGAACATCATGGTATTTCTGTTCGTGGCACAACTCGGGCGATTTTGAGTAATATCAAAGGTGGTGCTAGACAGGGCGGTTCTACCATTACCCAACAATTGATTAAAAATTTTTATTTAAATTCGGATAGAACGCTCAAACGCAAAGCCAATGAAGCGGTGATGGCGTTGCTACTTGAACGGCATTATAACAAACAAGAAATTTTACAAACTTATATCAACGAAATCACCCTTGCACAAAATGGTAATCATTCTATCAACGGTTTTGGTTTGGCATCGCAATTTTATTTTAACCGTCCGCTAAACGAGCTACGCCTTGACCAAATGGCATTGTTGGTGGGGCTTGCCAAAGGCCCGACTCAATATAACCCCATTCGTTATCCAGAAACGGCACTAGAACGCCGTAATGTGGTGTTAAAAAATATGCTGATGATGGGCAAAATTGACAATGATACGTATCAAAATGCCATTGAAATGCCTTTAGACGTTGTCAAAAAACCCAGCATTGGACAAAGTCGTTTTCCTGATTATTTGGATATTGTAAAAGAGAGTTAAACCAAAGTTATGAATCTGATGATTTAAAAAATGAAGGGCTACGCATTTTTACCAGTTTTAATCCCAATGTGCAATTATCAGCGGACAAAGCCGTTAATGAAAGTTTAAAAACGCTAAAAAAATCTGACCTCAAAAAATTGGGTGCGTTGCAAGCTGCTCTAGTGAGTGCCAATCCGACCACAGGCGAGCTGTTGGCGGTGGTGGGTAGTAGTTCTGAGTTTACAGGGTTTAACCGTGCGGTTGATGCCAAACGTCAAGTCGGCTCTTTGTTAAAACCGATTATTTATTTGACAGGCTTTGAGCAAGGCAAATACAACCTTGCCAGTGGCGTTGATGACAGTCCTGTTGAGGTAAAAACTGGCAAAAATACTTGGAAACCTGCCAATTATGGTGGCGGTAGTCATGGCGTTGTGCCGTTGATGACGGCTTTGGCAAACTCGTATAACCAAGCGGCGGTGCGTGTCGGCATTGATGTGGGCGTGCCAAATGTCATTCAACAGCTTAGACGTATGGGGATTTCAAAAGATATTCCTAACTATCCGTCTACTTTATTGGGGGCGGTGGATTTGTCGCCGATGGATATGTTAAACGTTTATCAAGTGTTGGCAACAGGTGGCGTGAAAAATAACATTCATACCATTCGTGGCGTGGTGGACAGCAAAGGGCGAATTATTCAAGGCTCAAATTTGCAACAACATCAAGTGATTAACCCAACGTCGGCATATTTGACCAATTATGCCATGAAAAAAGTCATCACCAACGGCACGGCAAAATCGGCATTGTCATTGGGCGAAAATTTAAATTTGGGCGGAAAAACAGGCACAACCAACGATTATCGTGATGCGTGGTTTGCAGGATTTAGTGGCAATTATGTCAGCGTGGTGTGGGTCGGTTTGGACGACAATCAATCAACAGGCTTAAGCGGTGGTAATGGAGCATTACCCATGTGGGTGAATTTTATGAAACGCTTGCATTTGACCCCCAATGCCTTGTCAGAACCTGCCGATATTCAGTGGCAATGGCTAGAAAATGGCACAGGCGAATTGTCCAATCCTAACTGTGCCAATGCCATTCGTGTGCCGACAGATGTACGCTATCCGCCAGAACACACCAGCAGTTGTGCCAATCAAATTCGCCAACAACAACAAGAAGCCCAACTTGCCGAGCGACAACAAGCCGATGCCCAAGAGCTTTGGGATAGTCAACAACAACGCTTGGATAATATTGACAATGCCAATCAAGAGCAAGCACAAACAGATGTAACCACTTTGACAAATGACGGCTTGCAAAACGAAACAAATTAACTCATTTTTTTAACTCATTTTAAACCTAAGGAAAAATTTTATGGCATGGCAACAACTCCATATCCAGTGTGAAAAATCTCAAGCCGAATTGGCAGAAACGTTAATGTTAGAAGCCGAAGCACTAAGTATTAGCCTAGATGATGCAGGCGACCAACCTTTATTTGAACCACTGCCAGGCGAGTCGCCTTTGTGGGACGATGTGATTATCACTGCTTTGTTTGACACATCAGTCAATCTTGAAGATTTAAGCCAAGATGTCGCCCAACAGGTCATTGCCACTCGTGTTTGGCAAACAAAAGTTGATGATAAAGATTGGGAACGAGAATGGATGAAAAATTATCACCCAATTGAATGTGCCAATAATCTATGGATTGTGCCAAAATGGCTTACACCACCGAATCCAACTGCGGTCAATATTATGATGGACCCCGGTCTTGCTTTTGGCACAGGCTACCATGCAACCACTCGTTTGTGCATTGATTGGCTGACCGAGCAGGATTTGACTGACAAAATTGTGATTGATTATGGCTGTGGTTCTGGTATTTTGGGGATTGTAGCGTTAAAATTGGGTGCAAAAGCCGTGTATGCAGTGGATATTGACCCACAAGCGGTATTAGCAACGCACCAAAATGCCGAACGTAATCAAGTTCACACCCAATTACAAGCCTTTTTACCACAAGAATTTGAACAATTTTGCCAAGACAACGCCATTTTGCCAGTAGATATGATTACCGCCAATATTTTGGCAAAACCTTTGATGAGCCTTGCTCCCTATTTTGCCACTTTGTTAAAACCAAATGGTCAAATTGTGTTGGCAGGTTTGATTGAAAATCAAGTAAACGATGTTAAAACTACTTATCAACAATTTTTTGAGATGGACGGTGATTTTACCTTTAGCAGTCAAGAAGACAAACATTGGCACCGTTTATCGGGTAAAAAATCAATATAATTTTATTATTTTTGTGTAAATAAATATAAAGTTAACAATTTTTCTATTTTTATGGATAAATTGTGACTTTTTTGTTTTTAACGTTTTAATACAAATCTATAAAATAATTCACAATACAGACATCTTAGAAGTAGGTTGATATGTCAATGCACGAAACAAAATGCCCAAATTGCCAACATACATTTAGCATTAGCGATGAACAACTGAATCTTAAAAGTGGCTACGCTCGGTGTGGTAATTGTAAGACGATTTTTTCAGCGATTGATAATCTTTTAAGTTCTGTACAACGTGAACCACTACAAAGAACGTCTGTCGTTGCTAGTAATCCTGTAGAAAAAAAGCTCAGAGTAGCCAAAGCCCCCAAAAAAATCGCTGATGGTGATTTGATTTTTGACGATAACGCAGGGATTGGCATAGAAGATAGTGAACCTTTGGCTAAAACTGAAGCCAATTTTGATATCATTGATAATTTTGATGTGTTGCCTGCCAATAAAATTGCCAATACACCAAAAAATGAACCAACAGATGAAGCGTGGCTTATCGATTTGTTAGAAGAAGAAAAGCGCAAAGAAGAAGCCATGCAATATATGCCAGACAATGACAAATTGGCAAAAGTTGGCAAAAACAATGATGTAACCTCTATGCTTGATGAGTTAGGGGTGGATGTTGCCGAAGAAGCACCATTAGAAGACGAAGACTACCGAAAAAAAGTTGATGAACGCTTTAGTCAGCAAGTTGCCTCACAAAAAATCGCCAAAAAATTTGCCTGTGGGTATGATGTTGATTTGGGGTTTAGGTAGTTTGTTATTGATTGGGTTGCTAGGACTGCAATATGTTATTTTTAACTTGGATAGTTTGTTAAAAGACCCTGAAAAAGCAGCGAAAATTCATAGCCTGTGTGCCATCGTTTCATGCGATTTACCAATAGCGAACGTCAGCATGTTAAAGACAGAAACTTTAAACCTTGCCAAAGGTACAACAGCAGCGCAATCGGACGTGACTTTTACAATTACCAATACGACCGACAAAAAAATGATTTATCCAAATCTAAAAATTAGCCTGCGTGATAGCAATGATATTAAGGCACAACTGGTCATATCACCCACGCAATATCTCGATAATGATGGCTATCTGATGCCGGGACAAATCAAACCTGTAAAACTTAGAATTGATTATCCAAAAAATGATGTGACTCAAGCCAATATTGAGCCTTTTTACTGATTTTGGTAATCTTTAACAAAAAAAAGAAAGTTAAATCAACTTTCTTTTTTTGCATAATTTTCATGGTTTGTTAATTATCCAAAGAAAACTCTTCTGCATAAGTATTCCACCCCAACTTGGTACGGCACGCCTCAAAAAAGTCCACGCCCAATGGGTGCAACAAGGTTAATCTATCAGGGTGTTTTTTGATAACCAGACGTTGATTTTGGTTAAGCGGTACAGATGATTTACCATCAGCACTTACCATGGGTTGCGTGCGGTTGTCTTTGTGAATACGGATTTTGATGGTGCTATTGCCACTAACCACAATCGGACGGCTTGACAAAGTGTGTGGGTGCATGGGAACAAGGCTGATTGCATCCAAATTTGGGTGCAAAATCGCCCCACCACCTGATAAAGCATACGCCGTTGAACCTGTTGGTGTAGACACAATCAAACCATCACTGTGCTGACGATAAACATCAAGCCCATCAATTTTTAAATTAA
>CAKMOY010000159.1 GCA_927911235.1 uncultured Moraxella sp.
ATACAGTTTTTGTCGATGAAAAATAGTAGATAAATTCGCCAGCTTTTTTAAGGAAAAAAACGCAGACTGATTAAGTCATTCTATCAGGCAAGTTTTTTGACATCGAGCCGCAAGATTTAGCCATTTTCATGCAAAAGCAAATAAATATCTGCTTTTAAAATTTGTAAAATGTTACTGCGTAATGTTGTGAATATAGATTTTAAGATTAAATGCAATTGCTTAATAACTTGAATAACAAGGACGTAAAATCAATACGTCCTTTTTTATGTTAATTTTTAATTAACCACCGCCAACCGCTTGCACGACTTCAATTTTTATATTGTCGGTTAAATTGATGTTGGCAAGCTGGCTTTTGGGAATGAGCTCGCCATCAACTTCTACTGCAAAACGCCCTGTCGTTTGCCCCATTTCATCAAGCAATGCTTGTAAATGGGTGTGGGCAGTTTGTAAGGTTTCACCGTTTAATATTACTTGTATTGTTTGGGGCATTTTTGCTCCTTCCTTTATTTAATTTAAAAAAATATTTAATTAAAATGAACGTTAATTAGCGTAAGACCCATTGAAATGGTTAGCATTTTTTATCCTTTAAACTTTGCCAAAACAACCGCCAACCACACCCAAGCGATAATAAACAACGTTCGCCAATTGGCGTAATCGCTCCAAGCCATCTTGGAAAACCCAATGCCATCAAATACAACGACCCGACAAAAAACACAATGCCAAATTGTAAAACCCAAGCAATTTTGGCAGGGGCAAATTTTAACTTAATCAGCAACCCCACAATCAGCAATCCCAACGCATGATAAAAAAAATACTGCGTGCCTGTTTGCCACCAGTTAAGCTGTTCTGCGGTCAGACGAGCCTTTAAACCATGCGAGCCAAACGCCCCACACGCCACCGCAATCGCTAGATTTATCGCACCGATAGATAACCAATTCACATTCATGATAATTGCTCTTTTTGCATGGTTTGGCGAAGTAACTGATTGATAAAACGGTCAAAATGTTCGGCAAAGCCTTTTTTATCAAGCCATTCTGCAACATCATCATCAATTTTGATACGATGAATATTTTTATTAAAAAAAGAACCACGAGTTGCATTAGACCAATCAAGCTCTTCTGGTGCATCGCTTAAATCAATTTCGTTATCTGACATATTTTTCAGATAATCAATTTCCGCTTGCATGGCAGGTGTGATAGGTGGTGGATTATTTTTATATAATACATTTCTAATAATTGCCATAATATTCTCTCTTTTCAAAACTCGTTGCAGGGCGAGCGGTGATAATGCGAAAAACTTCTTTGCCACTTGCATCGCCTTGGTATAAATGTCCCACAAACAAAATCACATTGTCAGCAACTTTGCCAATACTTCACCAACGTTGTTCGCCATCTTTGACAAAGTCAGTTTCGGTTAAACAATTTTCATCAAAAAAAACAAGCTGTGCTAATTCAAACGATACTTTGTGTTTTTGTTTGTTGGATTGGTTTTTGTTTTCGTCCCATTCAATCCAACTGCAAATGCGTATTAGCAAGCATTGCTTCTTTAATTTTATCCATCGCATTTTTCTCAATCTGACGCACCCGCTCCGCAGATATATTATACTCCGCCGCCAACTCATGCAAGGTCGCTTTTTGCTCATTCAACCAACGCTGTTGCACAATATCACGAGAACGCTCATCAAGGCTGTCCATCGCTTCAGCTAGGGCGTTATTATTGCTCTCTTCCCAGTCGGCATCTTCCACCATATCGGCAGGATTGACTTCATCTTCTAGGTAATACTGCGGTGCGTAACGCCCTTCATCTTCGTCATCGCTTTGGGCTTCAAAAGACGCATCGTACGATGTCAAACGGCTTTCCATCTCAAGCACTTGTTTTACCGTAACGTTCAAATCTTTAGCAATCGCTTCGGCTTCTTCTAGCGTGAGTTGATTGTTGGTTTTTTCAAAGAACGCAAATTAAAAAATAATTTTCGGTGGGCTTTGGTCGTGGCAACTTTGACAATTCGCCAATTACGAATAACAAATTCATGAATTTCCGCCTTAATCCAATGCACCGCAAACGACACCAAACGCACGCCTTTATTCGGGTCAAAACGTTTAACCGCTTTCATCAAGCCAACATTGCCTTCTTGAATTAAATCGCCCTGTGGCAAGCCATACCCTGAATAACTGCGAGCAATATGAATGACAAATCGCAAATGCGACATCACAAGCAATCTTGCCGCTTCCACATCGCCTTCATCATAATAGCGGTGGGCTAGTTCCTGCTCTTGCTCTGGGGTCAAAATCGGAATTTGATGCACCGCATTGATATATGCACCCAAGTTTACACCGGGAGCGGTTAGGCTCGTTGGCATGGCAGGGACTAGGGCATTGGTGGTTTTGGATTTTTTGCGACTGGCGGTGCGTTTTGGACGCTCGTCAAAGTCATCATCAAAATCGTTATCAAAATCATCGTCTAAGGTATCGTCCAAACTTTCCAAATTGTCTAAGTCATCAAAATCACCGTACGCCAACTCATCAAAATCAGGCTCATCATTGTCATACACCTCATCGTCAAAATCATCAAAAATCTCATTTGGTGTGTGGTTTGTTGGGTCTATGGTTTTTGTTGTCGGACTTGCTTTTTTATGGCTCATAACTTTTCTCTATCTAAATTTTTGTATGTGTTTTGTGTTTGTCAAATCTGTTTGTCAAATCTGTTTGTAAAAATTGATACATGACGTTTATTATAAACCCAACGCCAATAAAAACCATTAAAAATTGTACTACAAATTTGTAACGATAACGGTTTAAAAAATTAACAATATTGTTTAGCAAAACACAATTATTTTTTGACAATGATATGAAAAATTGGCATATCTGACAGGGATTTTACCAATAACACATCATGCTTGGCGTGTTGACAAAACGCCTTAATATCGTGTTCGCTGTTGGGGTCGGTGGCGGTTACATATACAGATTGTCCGTCATCGGTGGTTTTTAACGCCATTTTTAATTTTAATAAAGGCATGGGGCAGGCGAGATTTTTGCCATTGACATATTGCTGTAAATTGCCAAAATTGCTTAATTTTGTTAAATTTTCGTCATCAATGGCTTGACAAAAGTTTTGCCAATCTTGTAAAAAATCATCGTTTTTTTTATCAAATTGATTAAAATTATTTAAAATTTCGTTATTATTCATCAAATTTCCTAATAAGTTTTTTTAAATGATTTAAAATTACAAAAAGCGTAAATTTTTTGTTAATTGCGTTTAACAAAATTGTGCTAAGCTATTTTAACCATTTTTTATA
>CAKMOY010000160.1 GCA_927911235.1 uncultured Moraxella sp.
AAGCTTAATCCACTATCTAAAGTTGACAAACAAGCCAATCGAGAATTAGCTTCTGAACGGGTAACCAATGAACATGTTATCGGCAAAATCAAACGTTTTAAAATCCTAGCCTGTCGTTATCGTAATCGCAGAAAACGCTTTGGCTTAAGGGTTAATTTGATTTGTGCCATTTATAATTTCGAGTTGGGTTTAGTTTGGAAAGAGGTCTAATCATTAACTCAGCAAAATTCTCTCGTGTTGTCTGTTACCACAATAAAATTTTTCGGCAATGGCATGAGAAGCAATCCACAAATCATTCGCACCAATTAAATTGCCTTGTGTTGTTAATTGGCTTCGTACTTTTGCATAACTGTCAAAAATCGTTTCATTTGACATTAAAATATCAAATTGTGCCAAAAATTGATTGACACGATTGGTTAATTTTTCTGATTGTTTATAGTATGCACCAAATTTTAATTCACTTGCGACAACCCAATTAATTTTAAGAAAACGTTCATCTATTTGCAAAACTTTTTCAACAAGTTTTGGGTTGTTATTTTTGATTAAAGCACTACAAATATTTGTGTCTAATAAATACATGAAATTTCCTAAAAAATGGCTTTATCATCAACTGGTAAATCATCAAACTCAAAGGCATAATGCAAATCATCAGGCAACGTATCCCAACTTAACAATAAATTTTTTAAAGATGACTGTTCAGATTGTTGGGGTAAAATCATCTGTATTTTTGGTATAAAATGCACTTCTACAGGTTGGTTTTGTAAAGTTTCTGGCACATGGATATATTTACCAATATTATCATAACTTTCTTTATAATAAGTCGCTATTTGCATATAATTCCCTTTTTTTTAAATCATTAACGTACATTGTAAATCATTTTTGCCAATATGCAAAAGGTTTAACACCCTATCAAAACCTTTCACAAAAAATAGCCATCAACTTAGCAATAAATTGTAGCAAAAACCACACCCAATTACACTTTTTTTTTCAGCCAAAACTGTGTTATCTTTTACTTTATTTACAAAAACTTTTTCTGACAAAGGAGCTTTTATGAAAGCCAATCAAAGCAACAAAGAACGTATCGCCCGTGTTATCGCAGGTTTGACATTGTTAAAATCATCAAAATCTGCCAAAACAAAACTGCTGGCACTCGTACCAATCATCACAGGGGCGACAGGCTACTGCCCTGCCAAAGCCAAACTTAAACAAAACCAATGTGTGACCAGTGGCTGTTGCAAACATCATCACGAGCATACCGACAGCGAAACTGCCAAAACTGCCTAAATTATCATTTAGCAGTATTTTATGATTTAAAACCCAGTCGGCAAGATTGGGTTTTTTATTGCACAAAATTCACTGCAGAAAAAACCACATTTTTTGATAAGTTTTGTTAAAATTGTGCTAACATAGACATTTTAACGATACCAATATGATATTATGAACCATTTTGTGAAATTTTGTGGATTTACCAAAGCAGACGACATTAAAAATGCGGTAAATTTGGGTGTGGACGCTGTTGGACTGGTGTTTTTTGAGCCTAGCCCTAGAAATGTAACGGTTGAGCAAGCGAGCGAACTTGCCAAAAATATCCCCGCTTTTACCACGATTGTGGCGTTGGTGGTGAATATGCCTGAACAAGAGTTGGTATATTTGGCTCATCATGTGCCGTTTGATGTGGTGCAGTTTCATGGCGATGAGCAGGCTTTGGCGTGCAAGCTGATGGCGGATAGAATTTGTAAACGCTGGATAAAGGCAATTCGTGTCAAAGAAGACGATACGAGCGAAACGATTTTAGCCCAAATTCAAGCGTTAAAAGACTTTGGGGCAAGTGGCGTTTTGCTTGATGTGTATCATGCCGATAAATTTGGTGGGACTGGCAAGCGGTTTGATTGGGAAAAATTGCCCAAAAATTCGCCATTGCCGATTATTTTGGCAGGTGGTTTAACGCCAGAGAATGTCATACATACCAAAGATTTGCCGATTTATGGCGTTGATGTGAGTGGTGGCATTGAAAGTAGTAAAGGCGTGAAGGATTTGGGGAAAATGGCACAGTTTTTAAAAAATATTAGCAATTAAGATGAGCGAAATCGGCAAACCTTTAAAAAGATATGATTCACAAAGCCAAAATAATCATTGGTTTTTATGGTTTTGTGCATCACTTTTGATGATAGGGTTTGGCTTTATGACTTTTTATGACTTATTGTTGTTGGATTGAACAATCCGTCATGATGGCAGGTCGTTATGGACAGCCGAATTATCGACTTGATGGATTGAGTGCGATTACAGCTGGTTATGGCTGGTTTGCAATGTTTATGGCAAGCGTAAGTATGGGCTTTATGGAAAGCCCAAATAAACGAGTGATTGACGTAATTTTATTCATCATTTGGTTAATCGTATCAATTTGGGTGCATTTTAATCTAGCGACTTAAGTTTAATCCAAAATTAAAATTGCAATTTTCAAAAATCGTTTATACTATTGTACTAGTATATTGAAACATATTTAACAAGGACAACCCATGAACATTTTAATCACAGGCGTAACATCAGGTTTTGGGCGTGCCATTGCCGAACTTTTAATTGCAAAAGGTCATACGGTTATTGGCACAGGCAGACGACAAGCCAAACTTGATGAACTGGCGGGCGAATTTGGCGAGCGATTTATTCCACTTTGCTTTGATGTGGGTGATAAAATTGCCACCAAAACCGCCTTACAAAGTTTGCCAAACGAGCTTTTGGCAAATCTTGATGTGCTGATTAATAATGCAGGGCTTGCCTTGGGGCTTGAGAGTGCTGATAAAGCCGATTTTAATGATTGGGAACAAATGATAAATACCAATGTCTTTGGCTTGGCTCATTTGACGCACGAGATTTTGCCATTTTTTACCACCAAAAATAGCGGATATGTGATAAATATTGGCTCAACAGCTAGCAGCCACCCTTATTTTGGGGCGAATGTGTATGGGGCGACAAAGGCGTTTGTACGGCAATTTAGCCTAAATTTACGAGCGGATTTGGTTGGCAAAAAAGTGCGTGTTACCAATCTTGAGCCAGGGCTTTGCGGTGGGACGGAGTTTAGCAATGTGCGTTTTCACGGTGATGACGATAAGGCAAAAGCCGTTTATGAAAATGTGGAATATATTCAGCCGACCGATATTGCCAATATGGTGGCGTGGCTGATTGAACAGCCAGAGCATATTAATATCAATGAGCTTGAAGTGATGCCAACGGCACAGACGTTTGCGGGGCTAAAAGTTGTGAAGGATTTGTAATTTAGGAAAAATAAAAAGTTCAAAATTATTATCATTTAAAATACCCAACCAAAGAGATTTAGAGAAAACCTATGAACCTACAAAACCCAACCCACGTTAATGATTTTACAAAATTCCCAGATGCAAGCGGACATTTTGGCGTACACGGTGGACGCTTTGTCTCCGAAACCTTGATGATGGCTTTAGAAGAGCTTGAACGCATTTATATGACTGCCAAAGCCGACCCACAATTTTGGCAAGAATTTCAAGAAGATTTGGTTAATTATGTTGGCAGACCTACGCCTTTATACTTTGCCAAACGCTTGACGGCAGAAACTGGCGGTGCAAAAATCTACCTAAAACGAGAAGATTTAAACCACACAGGGGCTCACAAGGTCAATAACACCATCGGTCAAGCCCTACTTGCCAAAATGGTCGGCAAAAAGCGTGTCATTGCCGAAACAGGGGCAGGTCAGCACGGTGTGGCAACGGCAACCATCGCCGCACGCTTAGGGCTAGAATGCGTGGTGTATATGGGGGGCGGACGATGTCGAACGCCAAAAAATGAACGTGTATCGTATGCGACTACTTGGGGCGACTGTCGTGCCTGTAACGTCTGGCTCTCGCACGCTCAAAGATGCGATGAACGAGGCGATGCGAGACTGGGTAACCAATGTGGACAGCACTTATTATGTGATTGGCACGGTGGCAGGCCCGCACCCTTATCCAATGCTGGTGCGTGATTTTCAGGCAATTATTGGGCGTGAAGCCAAAATGCAACACCTTGAAAAGGAGGATAGAAATCCTGACGCATTGGTCGCTTGCGTGGGCGGTGGCTCAAACGCCATGGGGCTGTTTTATGAGTTTTTAAACGACACCGATGTGGCGTTGTATGGTGTGGAGGCGACAGGCTTTGGCATTGACACAGGCAAACACTCTGCCCCACTAAACGCAGGGCGTGTGGGTGTATTGCATGGTAATCGCACTTATTTGATGGCGGACGATGATGGGCAAATTTTGGAGACGCATTCGATTTCGGCAGGGCTTGATTATCCTGGTGTTGGGCCAGAACACAGCTTTTTAAAAGATGTGGGGCGTGTGCAATACGTTGGCTGTACGGATGATGAGGCGATGGACGCATTTCGTACACTTACTCGTGTGGAAGGGATTATTCCTGCACTTGAGAGTTCGCACGCTGTGGCGTATGGGCTAAAACTTGCCAAAACGATGTCGCCAAGTCAGTCGATTATCATTAATGTGTCTGGGCGTGGCGATAAGGATTTGCATACGGTGATGAGCGTGGATGGGATTGAGATGGATTGATGTTGAGTTGGTAAAATTCAAATTGACTAAACTTTATACTCTTAATTGAGAGCGTTACGAATGAAGAAAAGAAAAATACCTTATGCTCTATTTTTAAAAGACTGGTCTTTTAAAAAAAGGTGATAAACAAGTTTTAATTACACAGGGTCAAACAATAACTTCTGATGAATTCGATGTTAATGAGATGCAAAATTCAATATTTTGCCCTAAATGTTATACAAATCTTACCCGCAGTCCATTGCAGAGTGGTTTTACAAAAGATGGAACTCCTGCGTACTTTAAGCATATCCCCTCATACAATCATATAGATTGTGAGTATAGATCCAATCAAGGAGAATCTTTTGGTTATAACAATGAAACAGAAGCCAGACAAGCAATAGAAAATGAAAACCTAGTCATTGTACATAGTTTTACAAATCAAGAACCAAATTTAAACGATGGTAATAATCTTGATGACTCTAAAGAAGATTATGAAGGTGAGCTTGGTGCAATGTCAAATGTTACAATTAATAGGCATACAAATCAATCGTATGAATTACCATCAAAGATTACTACGGTAAGAGGCGGTATTTGTAGAAATTTTGATAGAAACTTAGTGAAAGGATATTATCTGCCGAACTCTAATCAGATTCTGCCTTTAAGCGAATTATTAAATGATATTAAAAAAATTAATGAGTTAGATGACGAGAAGAAATTATACATAGGGAGGATAAAAAGTACTAAACATTTGGGAAAAAATCCTTCTGATGCAAATATTAGGATGACCTACCTTGAATTTGAAGAAGTAAGTTACAAGGATTTTTGCATAAAAACTCCAAATTGGCTTCAAAGGATGCACGGAATAAATGATGATTCTATTGGTAGATTTGTTTTATTTTATGGGGCTATAACTGCAAATGGTATAGGGCTATGTGTTGAAAATTTGGGATTTGGTGAATTAAGCCTACTTCCAGAAAAATATAGCAATATTGCAGAGACCTTATTTGATTAACTCCCAGTTTTGAGCTAAAAGAGAATTTAAAATGACACGAATTGAAACAACCTTTGCCACCTTAAAAGAGCAAAACAAAAAAGCCCTAATCCCCTACATTATGGCAGGCGACCCAAACCCAGCCGTTACCGTAGATTTACTGCACGACCTAGTCGCACACGGAGCGGATATTATTGAAGTTGGCTTGCCCTTTTCCGACCCAATGGCGGACGGCCAAACCATCGCTTTGGCTGGCGAGCGAGCATTAGCAAAAGGCACTAGCACAAGGCAAGCCATTGCAATGGTGAAACAATTTCGCAAAACCAACACCACCACGCCTGTACTGGTGATGGGCTATTTAAACCCCATTGAAATCATCGGTTATGACAATTTTATCAATCTTTGCACAGACGCAGGCATTGATGCGATTTTGATGGTGGATTTACCGCCCAACGAAGCAGGCGATTTTACCGAAAAACTTGCCAAAAATAATATGAACGAAATCTTTTTGCTTGCCCCAACCACCCTGCCAGAGCGTAGAAAACAAGTGCTACAGCACGGCAGTGGCTTTATTTATTATGTGTCGGTCAAAGGCGTTACAGGCTCAAAATCGCTGGACATAGACGATGTAGGTAAGCAAGTGCAAGCCATTAAAGCCGATACGGATTTGCCGATTTGTGTGGGCTTTGGTATTAGGGACGGAGCAAGTGCCAAAGCCGTTGCCAAATTTGCTGATGGCGTGATTGTGGGGTCTGAACTTGTCAAAAATTTTGCCGATGTGGGTGATGATTTGGATAAAATTGAGCAAGCCAAAGCCAAACTGCTGGCAAAAATGGACGAGTTACGACAAGCCATTGATGAAATTTAATGCGTTAGTGGTGGTAATTTTTTGTAAAATCGGTTAGCATAATGGTATTGTTTTTAGCGTACAACCGTACTCTTAAAAAATCTTATTCAGATTGTTAAACAAATTTTACAAAAATAAGGAAATCCCATGACAAACACCCCTAACGAATTGGCGAATACTTGGCTTAACCGCCCATTACCAACGGTGAAACCAAAAGCCAAACAAGTGCTATCAGCGATCGAAACCGAGCCATCAACCAAATGCCCAAACTGCCACGCCATCAGCACAAATACGGTGATTCAGTTTAACAGCCATATTTGTCCGCATTGCGAAGAGCATTTGACGATGACGGCTCGCAGACGTTTAAACTGGTTTTTTGACCACATTGACAGCGAATTGGGGCTTGAATTTACCACAGGCAATCCGCTACAGTTTAGCGACAGCAAGCCATACCCAAACCGTATGGCAGAAGCCCAAGAAAAAACAGGCGAATCCGAAGCCTTGCTTGTGATGAAAGGCAAGTTAAAAGATTTGGACGTGGTGGCGTGTGCGTTTGATTTTGCCTTTATGGGCGGTTCAATGGGGTCTGTCGTGGGCGACCGTTTTGTATTGGCAGGGGAAACTGCGTTAAAAGAGCGAAAACCGCTTGTTTGCTTTGCTGCCAGTGGCGGGGCAAGAATGCAAGAAGGCTTGCTGTCGCTTATGCAAATGGCTCGCACATCGGCGGTGATTGAACGCCTAAAACAAGCTGGCGTGCCGTATTTGGTGGTTTTAACCAATCCTGTGTACGGTGGCGTAACCGCAAGCCTTGCCATGCTTGGCGATATTCATCTTGCCGAGCCAAAGGCGATGATTGGCTTTGCGGGCAAGCGTGTGATTGAGCAAACGGTGCGTGAAGTCTTGGACGAGCCGTTTCAACGTGCCGAATTTTTAGCGGAGCATGGCGTGGTTGACCAAGTGGTTCATCGTTTGCAGTTAAAAGATACGATTTATCGGTTATTGGATAAACTCAGTTTTTATAGAAAAACGGCTTAGGCAACGAAACAACAAAAACGAAACGATCAAAAAAAGACTTACCGTTTTTGCCAAGTCTTTTTTTTGTTTTTTTTGGGTTTGGTTTTTTTGTTTGGGGCTGTACTAGATTAGCTATCATGTTATACTAAAAATATGAAGCTAACACATTGTAAGTTAAATTATACATTATGAATGTAAAACAAATTTGTTGCTAAATAAAGCAATTTTTTAACTTTGTTGATAGGAAAAATCATGACAAACCCAATTTTAGACCCCAACTGGCAACAAGACGCATTAGACCCAAGTTTGGACTTTTTTGAACAAACCCTTGCCGTGCGTGGTGGCTATCATCGCACGGACGAAGGCGAGCATTCAGAAGCCATTTTTACCACAAGTTCCTACGTTTACACATCGGCAAAAGACGCAGCTGACCATTTTAACGGCAACAAAAAAGGCAACGTCTATTCACGCCACACCAACCCAACCGTGCGAGCATTTGAACGCCGTCTTGCCTTACTTGAAGGCGGTGAACGCTGTGTTGCAACCGCCAGTGGCATGGGGGCGATTTTGACCATGTGTTTGGCGTATTTAAAGGCAGGCGACCACTTGCTGTGTGCCAAGCAATTATTCGGCTCATCGGTGGCGTTGTTTGACACCTATTTTAAACCACTTGGCATAGAAATCACGTATGTGGACTGCTTTGACAATGATGCTTGGCAAAATGCCGTGCAGTCAAACACCAAAGTTTTATATTGCGAAAGCCCAAGCAATCCACTTGCCCAAATTGCCGATTTGTCTTATTTGTCAAAATTGGCTCATGATAATGGGGCGTTGCTGATTGTGGATAACTGTTTTGCCACGCCAGCCATTCAAAAACCGCTTGAGCTTGGGGCGGACGTGGTCATTCATTCGGCAAGTAAATATATTGATGGGCAAGGGCGAGTGCTTGGCGGAGCTTTGATTGGCAGTGATGAGCGGATGGAAAAGGCGTTTACCGTCATTCGCACAGGGGGGATTAGTCTGTCGCCATTTAATGCGTGGGTGTTGTTAAAAGGGCTGGAAACTTTATCCATTCGTATGAAAGCTCACTGCGAAAATGCCAATCAAATTGCCGAATTTTTAAGCAATCACCCCAATGTGGAAAAAGTGCATTTTTCGGGTTTACCAAGCCACCCATCGCATGAAGTGGCAACACGTCAGCACAGTCATTTAAATGTGAATGGTGGGGCGTTTGGGGCAATCATTGGTTTTGAAGTCAAAGGCGGTCAGCCGTCTGCGTGGCACGTTATTGACAATACCAAAGTGATTAGCATTACCAATAATTTGGGCGATGCCAAAAGCACGATTACGCACCCTGCCACGACCACGCATTTTCGCATGACGCCAGAGGCAAGAATTGAGGCAGGCGTGAATGATGGCTTAATCCGTCTGTCAGTGGGGCTTGAAGATGTGAATGATATTATCAATGATTTAAAACGTGGGTTGGATAGTTTAACTATTTAAAAAATTAAGGAAAAAATATGTTAAACCCTATCGCTTTACCTTACAGCTTTGCCAAACGCCATCAAGTTTTATTGCAATACCATGATTTAGAGTCACCGCCAAATCTGATTATTACCGAAAACACGTCAACCACAGCGATTAACGAAGCCAACCGTTTTGCCGTTAGCCAAAATATCGCCTTACCGCTTGCGTTAAATTTGGTCGCAATTGATGATTTTGACAAACTTTTATCCAGCATTTATGCGGGCAATACAGGCGAAAGTCAGCATATCGCACAAGGGCTAGAAGACCACCCAGATTTGGCAAGCCTTGCCGACAGCGTGCCTGAAACCGAAGACTTGATGGAGCAAGAAGATGACGCACCGATTATCCGTCTGATTAATGCCTTGTTGTCCGAAGCCATTCGCCTAAATGCGTCCGATATTCATATTGAAACCTTTGAAAAACGCCTATCAGTGCGTTTTCGTGTGGACGGCGTGTTAAAAGAAATCGTCAGTCCTAAGCGTGAATTGTCGCCGTTGCTCGTTTCTCGTATCAAGGTGATGGCAAAAATGGACATCGCCGAAAAACGTGTTCCGCAGGACGGTCGTATCTCGCTACGCCTTGCAGGGCGTGAAGTGGACGTGCGTGTATCTACTTTGCCGTCCAATTTTGGCGAACGTGTGGTAATGCGTTTGCTTGACAAACAAGCAGGGCGACTGAATATGACGTATTTGGGCTTGAGTGATAACGATTATGACACGCTCAAATATTTAATTCACCGTCCGCACGGCATTATTTTGGTAACGGGTCCGACAGGTTCTGGTAAAACAACCACGCTTTATGCGGCTTTAACTGATTTAAACGACAACACTCGCAATATTTTGACAGCGGAAGACCCGATTGAATTTCAACTTGACGGCATTGGGCAAACTCAAGTGAATAACAAAGTGGATATGACTTTTGCTCGTAGCCTAAAAGCCATGCTCCGCCAAGACCCAGACGTGGTCATGGTGGGCGAAATCCGTGATTTGGAAACGGCTGAAATTGCGGTACAAGCGTCATTAACAGGGCATTTGGTGTTATCAACTTTGCACACCAATACAGCGATTGGGGCGGTTACTCGCCTTGCCGATATGGGTGTTTGAGCCGTTTTTGTTGTCGTCAAGTTTGATTGGTGTGGTTGCTCAACGTTTGGTAAGAACGCTGTGTTCATGCCATTCTTGGGTGGAAACGGACGAATTTTCGGCAAGTATTTTTAAAGAAATCGGTATAGAGAATGTAGAAAAACTACCAAAACCTGTCGGCTGCGAAAAGTGTAATCATTCGGGTTTTAAAGGACGAACGGCAATTTATGAAGTTGTGCCTGTTGATGATAAGTTACGCCAATTAATTCATGCACAAGTTGCCGAATTTGAGTTAGAAAAATATGTTCGTAGCAAATCTGGCTCAATCCGTGCGGACGGCTTAAAAAAAGTGTTGTTAGGTAAAACCACGCTTGAAGAAGTGTTAAGGGTAACCAAAGAAAGCGATTGAAATGAATAGTATAATTTAACTTCATTTAAATAACAGAAAACCACGGAAAATACTTGTAAAAATTTCCGGTCTAATAGACAAAATTCATGCTGACACCCCACTCAAAGCCTGATACCATATAGCTTTGAGTAGGATTTTTATGAAAAACAAAAAGTATCGTCCTGTTTGTAGGTCTACAAACACCAAGAAAAACGGTAAAAAAGACCATAAAACAGCAATATTACTGCAAAGACTGTAATCGACAATTTATTGCTAAAACACGCCTAAACAACCAAGAACTTTGGCAAGAATACAGTGATGGCAAACAAACCCTAAAGCAACTTGCTAT
>CAKMOY010000161.1 GCA_927911235.1 uncultured Moraxella sp.
AAAACCAAAGTTTTTATATGTTGGCAAGCAATCATCTTATCCGTGAAAAACGCAAAGCCGAAGCCGAACGTAAAGCCAGACAAGCACTTTATAACCAACTACCTTGGTACAAAAAAATTGCTTACAATATCAATGTAAAATAAATTCTTATCAAGAGACTGGTTCTGTCATCAAAAATAGTTTATAATTCCACATTAATATGATGATTATAGGCAAAACCATGTCATTATCAAAACGAGAACAAGTCGCTTTACAACTGTTGTCAACCTTATTAACACAAAACAAACCGAACGCCATGGCAGAAGCATTTGCCTTGGCAGATGAGTTTTTGATGGTAAGCGACCAAACCAACCCAAATCTACAACCCACCCTGCCAAAAAACGAGCAAAACCCAGCTACATCAACCACGCCAAAAAAATTTCAAATCATCAGTCCAGTTACCGAAAAATAAACATGGTAAAATATTGCTAGCTTTTTGTAAATAAACTTAAAAACTGCTTGCAAATAATAACAATTATCATTATTATAACACTTAATCAATTTGTAAAATTGGAATGATAGCCATGTTTGTCTGTATTTGTAATGCTGTAAAAGATACCGAAATTAGTAAAGCCATCGCAGAAGGGCATAATACCATTGACGCTTTAAAACAAGAGCTTGATGTCGCAACGTGCTGTGGCGGTTGTCAACCTGTTGTTGAATCCATGATTGAAGAATACGCCAACAAATTTATCCAACTTAATCCAAAATTATTTAAAGAAGTCGCCTAATTTTCTTTATTTTTTAAATTTTAATGCAAATAAAAACAATTATTGATTGTGATATTGTTTTGTAAAACTTAACAATATCACTAAAAAACCGAAGTAAAATGATAATAGTTTTTATTTGTTTTTCAAAACATTTTTCACATATTAATTGATTAAATTAAATATTTTTAATCAAAACCCTTGTTTTTATCCAAAAAATGCCATATAATAGTGGCTCAATTATGTTTTAAACCATTTTGGAGCAACTATGAAAGGCAGTCAAAAAGTTATTGATTATTTAAATTTTCTAATCAGTGGTGAGCTTGGTGCAAGAGACCAATACTTTATCCACGCTCAAATGTATCACGAATGGCATTACAACAAATTGCACGCACGTATTCATCACGAAATGGAAGAAGAAACTGACCACGCTCGTGCTTTGATTAACCGTGTGTTAATGCTTGAAGGTACGCCAAATATGAAAGTGGCGGATATCAATATCGGTGCAGACGTGCCATCTATGCTAAAATCTGACCTTGCGTTGGAATACAGCGTTCGCCAACATTTAAAAGACGGTATCAAACTGTGTGAAGAAGAGCAAGACTATGTAACTCGTGAGATTTTGGTTGCTCAATTGGTGGATACTGAAGAAGACCACGCACATTGGTTAGAGCAACAATTGGGCTTAATTGAAATGATTGGCTTGCCAAATTATTTACAATCACAATTGGGTGATGTGGAATAATTTAATATTTCTTGATTCATTTGTTTATAAAAATAAATAAAAAGGTGTGCTATGAAAGCAGAAAAAGCCGTTATTAAAGTGTTAAATCAAGCACTTGGGCAAGCGTTAATCGCTATCAATCAATATTTTTTACACGCTCGTGTGTTAAAAAACTGGGGTGTGGAAGAGCTGAATGACAAACTTTATCATCAATCAATCCATGAGATGAAATGGGCCGATGAGTTGATTGAGCGTATTTTAATCCTTGAAGGTTTGCCAAATTTGCAAGAGCTTGGCAAGTTACTCATCGGTGAAAATGTGGCGGAAATTTTGGATTGCGATTTAAAATTGGAATACCAAAAAACTGAAATTTTGAAAAACGCCATTACCGTGTGTGAAGAAAACGAAGATTATGTTTCTCGTAAATTATTGGTCAAATTAAAAGATGGTAGCGAAGAACATATTGACTGGTTAGAAACGCAACAAGAGTTGATTGAAAGCATGAACTTGGAAAATTATATCCAAAGCATGATGGACGACTAAACCTTAAAAATATAGTTGCCAAATGATGAAACCCTGTTAAACTATTGTTTAATAGGGTTTTATTTCGGGTTGAGAAATTTTACATGAAAAAATTACCACTTTTGATAACTACGGGTGAGCCAGCGGGTATTGGCATGGATATTGTGTTGATGTTGGCGGATAAACAAAAATTTGCCAATTTTAACCGAAAAATCATTATTTTGGCGGATATAAAAGCGATGCAACAACAACAAAATCAGTTGCAACGACAAAATAGCCTAAGCAAAGATATTCAGCTTTATCAATTAAATCATCAGGCAACATCGGTTGATACAATTTATCAAGATTTTGATAATATTTTAAATTTTTACAAAGATTGATTGTTTAAATATTCTTCATATTGCTACTAAAAAAACGGTGATAGCAGGGCAATTGACCGATGAAAATGCCGAGATGGTATTGTCGCAGTTACAATTGGCTCATGAATTGGCATTTTGTCAAAAAGTGGCAGGCATTGTTACTGCACCCTTACATAAATCGGTGATTATGAAAATCAAACCTGATTTTATGGGACATACCGAATTTTTTATGGAACAATCGAGGCTTGATAAAGTGGTGATGATGTTGGCAAATTCGGCGATGAAGGTGGCGTTGGTAACAACACATTTGCCGTTGCGTGATGTACCCAATGCGATTAGCAAAGATGAAGTGCAAAAAACGGTTGATATTGTGTTGACAGATTGTCAAAATAAGTTTGGTTTAACAAATCCTAGAATTTTGGTGTGTGGGTTAAATCCACACGCAGGGGAGAGCGGTTATTTAGGACGAGAAGAAATAGATATTATTAATCCTGTTTTAAAACAGTATCAAGGCAAAGGCATTGATATTAGTCTTGCGATGCCAGCTGATACGTTATTTACCCAAAAATATTTGGCAAATTGTGATGTGGTGATTGCCATGTATCATGACCAAGGGCTTGCACCGCTCAAATCACATGGTTTTGGTGAAACGGTGAATATTACGCTTGGGCTACCTTATATTCGCACATCGGTAGACCATGGCACAGCGTTGGATTTGGCAGGGACAGGTCGGGCGAGTGTGGATAGTTTGTATCAGGCAATTTTGTATGCTGATGATATGGCAAATCGTGCGTTGATAGATTGCTAAATGATTTTTACGATAAAAATTGATTTAAAATATGATAAAAAAATGTTAAGCTAAGCGGATTTTAAACCCAAAAATCGGAGTGTTATCCTATGTCAAAAATTGCTATGTTAAGTTTATTTGTGGTGGCTTTGTCATTACAAGGTTGTGTCCATAAAATCGTAACCGTCCCTGCCAAAGTCGCTTACAAAACCACCAAAGGCGTGGTCAAAGGCACAACCAAAGTCGTCAAAGCTGTTGTTCCAGGTGGTAGCGACAAGGACAAAAATGACTAAGAACCTGCCATAGTCAAACTACGCCCACCATCAATAGCCAATATTTGTCCAGTAATATAATTTGCCGATGCCAAAAATATCACCGCATCAGCGATATCTTTGGGTGTACCGATAGATTGTAGCGGAATACTTTGGCAAATACTGGCAATTTGACACTCGCTTAAGGCTTGCTCCGTGTCATGCTCTGGTAAAATATTGACACCGGGGGCGACACCATTTACACGCACATGCGGGGCAAGCTCCAACGCAAGCGACTGCACCAACATCTGATGAGCGGATTTTGCCATATTGTAAACCGTATAGCCCAAAAAAGGTCTGGCATTGGCATGAATGTCCAAGATACTGACAATCGCTCCATTCGTTTGTTGCAAATTTTTGGCAAAGAATTGGCTCAAAAATAACGGTGCTTGAGCATTTGAACTCATCAAATTATGCCAATCTTTATCACAAATTTTGCCAAAAACAGTTGGATAAAACCGTGAAGCATTGTGTACCAACACATCAATCCGACTAAAACACGCCATCACATCATCACAAAACTTTGCCAGTTCGTGAGCATTTTCAAGGTTGGCATTCACGCATTTGGCAGAATTTGGGCGGATTTGGTTACAGCTGTTTGCCAGTTCTAGGGCTTCAGTTTTGCTTTGATGGTAATGAATGATGACATCAAACCCATTTTCATGAAAGGCTTGCACAATTGCCTTGCCAATCCTTTTTGCACCGCCTGTAACGCAAACGACTTTTTTGCTTTGATAATGTCTATTTTGATGATGATTGTTTGGTTGCATTTTTTTCCACCACGTATTTGCAATTTAAAAAAAAAGACAAATCCGCACGAATTTGTCTTTTTTTAACAAACTAACAATTAAGTCGTTGGTTGCTCAAGGCTTTGTTGATAGGCTTGGTCAAAATTGACAGGAGCTAACAACAATTGTGGGAAACTACCACGAGTAACGATGTCGCTAATGACTTCACGTGCATAAGGGAACAATACATTTGGACAGTACGCACCCAAAATCGCACTTAGCTGGTCTTCAGGAATGTTTTGCAACATAAAAATACCTGCTTGGTGTACTTCTGCGATAAAGGCCGTTTCGCCTGCGTTATTAGCAGTTACGTTGACGGTCAAAACGATTTGGTAGTGGTCATCGTCCAATTTTTCGGCACTGCTTGACAAATTAATGTCCAACTCAGGTTGCCACTCACGAGTAAAAACTTGTGCCCCTGGTACTTCTAATGACATATCTTTGACATAGATACGTTCTAATGCCAATTGTGGTAAATTTTGTTCATCAGCCATGATAGCTCCTCATAAAATCAGTTAAATAATGTTAATTATTTTAACACATTTAAAAATTAATAAAAAACTCATTTAAAAAAATAACAACTAATCAATCAGTTAGCTTGGTTTTAATCAGCTATTTTAACCTGCAAGCAAAGCGTCCAAACTGCCGTCACGCTCTAATTTTGCCAAATCATCAGAACCACCGATAAATTTTTCACCGATAAAAATCTGTGGTACGGTGCGGTAATTGTTGGTTTTTTGGGCAAGTGCTTGGCGTTCTTCGCTTGATATGCTTGGCATATTGATTTCGGTAAACTGCACGCCTTTATTGCTCAACAAATGTTTGGCACGAATGCAATAAGGGCAGGTTGTGGTGGTGTAAATAGTAACAGGGACGCTCATATTTTTTCCTTTTTGTGTATTTAATGAATAAATAAGGGCAAGTTTTTACAATTCAAGGTTTTGAGATAAAAACTTGAGTAGATAGTGTAACCACTTATTTTTTCACCACTTTTTCAGATACCAATGGCAAGCCTGATGCCTGCCAATTGACAATGCCACCATCAAGGCGGTACACATTTTCTTTGCCAAGCATGGCAACCGCCGTGCCTGCCATCATACCCATTTGACAGACGATGATAATTGGGCGGTCGGATTGGCGTAGGCTGTCAATGTGATTTTTTAATTCGGTAAAAGGAATGTTGCGACTGCCTTGGATATAGCCTTTTTCAAAGTCTTTTTTGGGGCGAACATCAATTTAATTCGGCATTTTGGTTATTTACCATCAAACCGACC
>CAKMOY010000162.1 GCA_927911235.1 uncultured Moraxella sp.
AACTAAGCCATTATCGCCACGAAAGCCTCTGAATAAATAATGCTATTCACATCAACCCTACCTAGTATCAATGCTTGAGCGTGCCTTTTTTGCAATCTGGTACAATTTCAGTATAAACTCTACCATCACGCTCAAAGATACCAAAACAGGTTGTTTAAGTGTACCACCCCCACGTTTAAGTTTACCATGAAAACCACGTTGGCGTTTTGCTCCAAAATAGCTTTCATCAAGTTCTATTTCACCGTATAATAAGCGTTTTTGATTAACTTGATAGTCATATATTTCTTGACGAAAGATATTATACCATCGGTTGATGGTGTTGCGATTTAATTCAAGTAAAATCGCTGTTTTGTAGCATCTGTATCAGTGCAAAAGAATTTTATGATTTTTTTAACTTTATAGATGCTTAACTTACTGTTATATTTCATGTTTCTAGTCTAGTATGGGTTGTGTTGCTAGTTTAGAGCCAAATCAATTATCTTAAAAATGCCCTTGCATTTCTAAACAATCTTAACCACGCCCCATCTTTATTCCATTCTTCTGGTTTCCAAGAATGATTATACGCTTTCAAATTCCGCTCTGGGTGTGGCATCATAATGGTTACACGTCCATCCGTGCTACACACGCCTGTTACGCCTTGCGGTGAGCCGTTCGGATTGAGCGGATAATGCTCGGTTGGACTGCCTTGACTGTCCACATACCGCATGGCGATTTGACCGTGAGCCGTCATGCCTGCAATATCAGTATCGCTCAAAGTCGCATAGCCTTCGCCATGAGCAATCGCAATCGGCAAAATACTGTCCTGCATACCTTTTAACAACACAGATTTGGTGCGTTCAATTTTGACATTGACGGTACGTGCTTCAAAACGTGCCGAACGGTTGGCGATAAAACGTGGGAAATTCTCTGCCCCCGGAATTAAATCTTTTAATTGGCTCATCATTTGACAGCCGTTGCATACACCTAAGCTAAAGGTTTCTGGACGAGTGAAAAAGCGGACAAACTGCATTCTTAATTCATCGTGGAACAAGATAGATTTTGCCCAACCAGAGCCAGCCCCCAACACATCGCCATAACTAAAGCCACCGCACGCCACAAGTCCGTCAAAATCACGCAGATTGACACGCCCTTTTAACAAGTCGCTCATATGCACGTCCACCGCTTCAAAGCCTGCTTGGGTAAAACCGCTTGCCATTTCTACATGACCGTTTACGCCTTGTTCACGCAAAATTGCTACTTTTGGCTGTACCGTGCGACTGTTAATATACGGTGCTTCAATCGCTTGATTTAAGTCATAATTGGCAAAACTGATTAAACCTTGATGTTTGTCATCGCTAATTAAATCAAATTCTTGTTGCACGCACGTTGGGTTATCACGGTTTTTGGTGATATGATAGCTTACTTTTGTCCATTCTTGTTGCAATTCAGCACGGCTAAAGTTTAACGTTTGTTGATTAGTTTGGATAATTAAACTGTCTTCTTCGGTGCTTTGTCCGATTAAACTTAATAAGTCGCTTACGTTTGATTTTTCGGCTAAAGCGATAAAGTCCGCCACATTTTCTGGCAACACTTGCACCACCGCACCCAATTCTTCGGCAAACAATTGACCGATTAAATTATCATCGTTTAACACCAATTTCACGCCTTGACGACTGGTAAATTGCATTTCGGCAACGGTTGCCAACAAGCCACCATCACCAATGTCGTGATACGCAGAAATCAAGCCTTGAGTGTTGGCGATTTGGATAAAGTTAAAGAAATTGATTAAATCTTGAGCATTGTCAAGGTCTGGGCAAGTGTCGCCCAATTGGCTCATCGTTTGGGCAAGGATTGAACCGCCAAGACGGAGTTGCCCTTTTGACAAATCCAAACGGTAAAACGCACTCTCAGTATTTTTCAATTCTGGCGTTAGCGTTTTTGCCACGTTTTGCACAGGGGCAAATGCCGAAATAATTAAAGATAATGGCGAAACGACCGATTTATTTTCACTATTTTCTGACCAATTGGCACGCATTGATAAACTGTCTTTACCCACAGGAATAGCAATCCCCAAAGCAGGGCAAAGCTCTTCACCCACCGCGTAAACCGCATCATACAAAGCTTGGTCTTCTTTGTCTTCGCCACACGCCGCCATCCAGTTTGCTGATAGCGTGATGTCCGATAGCTTGGCGATGTTCGCCCCTGCGATGTTGGTAATCGCCTCCCCAACTGCCAGTCGTGCGGACGCTTGTGGGCTAATCAAGGCGACAGGCGTGCGTTCGCCCATGCTCATGGCTTCACCTGTCATCGGCTTGCCGCCAAGACTTAACAAAGCGGAAGCCGTTACTGCACAGTCGGCAACAGGCACTTGGTAACGTCCGACATACTGGTCTCGCACCACCATGCCTGTGATTGAGCGGTCGCCAATGCTGATTAAAAATGATTTACTCGCAACGGTTGGGTGGCGTAACACGTCTTTAACGGCTTGATTTAAATCAACTTTTGTTAAATCTAAAGCGATTAAATCAGGCGTTGAACGGTTAAAACTACGTTTCATTTTTGGTGTACCGCCCAACAGCACCTGCAACGGCATATCTACAGGTTGTTGCGTGCCGTCTGTGTTTAACAATGGGTCGTTTACTATCAATTGACGAACTTCGGTCGCTTCCCCCAAAATCGCATACGGACAGCGTTCACGCTCGCAGATACTGTCAAACAGCTCCGCACTTTCTGGGCGAATTGCCAATACATAGCGTTCTTGGGCTTCGTTTGACCAAATCGCCATTGGCGACATACCTTTTTCCAAAGACGGCACGGCTCGCAAGTTTAGCACCGCACCCAACTCATGGTCGTTCACCAATTCTGGCATGGCGTTAGACAAGCCACCTGCTCCCACGTCATGAATGGATACAATCGGATTTTTATCGCTTTCGGCATCGTTACCAGCCATCGCCCAACAACGGTCAATCACTTCTTGGCAACGGCGTTCCATCTCGGCATTATCACGTTGCACCGATGCAAAGTCCAAACCTTCGTCCAACTCGCCACTATCCACCGAACTTGCTGCACCGCCACCCAAACCGATTTGCATGGCTTGACCGCCTAATACAATCAACAAATCGCCTTGTTGAATGGCATTTTTCTCAACTAAATTTCGCTTAATATTGCCATAACCGCCCGCAATCATAATCGGCTTGTGATAGCCACGCATTTGGCTACCGTCCTGCTCTTTTGACGTGTCGAGTTGGAACGAACGGAAATAACCGACCAAATTCGGACGACCAAATTCATTGCTAAAGTTTGCCGAACCAAGTGGTGCTTCGGTCATAATCTGTAATGCCGATGCCATGCGTTCTGGTTTGCCATAATTGACGGTTGAAACTTTACCACTTTGTTCCCATTTTTCAGGCATTTCGGGTAATTGCAAATGCGACACATGAAAACCTGCCAGCCCTGCTTTTGGCTTACCGCCACGCCCTGTCGCCCCTTCATCACGGATTTCACCGCCAGAGCCTGTACTCGCCCCTGCGTACGGTGCGATTGCGGTTGGGTGGTTGTGTGTTTCTACTTTCATCAAAATATCAATGTTTTCTTGATGAAAATCGTATTCTAAGTGATTGTTTTCATTGTTTAAAAGCGGATAAAAACGCAAACCGTCAAAACCTTTAACCACAGCCGCATTGTCTTTATAAGCGGATAAAATATCGTTCGGATTTTTTTGGAAGGTATTTTTAATCATGCCAAACAAGGATTTTGGCTGAACTTCGCCGTCAATCGTCCATTCGGCGTTAAAAATCTTGTGGCGACAATGTTCCGAATTGGCTTGGGCGAACATCATTAACTCAACATCTGTTGGGTTACGTTTTAATTCATTGACATACGCATTCATCAGATAATCAATATCTTGAGATGACAAGGCAAAACCAAACTCAACATTTGCCTGTTCTAATGCGGTGCGACCGTTGCCAATCACATCAACGTGATTGAGCGGTGCAGGCTCATGGTCATTAAACAATTGTTCGGCTTTTGCCAACTCGTAAAACACACTTTGGGTCATACGGTCGTACAACATTATTTCAACATTGTGCGGTAATTTTTTGTCGTCTTTTGGCAGATTTTTCCCAACTAATGTATAGATAATTACACGTTCCACACGCTCAATCGCTACTTCGCAATTGTTAAAAATATCAGTCGCCTTACTCGCCCAAGGGCTAATCGTGCCAAAACGTGGGCTAACCATGACTTGCAATTGTCCGTCCATTGGCAAAATTAACGATTTTTGTTCGCCATGATTTAATAAATCAATGGCTTTTTGTTGGTCTTTTTCGTTTAATGCCTTGGAAAAAACAAAAACTTGTTGGCTAATAATGTCGGTAAGTTGATAATCGGTTGCGTTATTTAACGTGTTTAGCAACTGGTTTTTTTGAAATTCAGTTAAAAAAGTGTGTCCAGCGATGATAGTCATAAAATAGTTCCGCTTGCTTTGAAAAAAAGTTGAGGAAGAAAAAATTACGCTATTATAACATCAAATCCCTTGATTTTCAGAAAGATTTTAGGCAAAATTTTGCCAAAATTGACAGCCAATTACCAATCAGAAAAAAATTTATGCCAATTATAAATTATTTTTTAGTTTTTGAAAAAATTGGCGTATAATAAATACATTTTTAAAAAATAATAAAAAATATCTGTTTCACCTTTTAGTAAGTACAAGCCATCATGCGAATTACCCAATACAGCGACTATGCGTTACGCACCTTGATTTATCTAGCCGTCAAGCCCGATAAATACAGCCTTGCCAATATCCAAGACATTGCCGACAGTTATGGCATTTCTAAAAATCATTTGACAAAAATCGTCCATCAGTTGAGCCGATTGGGCTTGATTGAAAGTATGCGTGGCAAAAATGGCGGTATTCGTTTGGCAAAAAACCCAAAAGATATCAACATTGGTACAGTTTTACGCCTAAACGGAAGCTGATTTTGCGGT
>CAKMOY010000163.1 GCA_927911235.1 uncultured Moraxella sp.
AACAAGTACACCGCTTTCGTCCCATCTGCGTAATGTTGAGATAGACACACCTAGTTGTTTTGATGCTTCGTTGATACTAATTAATCTGTTCATTTAGATATTATAAAGTAGATTTGGTTAGATTTCAAGAAGCAGTTTCAACCCCTTATAATCAAAATTATAATAAAGACCACCTGCACCATGACCTGCTGATACAACACAAGCACCTTTATTTACTACATCGTCTTTGTTAAATAAATAACAAATTCTTAATTCATCAGCATTTGGACGAGCCATTGCAACTGATGACAATAGAAATAACCCAAAAAGCAAATAACTTTTCATAAACACTCCCTATCTATATCGTTTATTGCCACCACTTGTAATACAATACTGACCGCCACGTTTGCCAGTACAGTTAAAAGAACCTGAACAAGGACAAGAACCACCATAACTGTATGATTGTGATTGTCTTGCCGAACTGGTCTGTTTGCTCACTTTCTTTGAACCTGACGAATACTGATTGCTGTGCGAAAAAATATCTCTTGACTGTGAGTATGTTGTAAAAGAGTTATCAATATAACAATCTTCATAATCACACAAATAATTACTAGATACCCACTTTGGAGCTGTTGGATTATCTGAAATATTTACCCAACTGTTGCTATCAGATTTTTTGTAAATTTCCACAGGCTCGCCACGCTTTAACTGCTCAACTACCTGTCCAGAAATAGGCTCATTTCTAACATTGAGTAAATCTGTATCTACATAAAATGTTTTGGCTTGGGCAACACTTGCCATACAAGCAACAATAACACCAAACACAAGTCTTTTCATAGCAATTTCCAAGAAATAAAACCGTATCATACACCAAACAGATACAAAATAGCAATGGTTTTAATCCTTATCCTGCAATTTCCCCCACTCATCAAGCCAAATATCATCAATAGCAAACACGCCATTATCAATAACTTCACGGCTTGCCAAAACAGGATAAATATCAAGTACATCAGACACATTTTGCACCGTAAGCGGTAGCGGTGTAACTGCCATGCCACCAACATAACCACGCCCACGACTTGCCAAATAAAAGGTTTGAATAATACCAAATCCGACATCATCACACTCAGGCGGATTTGGCACAGGCTCGCCCAAATAAGCATAAACCTGTTTTTCAAAATCACTTAAATGGCTGTATCGGGCTTCCCACTGCCACCTTTGGACGGCTTTTTTTTGGTGTGTTGGGCTTGTTCGGCAATCTGTTTGGCAATTTGTCCGCTACATTCCAAACACCAATGAAAAAACGCCATAGGGTCATCAACACTTGCCGATAAGAGTGTAAAATTTTCACCATTGATAGGCAATTTTTCGCCATTTTCATTTTCCACATTCCAATCCGCTACCAAATGCGAGCCAACCGCAAACAATAAAGCTTCATCAGGCGTCAATTCGTCATCATCAATATCACCAATGGTTTGGGCATTCAACGGCGTATCGGTCGCACTTTTTTGATTGATAATGCCATACGCTCGCTGGAATTTGGGATTGGCAAGCGATTTGAACGAAATTTTTAAATCATCATTGTAAGCAAATTCTTTGGTAGTTTCTTTGTGAAGTTCGGTTAAGTCGGTTTTCTTTAGAATAAATGCCATAATTTTTTACCTTGATTAAACAATAGTTCTGATTAAAGTCGGTGCAATTTCAACCACCGTATAATTGAGTTGTGCTTTTAAAATATCATTTGCACCACCGCTCGGAATATCACCACTGACCTGTGCTTTGGGAATGGCAAGCGTGTATTTTGAGCCGTCCGTAAACGCAATCACCGCACTAATGGCAATCGTTGCCCCTGTCAGCTGTTTATTGACAATGCTTTGGGCTTTTTGGCTATATGCCAGTGTCAAACTGCCTGACATATTCGCCATCATTTCCAAATTTTTTGCCCCATACAGCCCTGCACCTATACAGTTTTGCCGTTCCATGCCGTTATCAAGCTCAAAGTTAAAATCAGTAACGCACGCAATACCCTTCAAGTTTTCGCTATCAATGGTAATGCTTTCAACGCTAATGGTGCTTGCTTTTGGCTCGGTTTTGGACACAGTGGGCGATACGGCGAAAGCGTCCGTGCCTGTTTGATAGCCTGACCCCATAAAGCCAAAAGTCATGCCAATAAAGCCACTTTCGGGAATGGATAGCGACAATTTATTAACCGCCATGCCTGCAAAATAATGATATTGCCCAATGTCTGCATATTTCTTTTCAATGGCAAATAGTTTTTGCGTATTGCCCCCAAAGGTTAAAACATTATCATCCCACGCATTGAATGCCACCGCCTCTAGCAAATCATCATATGTAGATTTGATAAATTCCACTTCCACATCGCCTTCGGCATTGGCAGATGTTGGCATTCCTGCGGTTTTGATACGACTATCATTAATGGTTTCGCTATCGGTCAATTCCACCGTATGATTTAAACTGTCCGATTTTCTAGGCAAGGTTTTCCAACCTGTTAATGGTTTAACCGCCACATCGGTTTGCGGTGCGTAAGTTAGCACCACTTTATTACCACGAGACATAATTTCTCCTTAATTGTATCTGTAGGGAATAGATACATTGTATTGACAAAATCCATTATCAACACCAACAAAAACAATACTAGGCGTTAATAACTCTAAATTCTCTTGTGAAAAATAGGCAAAATGTTTCGCCAATTCATCACAACTTTGTTTAATCTTTGCTGTGCCTGTGTTTTCACGGTCAAATACTTGGATAATCAGCGTACCAATTTCACGAGTACACGGTTTTTCATTGATACACGCTACCGTATTCACGCCACCCACAATATTGACACGACACCAAATGCCTGTTGTCGGTGGTGTAAAATTGTGATTAACTCTTGCGACTTTTGTTTTGTCAAAATTTGGCAAGGTCAATAAATGCGACATGATGATTTTTTCAATGGTTAAACTGTTCATTGTTTACCTTGACAAGTTCCCAAAAAGGGAATAAACTACAAAAAATATAAATTGAGTAATACCTGTGAGAATAATTGCCAAACGTACCCTTGTACAATTTTATCAAAGCCATGCCGACGCCAAAAATCCCTTGATTGCTTGGCATGATATGGCAGAACAAGCGAATTGGCAAACACCTCAAGATATTAAAAACGAATTTGCCCATGCCAGTTTTGTTGGTGATAACCGCGTAGTATTTAACATTGGTGGTAACAAATACCGTTTAGTTGTTGCCATTGCCTACCAAATCGGTGTTGTTTGGATAAAATTTATTGGTACACACGCCGAATATGACAACATAGACGTGGAGACTGTCAATGACTATTAAACCTATCCGCAATGATGATGATTTAACCCAAGCCTTTATTGCGTTAGAAGCCGTATTTTTTGCCGAAAATGGCACAGAACAAGCAGATGAACGAGATATTTTGCTTGCTTTGATTGAAAATTATGAAAGCAAACACTATCCAATCCCACACGCTGACCCTATTAGTGCCATTCATTTTGCAATGGAACAAAAAGGGTTAAGCCGTGATGAGCTTGTCCCTTATTTGGGTGTAAAAAGCAAAATATCAGAAATTTTAAACGGTAAACGCAAGCTAAGTTTAACCATGATAAAAAAACTCCATCAAGGCTTAAATATCCCTTATGCAAGTTTGTTAGCTTAAATTTACTGCACTATTAAACGCATTTTGATAAACGCCTGTTGGAGCTTGTCCAGAATGCCCTTGTTCAAGCCTTAACGCATAGGGTAAGTTATTTTGTATATACACCGTTGGGAAAGTCCCTTGTGGCGGTAATTGTATGCCATGTCCACCATTTTCACCAAAAACAGCATAACTAGGCGTATTAAAGCTGGTATGGTGATTGTTTTTATACCGCCCTGTAGCAACAGGGCTTAATGCAACTAGATGATTACCAATATTGGTAATCAAGCCACGATATTTACGCTCAAAATCTTGCTCTACCACATTGGCAAATAAATCAGGTGGTGTTATCCACTCCATAACGCACTCTCTTTTTAAGTCTTTCTTAATTGCATGGTAAAGCTAACATCGGCAGGGTCTTTTTTGACTGATACCACTTGATAATCGTTAATCACATCATCAACGGCTGGCGTGTCGGTGGTTTCTGATTGCAAACAAATTAATTTCACATCATTTTGTAAAATCGTCTTTCCGTCCGTCTCAATAGCTTGATAACCGCCAAACACGCCGCGCCCTTGATAGGTTTTGGTTTGTGTGTCATTTGTGCCATTGATAAGCCAATCATCATCATTTTGCACAGCAATAGTGCGAACGCCTGTAAAATCTTGTACAGCGTCCGCCAAATCGCTATCAAAAGCCGATTTGATATCGCTGTCAATTTCGTTTTTTAAGCCCATTTTAGCCCCTTGTCACCGCCACACCGACAAAACCGCCAAATTTCACAATATACGGCTCCATGAGTGCCAACGCTATCATCTCGTGTTGCCCCATTGCACGGTCTTTATCAAGAGCGGAAAAAGTTTTACTACTAGACACATCACCTGCCTTAACCGATTTACTAACCGCCACCGTTTCGGCTCGCCCTTGCAACAATTCGCCCTTGATAAAACCTTGTGCCAGCTCCACGCCTGCTTGTTTAATGGCTTGCGGTATTTTGCCTACCCAATGTAATTTTTTAGCGGACAAATAGCCATTGACAATTAACAAAATTCTTTGTTTTTCGCTGTCGTTTTCGCCTGTAAACACGCTGTCAATGTCTGATAATTCAAGCATACTACCACCATTTGATTGCATTGATAAACCCACCCAACACAAAAATGGTTAGGCAAATCACAAGCCAATTGACTAAAAATCGTACTTTTGGCGAATTTTCGTATTTTTCTAGCATTGTAGTCACCATTGCAATCACTTCATTCATTTGTTATAATAACTGCGTAATCTCACTAAATTACAAATAAAAAACCCAAACTCGCCAAAGTTTGGGTTTTTGTTTTTTAAGGATTAAAACCAACCAGATGTCATCAATGCGTAACCAAATGCCAACAATACAAGCAAACTAAACATTATTGTCCAAAACAAGGGGAACTCCTCTTCTGTCCACATTTTATACGCCATCAGTCCACCCCATAAAGTTGGGAACATTACCTTAGTTAGCTCCCAACCTTCGGTTTTTCTAAATGGATTTTGATATTGCCGAGCAAAAAACGGATTATAATCATTTGGGTCACTTGCAAACCAAAATATCGTAACCGTTGCAATTATCCACGCAACCACAGCAAGCCAATAAAGAGTAGGTCTTGGCAACTCTTTAATCCATTTTCCTATGGTGTTATCCAGTATGGTTTCAACAATTTTACTTACAATATGTGACATATTAATCTCCAAAAAGAGCGACGCTAAAATAGCATAGCCCTTTTTAGTTGAGATTACAAGCCCATTAATGCAATTTGTAATGGTGAACGCCAGTTAGCACGAGCTTTATTAATACAAAGCAGTAAACGGCGGTCTTTTTGGCTGTATTTAATCCAACTATCATAGAATACTTGGGCGATTTCAGCATATTTATTAACCTTATCAATTGTTTCTTTGTCAAAAAACAAAACTCTTTGATAAAATTATTTTTCGCGATTTAAAAATGTGCTAAAATTATCTTAAAATAGTTGAATTTTTAAGGTTTTGCTTTTAGTTAATTTGGGAAAAGAAAATGGCATTTTTTACCACTTGGATAGTTCCTATTATTTGTTTGGGCTTGGCATATTATTTTTACCACAACCCAGTAGATGATAAAAATCCGCTGATTTATGCGTTACTTCTTGTCATTTGTCTAGGTCTAAAACTGGCAAACTTTGCTCAAATCATCACAGATTAAAGCCCCATTAGCTCAATTTGAATTTTGGAACGCCAGTTGCGGCGAGCTTGATATAAGCACGCTACAAAACGACGATTGCCAATTAGAGCCATTACCCAAGCACTAAACAGCTCTTCAATTTTATCCTGAATGTCGCTAGTTGCTTCATCAAGTAGTGTATCAATCAAGATATTATCAAAATAGCCAGTTGCAGCATCTACAACACGCCCAATGGTTGCTTTGTAGATGATATCAATGCAATCTTGGCAATATTTTGTGAGCAATTGGCAATCTCGCTAATCATCTTGTCCACATCTTGAATGACTTGCTCAGTAATATCATCAGGGCTTGCCTGTACAACACCACCAAACAAAACTTCAATAGCTTTTGCATAGGCTTCTTTTACCTGCTCTTTTGTTAAATTAGACATAAAAGTCTCCTTATGTTAAAAATAAAAAGGGCGTAATTTACGCCCCACAAGTTTTAAAAATTAAGCACCGTTACCAGTTTCAGATTTTTTACCTGTCAAAGGCTCGGTTTTCTCAGGGTCTTTAATACCATAGTCGCTACCACTTTTGGCACTATCGGTTACTTGCAAATTGCCCAATGTGCTTACACTTTCACTAAAATAATCTTTTTCTGATGGAAAAGTAAAATTAAAATCAGGTTTTACTTTGTCTTTTGGAAGTCCCATAATTCACTCCTACAAATTCGTGATTAAAAAACGCAATGGCAATTCTTCCACCGTACCGTCCATTCGCCAATTATCGGCTTTTTGCAAATCCGTCCAACTGGCAGACAAGGCTTCATTTTTTGTACCGCCTGTTAGTGTGCTGTCTTCAGCGATAAACGAAAATCCTTGTGGGTGAATTAAGGCGTTACGGCGTGTCCATAAAACACGATGACCTGCACCGTTGCCAGTGTTTGCGGTGCGTTCAAGCTCCAAATCATCACCAGCCGTTACAATATCGGTGGCAAACGCCCCGAACCTTTCGTTATATCAACAAAAAAAGTCCCCAATTTTGGTGGTTTTTTGTATTTTATAAACTTTTTTGTTTATTTTTTCTTGACAGTATAAACATTTTTGTTTATAATAACCTTGTTTTTAACAACAAGAGGATTTTATGAAATACACAGATTTAATCAAAGAATTAGAGGCACAAGGTGCAACTTTTAAAGAAGGTTCAAAACACACCAAAGTCTATCTAAATGGCAAACAAACCACCATACTAAGACACAGAGAAGTAAAGGAAATGACGGCAAAAGCCATAAAAAAACAATTAGAAGTTAAGTAAAAAGTTGGGGCGAACAAAAAGCCCCAACCATAAACCTTTTATGTTAAAAACAATTTTTATAAAACATTTTAAATAGGAAAAATCCATGAACTATCCAGCCACTTTTACCAAAGATACTGACGGTTTTGTCGTAACTTTCCGTGATATACCAGAAGCCTTAACGCAAGGCGATACTTATGAAGAAGCCCTAGAAATGGCACAAGATGCGTTAGCCACAGCAATGGACTTTTATTTTGAAGACAACCGACCTGTACCCATGCCAAGCAAAGCCAAAAAAGGTGAAGTTATGGTAGAGTTGCCATTAAGCATTTGGTCAAAAGTGTTGTTGTTAAATGAGATGTTAAATCAGCACGTTAGCCAAGCCGATTTGGCAAAACGTATGGGGATTAAGCCACAGCAGGTTACTCGTATTGTGAATTTAGAACACGCTACCAAGATAGATACGTTGGTACAGGCGTTTCGTGCATTGGGCAAAAGACCAATGTTTGCATTAGCGTAACCAGTTTTTCACCACTAACCAAAAATCCGCAAACCACCATTTGAGTATTTTTTGTTGTTTAAAATTTGGTAAAAACCTAATACCCAAAAGCAAAAAGCCCCAATTTTAGGGCTTCGGCTTGTCCGTCATAGCCCATTTGTTGGGTTTTGTTGGACACAGTATCACTCTGTTGGGCGTGTATTAGTGCCAAACGCACTTTGCAAGAACGCTACAAACAATTTATCAAAACCGTCCAAATGTCGAATATTGATGTGATGATAGAAATTACTTTGGGTACAGATTTGACCTTTGATAAAGCGACCGCCATTATCAATCATGGCGTGTATTTATTGTCGCTGATGAAATTTATCAACAAAATGCGTATTTACAAAATATGCCACAGGTTTATTCTTGTAAAGATTTGACATTGCAAACCTTGGCTACATTATAAAATAAAAACAGGTAAAAAAATGCGAATAGACCACCAACTTGCCGAACAATGGATAAACCCCAACAGCAAAGTCCTAGACTTAGGCTGTGGTGATGGCTCACTACTGCACCACTTGACCCACAACCGCAACATTTTTGGCTACGGCATTGAGCTTGACCAAGACAAAATTAACGACTGCATCGCCAAAGGCGTAAACGTCATTGAACAAGACTTGAATGACGGCTTGGCACGTTTTGCCGATAATAGTTTTGACGTGGTCGTCATGGCTCGTGCCTTGCAAGCGGTAAAAAACCCCGAAACCTTGCTATTGGATATGCTACGAGTGGGGCGAGAAGTCATCGTTACTTTCCCAAATTTCGCCCATTGGCAAAACCGCATACATCTAGGCATTAAAGGCATGATGCCAATGTCGAAAGCCTTGCCGTATGCGTGGTACAACACGCCGAACATTCATCTTTGCACCTTTAAAGATTTTGAAAAACTGTGTAAAGACAATGACATCAAGATTTTAGAACGATTTGCAGTACAAGAAAGCGAAAAACCGTTTAATGCAATTTTTGCGCATCTCGTACGAAAAAATCCGAATTTACTCGCTGATGTGGCGATTTACCGTGTAACAAAGCATGCGGCGTAAAAATTGTAACAAAAATGTAAAAAAACGACACCAACTGTCGCCAAAAAATGTGTTTATGCAGAAATATTGTAACAAGTCATAAAATTGTCATGAATTTATTTGAAACGCATAACAAACAATGATAAGCTACATCGATATTATAGTTTTTTGTAAAGATTTTGTTAATTTTTGCAATTTAGCCAACTTTTTTAAGGTTTAAAAAAGGTTTAACAAATTCATCTTATGGTTTTGATTATGCAAAACTTTCATCTAAAGTTTTGGTAAACAAAGCCCAACATCATGGAGTTTATGATGAAAAAATCAATCACCACCCTATTAAAAGCCACCGCATTGACTGCCGTTTTAGGTTTTTCAGGCGTTGCTAGTGCAGAATTGGTCGCTAACGTACCGCTAGACAGCTCTCGTTACGAAATCATGCCAGCCAACCAACTTATCTCGCAAGCCAAATCAGGCAATCAACAAGCCCAATTCTTTTTAGCAAAAACGTTACCAAAAAGGTATCGGTATCACACAAAACTACCAACAAGCCGTGCAATGGTACACCACCGCAGCCAAGCAAGACATCGCACCTGCACAACTTAACCTAGCCATGATGTATATCCGTGGTGAAGGCGTAAAACCAAACGCACAACAAGCCCGCTACTGGCTAGAAAAAGCCGCTCGTTTGGGTGATAACCGTGCCAGCTACACGCTTGCCATGCTTGATGAAAAAGACAAAAAACTGGTTGATGCGTATAAATGGTACGACTTGGCGGCTCGTGATGGTATGTTGTCAGACCAAGTACGTAGCAAAGCCCAAAGCAAAATCGGTCAGTTGGCGTTAAACTTGTCTTCTCAAGATATCGCAACCGCTCGTAGCCGTGCTGACAGCTGGTTTCAAAGCAAATAATCAATAACAAATACAAAAAAAGGTGATGATTTTATCACCTTTTTTATTGCCTAAAATTCTTTCTATTTTTAGGTCTAATAGACAAAATTCATGCT
>CAKMOY010000164.1 GCA_927911235.1 uncultured Moraxella sp.
ATTAAGTCAAGATAGCAGTTAAGTTTATTGATGATTTTATGATAGGTCATGGGTGAGTTTTTAGGTAAAAATTAAAACAGATAACCCTTCTATCAAAATAGCATGAAAATGTCTATTAGGGAGGGGTATCTGTTTTTAGCATGAATTTTGTCTATTAGACCTAAATTACAACAAAAAATATTTTTCTCAAGGCAATAAAAAACCGCCATTGGGCGGTTGTGTAGATAGGTTTGTAAGCTAGGTGATTTGTTTTGAGATATTGGCAAAATGATTTCTTAGTTTTTGCATTGAGATAGCATTGAGTTGGTCTTGGTACTCGGCTTGATAATTGCCGTTTTCGTATTCTAGCAAGTTTATTTTTACGCCTAACATTTCCAATTTTTTTAGATTGATGTAATGTTGGTATTCTTGTTCAGCATGGGCGATAGCAAAGTCTTTTAGGTAGTCTTGGTAGCCGTCAAATACTGGATATCCGTTGAATACCAGTAGGTCATCTAAGTATTTGTGCAAAGATTGCATGGTCATTTTCTTGCCCATTAAGGCTGTTGATTCAGCATGGAGTAAAAACTGCTCTGATAGTAAGTAAATTCTGTGCAGTTCGTTTTTAGTTAGGTAGTTTTTGCCTATTTTAGCTTCTTGTTTGGTGGGGATAAGTTCGTTAAAGCTCACTAATCCCATGTTACTTGCGGTGTGGTCTGCTCTATCCATGATGATTTTTGATGCAGTCATCTTGGTAACGGCATGGTGAAATTTGTCTTGAAGTAGGGCGTAAAAGGTTTTGACTTCTTGGGCATTGGGTTGATAGTCTGATGCGGAGATTTTAAAACATTCTCTTACTTTTTCGTACACACTTTTTTCGGTAGCTCGCAAGGCTCGGATTTTGTTTGCTAATTCGTCTAGTTTTTCAGGGTTATTGACTAGGGCTATTTCATTGATAACGTAGCCGTCTTGGATATATTGACGTAGGATTTGAGTAGCCCATTGACGAAAGGCTGTGGCTTGCTGTGAGTTGATACGGTAGCCTACTGATATAATAGCATCTAGATTGTAATGCTTTATATCGTAGTTTTTATCATCGCTTGCAGTTATTCGGAAATTCCGAATAACTGAATTTTTATCCAATTCATTGGTTTGAAATATATTTTTTAAATGTTCGTTAATTGTCGGTGTTGTAACACCAAACAACAACGCCATTTGTTTTTGACTAATCCAAATATCGTTGTTTTCAATATTTAGACTGATATTAATATTGTTTTGTAATGGATAGGTTATTAAGTCAGTCATGGGTTATCCTTGTTTGGTAATCTAATCTCTCGGCATTCGGCAGGGTAAATGGTGGGTGGCAAGTTCGATAATCATGGGGTTCTCCTATACCAATCTTTGGTTGCGTTCTACGGCTACGCCTATCACGTCAAACGGCTCGTATCGGCTGTCTATGATAGGAAATTCTTCATTAGTGGGTATTAATTGCCAGTATTCTGTGCCGTTGTTGTCATATCCTTTTGGGCGGTATTTTTTGAAGGTGGCTTTGGTTTCGCCATGTTTTAGAGCTACGACATAGTTACCTGCGGTGGGTTGTCTGTCTTTGTTGATTAGGACGTATTCCCCTTCTTTGAAGTCTGGTAGCATACTTTTGCCTTGTATGCGTAGCCAATAGACACTGTCGTTGCCATAGTCGCCAAAATAGGGCAGATATTCGTCATAGCTATTGTCTCCTATATGGGTAAATTTACCTGCTTGCACAATGTTGATAACGGGGGCTATTTTGTTAATTTTGACAATTTCTACATTGTTATCAAATGTGGCGGACGGTTCGGGTTCGCCTTGCCCTGTGGCAAGCCATGTTGAATTTACACCAAAAAGGTTTGCTAGTTCTACAATCTTTCCACTACTTTTTACTTTGCCATTTTCTAATTGACTATATGCGGATTGTGTCAATCCATCAATTCGTTCTATGACTTCATTTTGCGTTAATTTAGCATTTTTTCGTGACTGTTTTAGGCGGTCTTTGAGTTCCATAACTACAAACCTTTGTTATTAATAATAATTATATTATATAAGCTAGCTTATATTAAATCAAAATAGAATAATTATATTTAGTCATTTTTTTGCATTGATTTTAAATAAGAATACTTATATAATGTATAAGTTTTTTAATTAAAAAGGTAGTTTTATGAATAAAACCATGAAGTTGCTAAGTTGATTAAATTTTTTGGCAATCAAGAAAAAAACGGCTAAAGCGTTTGGCATTAAGCAAACAGCAGTTAGCCAATGGTTGAACAATAAAACAAATATTGACAAATATTTGGCAACTTTAGCAGAAAGATTAACAAGTGGTGAAATCAAAGCAAAAGATTTACGACCTGATTTAAAGGAATTAGAACCATGACCGCAATCCAACACCGCCGTGGCAGGCTCTTAGATTTTATTGGTAATAAAACAACGGTAAAATTCAATGACCTACAAGCCATAGACAACAGCCCAACGTTTATCTGCGAACTAATGCACAAACTTGCTTATCGCAAATCAACGGTCGGCTCAAATATCGTATTTAGCAAAGATAGCCATTTACCGACTTTCGCTATCACAGACAAATAAAAACCCCTAACAGAATGAACTGTTAAGGGCTAAAGAAACAGGACTATTATATGACAAACTTACCAAAAATACAAGCAAATTCCCAACTAATTCAAGCGATAAACGCTAGAGAATTGCATGGTTTTTTAGCAAGCAAACAAGATTTTTCAACATGGATTAAAAACCGTATTGAAAAGTACGATTTTGTAGAAAATCAAGACTATGTAAAAATCGCTGAAAATGCCGTTCCACAAAAAAAAGGAACGGAAATATCAATGACTTACGATAACTGGAATGTAAGGATTGACTACTACATCAGCCTTGACATGGCAAAAGAATTGGCAATGGTTGAAAAATAATGAACAAGGCAAAATCGCAACGCCGATACATTCCATTAACTGCGAACGCCAACTTAAACAACCTAAAAGAATTAACCACGCCTAAGAAAATCCTACAAAATTTGCCCAATCAAGCCGAACAAGAAAAATATCG
>CAKMOY010000165.1 GCA_927911235.1 uncultured Moraxella sp.
GATTGAAACTGTGTTTGATGAGTTAAAGAATATGTGTCAAATTGAGCATTCAAGGCATCGTAGTTATGTTGGGTTTATGAGTAATTTGTTGGCAGGGTTGATTGCTTATTGTCATCAAACAAAGAAGCCTACATTAAAAAAATGTTCTGTTGGGGCATTCTTTATTGTAGGTTTCTTATTTGTTTATATTTTTTCAATAAGTTAATGATTTTTTATATCGAATTGAGGTTACCTAATAAAACTTATTTAACTTAAATATTAAAAAAACCAAAAAAACGGTACATTTTTTGCATACATTTTAAAAGATATTATTTTTTTAAAATTGTAAGGATATTTTATGAAATATTCTAAAAACCAATCGGGCTTCACCTTGATTGAGTTGATGATTACGGTTGCGATTGTTGGCATTATTGCGGCGATAGCAGCACCGTCATTTCAACGACAAATCGCCAATATGAAACTCAAAGACGCCATTGACCTAACCGAAATGGTGTTAAAACAAGCTCGTGTTGATGCAATAGTGTATCAATCGCCTGTTGCTGTTGTTATCCATAATAGTGACCGTACCATCACTGCAGCCCAAGCTATCAATGCTGGCACTGCTACTGGCTGCACGGATGTAGCCAAGCCTAAAGCCAGTACAACATGCCGTGTGATAAAACATAAGTATGATAGTAAGGTAAATATCGGATATGTGAGCGGTATGCCTTATGCCTTTAATTTTACACAAAAAAAGAGTACCGAAAAAAATATCAGTCGAAATAATATTCCTAACTCAACCATCAAACCAAAACCGGGATTTTCTTTTTGTTATCAAGGTATTAGCGGTGATAAAAAAGTCGTAACCGTTAATAAAAACACCAACATCAATGTTATAACAGAAGGAACTTGCTGATGAAACATCAAAAAGGTATCGGTTTAATAGAAGTGATGGTCTCTTTATTATTATTAGCCATTGCTGTTCTAGGCTTTTCTGCTATGCAGATGACAGCCGTCAAAGCAACCGATGAGAGTGTGATTAGAAGTAGAGCCTTGGGTGTTATGCGTGGTGGTGCTGAAATGATGCGGGCTAATCCTGATGGTATTACCGCATTTAGAGAAGCGCTTAATGCCAAACAAACGAGTCGTTCTGTTGACGGAAAAGCCATTACGGTTAACAGTTGTTTGCGATCTGATGATAATTGCACTATCAAACAGATAGCAACACGTGATGGTATTCAAGTTTATACATTTGCTACAGAAAATGATTTACAAACAAAGGCGCTAAATTGCCCAGGCTCTGTATCTACAGGGACAGTAGCAGCGACAACCAGACCATTAACTTGCTTAATAATAAGTTGGGGTAAGACAGACCCAACAGTCGGTGATGGCAGTCCTAATTGTGTCAAGGCAGACGGCTCTTATAATATTGGTTCTAGTTGCTTTATCATGGAGGCGTACTAATGACTATGACTATCTCAAAAAAACAACAAGGCTTTACACTTATTGAATTGATGATTTCATTGGTATTGGGATTGTTAATTGTTGCAGCTGTAATGCAAGTATATGTCACAATAGTCGCCACCAAAACAATTCAGCAAAGTGGTTCTGAAATAACAGATGTGAGTGTTTTTGGTGTTCAGCAGCTAGAACATTCTATTAGAATGGCAAACTTGGGTAATTCTGTTACAAAAATTCATTATAAAACAGTTGATGGTGGTATTGTCTTACAACCAAGAAAGTTAGTGGGCGGAGTTTTAACAGATGGTAATCTTGCCAATGTTGAAGATAATTTGTTAACCAACAGTGTTGGTGCGGCAGTTGCTGAAAATACAGGAACTGGTGTTCCTGCGATTGCTGCTTGGTCTGGCGTCTCAAACACGAATATCAAAAGCGACCAGTTAACAATTCAGTATAAAAATATAACAGGTAAAGATATTATTGATTGTGAAGGCAATACAGTTGAGAATAATAAAAAACTGATTGAGCGTTATTTTTTACGACAACCGACAACCAATCCGACAGGTAGTGCAGGTTTGGTGTTGGCATGTGATGCAGGTAGAATAGATGAAACAGGTAATATCACAGATTTTGGTGGTGATGGTGAGGAAATTATTTTAAATGTTGACCAATTTAAAATTAAATTGGGTTTGCAAGGACAAAAAGATAACCCAGCAAAACCAGGTGAAAAAATAACAGCAATGTCATATTTACCGCCTCATGAATATATGGCATTACCAAAGACAGCAGACTTATACCGAGCATCAATCGTTGCTGTTAAAGTTGGCATGATAGTTAGAGGTTCTACACCGATTGTGGGGGATGTCACGCCACCAACTGAATTTAATGTATTAGGTGAAAAAAATACAATCTCAGCCACAACACCAAAATATGCACGCCGTATGTATGAATCAACCGCTATGTTAAGAAATGCAAGATTGGTTTCAATCGTGGCAACTGGCGCAAGAGAGCTTTAAAGGTAGCGTAAAAAATGAACAATACAAAATCACTTTTGATAAAAAATCAATATGCCAATCTATCTTATAGCAATAAACAACAAGGTGCTGCTTTGATTGTTGTATTATTGGTGCTGATATTGATTATGCTCATTGGGGCGATGGCGATGAGACGTAGTACCACCGATTTGCAAACTGGCGACCAGCGACCAAAATCAACACGCTACTATTACAAGGTGCAGACGGTGCAAACGATAGATTAGAAAACCATTGTAAAATAGCGATGTTAACGGCAGTGATTATAAATCAGCCGTTATCGCACGAAATGGTATTTTTGGACATTTTATTGCAAA
>CAKMOY010000166.1 GCA_927911235.1 uncultured Moraxella sp.
ATTGGTTTTAAATTCGTCGGAAAAATTACTATTATGCCATTGTTTATCAGACTTTTTGTTTTTTTGTCGTGTGCAGAGATGTTTTAGTATATTTTTTGTACAATTATGTAAATATAAAGTGTATAATTTCGCCATAAAGTTGATATTCGTTGAATTTTAGCTTTATAAATGAGATGTCAAAAATAAACATATTTGATAAAAATCATATTTTTATACGATTTTATCAATGGTTTTGTTTTAAAAAAGTAACATCATTCTTTAAAATTTTTCAATGATTTGGAAGGATTTAGATATGCAAGAATTGGATTTTAATGCCGTTGCTCATGCTCATGCCGATTGGAAAAATAAACTACGTCATGCTATTGATAACCATGAAGAAGTAGATGCCGACACCCTTTGCAAAGACAATGTGTGTATGTTTGGCAAATGGCTGTATGATGATGCGACTAAAAAAACGATGGGCGGTGTAGAAGCCTACGAAAGTTGTCGTGAAATTCATGCCATTTTTCATAAAGAAGCAGGCAAAATTGCGGTTGAAATTAACCGACAAAATTATGCCAAAGCCCATGATATGCTGAAGTCTGGCACACCATATTGGCAAGCGAGTACCGATGTCGCTTTGTCATTGCATGAATTGCGTAAAGCGGTTTCCGCCAAATAATCAAACATTATTTGATAAAAAATCCGTTATCTTTTGGTAGCGATTTTTATGCTTTGTTAAAAATACTTTTAAAATTAAAACGTGAATGGTTTTGCATAAGCCCAAAAACAATGTTAAAATCCACCACTCATTTAACAAAAAACGAATAACAATAATGAACCCAACCCAACCACAAAAAATCGCCGTTGTCCTTGTCAATCTTGGCACACCAGACGAGCCGACACCGCAAGCGGTCAAAGCCTACCTACGCCAATTTTTATCCGACTCACGAGTGATAGAAATTCCGCAATTTATTTGGCAAATTATTCTCAATTTATTTGTGCTAACCACACGCCCAAAAAAAGTTGCCCACGCTTACCAAAGTATTTGGGAAAACGATTCGCCATTACGCAAAATCGCCAAAGAACAAGCCCAATTTTTGCAACAACGTTTTGACAGCGAAAAACAGGTAAAAGACAGCTTGTTACAAGGTTTTGATGTGCAAGTTTATACCGCCATGACCTATGGCAAGCCAGCGTTGAGAGATATTTTGGACGACTTAACCAATCCAAATGACAGACAAAAAACCGAACAAATCGTCATTTTTCCGCTATATCCGCAATATTCTGCGACCACCACAGGGGCGGTGTTTGACGTGATTGCTAAATGGGGGCTACAACAGCGAAATTTGCCAAGTTTTACCTTGATTAAAGATTATTTTGCCAATCCTTTATATATCAAGGCTTTAGCAGATAATATTCGCAAGTTTCAAGCCACACATGGCAAACCTGAAAAATTGTTGATGAGTTTTCATGGGATTCCGCAACCCTATGCCGATAAAGGCGACCCCTATGCCGACCGCTGTCGCTGTACCGCTGGGCAACTTGCCAAAGAATTGGGGCTAAACGATGGCGAATGGTTGTGCAGTTTTCAATCTCGCTTTGGCAAACAAGAATGGGTCAAACCCTATACCGATGCGACTTTGACCGAGTGGGGTAGGCAAGGGGTTAAATCGGTGCAAGTGATTAGCCCTGCATTTTCGGCGGATTGTTTGGAAACGCTGGAAGAATTGTCGGTGGAAAATCGGGATATTTTCCAAAATAATGGCGGTGGCGAATACCATTATATTCCTGCGTTAAATGCCGATAGCTTGCATATTGATATGATGTGGCAAATCGTTTTGCCCCATGTGTTAGCACATAAGGATAATAAAGCCAATTGGGTGTAACCAATTTTTTTATATTCAACAAAAAAACCCAATTTAAAAAAATTTGGGTTTTTGCTTTTTGGTGTACAAGGTTGTAATGGCTTAAAATTAAGCTTGTTCTTTGCGGTAAGATAGTTTCTCACGGATACGAGCAGATTTACCAGAACGTTCACGTAGATAGTAAAGTTTCGCACGGCGAACATCACCACGGCGTTTCACTTCAATGCTAGCAATCAATGGTGAGTGAGTTTGGAAAGCACGCTCAACACCAACACCGCTTGAGATTTTACGCACGGTGAAAGCTGAGTTCAAGCCACGGTTACGTTTAGCGATAACCACGCCTTCAAACGCTTGCAGACGCTCACGGTCGCCTTCACGTACTTTTACTTGTACGACAACAGTATCACCTGGACCAAAGTTTGGTACGTCAGTTTTTAATTGGCTGTTTTCAATTTCTTGAACTAATTTATGTTTGTTGCTCATGAGAGGATTCCTCATTTATAGGGGGATAGAGGCTATTAATTTATTATCACATTTTTAGTTTTTAGCATGGTAATAAACCGCATACTCCCCGTTAATTTTTATGTGTTGGAACACGTTTTTGTTATCCGTCAAGTGGATAATTCTGTTGGTTAAAGCGTTTAATCAATTTGCAATCAATTTTTTATCAATATTTAATCAATTAAATTGGCTTCTTTTAACCATTTTTTTTGGCTTTGATTTGGCAAAAATGCTTGCCATAAATCAGGTCTGCGAGCTATCGTGCGTTTGGCTTGCTCAACAAATCGCCATTTTGCAATATTGGCATGGTGTCCTGATAATAACACGTCAGGGACAGTTTTGCCATGAAACGTTAAAGGCTTGGTATATTGTGGATAATCCAACAACCCATCAACAAATGAGTCGCAAACGGCGGATAAATCATCGCCCATTACATCAGGCAACCGTCTTATCAAACTATCCATTAACACCATCGCAGGCAATTCACCGCCTGTTAGCACATAATCACCGATAGAACATTCCATATCCACATATTGCTCAATCAACCGCTCATCAATACCTTCGTAACGACCGCATAATAAAATCAGTCCGTCATATTGACAATAATCAAGCACCAATGCTTCATTTAATGTTTTACCTTGTGGCGATAGATACACGACAGGGCAGTTTTTTCCACGATTTTTCACTTGTTGTTTGGCAAACAAAATGGCTTTTCTAACGGTTCAGCCATCATCACCATACCCGGACCACCCCCAAAAGGGCGTTCGTCAATCCGATGATAATTATCGTTGGTAAAATCTCTTGGGTTTACCAATAATATTTCCGCTTGATTGCGAGCGATTGCCCGGGCGGTAATACCAAATTGGCTAATACTATCAAACATTTGTGGCAAAATACTAATCACTGCAAAAAACATGGTAATTTACCTAACTGCTTATTTTTTAACAATTTTAACAAAGGTTTAATAATCAACACCCCAATCCACTAGGATAATTTTTTGGGTCAAATCAACGTCCACGATGGTTTGTTTGTGCCAAGGGATAAGCCGTTCTTCGTTATCAATACTTTCATCGGTAGGTTCAACGACTATAATGGCGTGAGCCCCTGTTTCAAAAAGTTCTTTAACACGACCTAATTGGCTATTATCTTGCTGACTTTTGACGGTTAAGCCGATTAAGTCCGCCCAATAATATTCGTCTTCGTTCAAACTAGACAAGTTGTCTTTGTTCGCCCAAAGCGTCACCCCAAACATGGTTTCTGCGATATTGCGGTCTGGCACTTCGTTTAGCTGTACCACATAGCCTTTGCCTTGGGTTCGCCAGTTTTTGACGGTTAGGGTTTTTTCGCCCCATTGCCGTTTTGATTACCCAAGGCTTGATATCAAAGATTGCTTCACGGTCTTCCATGTAGCTAAATAACCAAAGCCAGCCTTGAATGCCGTAGGGCTTTTTGAGTTCACCGACTTTGATTAGATTGTTTGCTGTCATAAAAACCTACAATTTTGATTGAACTAAACTTATGCAGAAGCTTGTTCTTTTTTTACTTTTTTGAACAATGCTTTTACACGGTCAGTTGGTTGTGCACCTTTTTTAATCCATGCTTCGTATGTTTCAACGTCAAGTCGTACAGGGATTTCTTTGCCTTGTGCGATTGGGTTAAAAAAGCCGATGTTTTCAATGTAACGACCGTCACGTGGGCTACGTGAGTCGGTTACCACGATTTGATAAAATGGGCGTTTCTTTGCACCGCCCCGTGCTAAACGGATAACTACCATAGTTTTCTCTCTGTGAATGTATGTTCAGTGGTTAGAGCCTAAAAATATCTGTTTTTTGTAAAAAATACAGACGCTAAAAGACCCAAACGTGGGTGTTTTTCTGCTGTACAAGCATTTAACAACGTTTAGGTACACCAAAAAAGACAGCATTTTAACATATTTTTTAAAAATTCACTAGATTTTTTAAAAATTATTTTTGGATTGCTGTTTTATTTAAAAAAAGTGAAGTAAGCTAAAAGTGAACAAGCAATCAGTAATACTACACTAACCTCAATTCGATATAAAAAATCATTTAACTTATTGAAAAAATATAAACAAATAAGAAACCTACAATAAAGTGTAAGATATCCTAGCGTTATTTACAGTATTTAGGATAAAATACTGCAAATGAACATACATAAAAACACCAGACTATTACCACTTGAAAGAGAAGCTATTTGGATAGCCTATCATCAAAACAAACAAAGCGTAACATCACTTGCTGAAGAATACAAAGTATCAAGACCAACAATCTACAAGGTATTGAAACTTGCTAGAGTGAAGTTACTAAAACCACAAACCAGTGTCAATAATCGCTTTAAACAAGCGAAATTTG
>CAKMOY010000167.1 GCA_927911235.1 uncultured Moraxella sp.
AAAACCGTTATGGTTCGACAAGCTCACCACGAACGGTTTTCTTGATATATATCTCTAATTAACAATACCTTATTTTTTAACTTTCAAACAATTTTTGCCCCAAATATTCGCCTTCTTTCACCCCACCAAAGCACACAAACAAACCACTACCGATATGCGTGGTGTACTCCGTCATTTTATCCACCTTGCCAAAAGCGTTTTGAATCACGCTAAACTGCATGGGCGATTTTTGGAAAGAAATAAATAAAAGCCCAGTATTAAACTGCCCTGTTTTTGGGTCAATGCCCGAACTGTACGAAAATGAACGGCGTAAAATCTGCAAGCCTGTACGTTTTGCAAGCCCCATATGCGTGGTTTCAGCAATCACCAAATTGCCTTTTTCATCTTTTTCATGCACATCAAACTCATCAAACTCGCCTTTTTTACCAATGCTCGCCCCTGTATCACGATGGCGACCAAAGGTGTCCTCTTGCCCTCTTAAAGACGTTCTGTCCCACGTTTCCAAAAACATCTGAATCACGCGAGCAACCAGATAAGTACCACCCTCAAGCCAAGGTTGCTGTTTACTATCCGCCCATAGCCATTTGTCTTGGTCTTCAAGCGTGGATTTGTTCGCTGTGCCGTCTTTAAAACCAAACAAATTTCTAGGTGTTTCACTACCGCTATTATAAGCGTTATAACCCGACTGACTCCATTTCATCGTAATGTTTGATCGAGCTTGACGCACAAGCTGTCGCACCGCATGAAAAGCAACTTGAGGGTCATCGGCACAGGATTGGATACAAATATCACCGCCTGATAGCTCTGGGGCGAATTTGGTCTCGTGGAAAGTTTGGTAAATCGCTAAAATCAGTCGGTTGTTTTTTCTCAAGCCCCAATTTTTTGAAAAAAGACGGACTAACGCCAAATGTCAAAGTCAGACCATACGCTGACAGGCTATCCGCCTCGCCTGTATCCGTTGGCGGAACGTGTGGATTTTTGTCATACTCTTTGATATTTTCGCCTTTCATCAATTTGGCAGAATAATCCGTCCAATCTTTAAACATTTGTTTAACTACTTCTAAATCTTCGGTATGTAAATCCACCACCAAAAAATAAATATGACGTTGAGCAGGGGTCAAAATACCCGACTGGTGTTCATCATAAAATTTGTACTGCAAATCGGCAAAGCAGTTTTTGGTAGAACTGGCGTTATCGCCTGCGTGTTTTGGATTGACATTTGGGCTTGAGTCTTTGGCTGTACCGCCATTTTGATTTTGTGCGGTTGATGAATTGGCAGATTTTTCACAACCTGTTAAACCAATGGTCGCCCCTGCAACACCGATAACACCCATATTTTGTAAAAATTGACGGCGGTTTTTGGTTAAATTGGTAAGATTTGACATGGTTTTCTCCTAGAGAAAATAAATTTAACAAACATATTTTTAAAATTTAACAAAATTTAAAACAAAAAAAGCATTAACAACAAAAAATTTGTCATTAATGCTTATTTCATTTATTATAAAACCTTAATTAAAATTAAATTTTAATTAACATTACTGCATAACAATACCCATTTGTGCCAATGGTTCACCGAGTTTGTTTACGGCTTCAGCAAGGGCTTTGATTTCTTCTTGGGTCAATTTGTCATAAGGTTTGTAATCTTTTTCACCCACTTTTTGTTTATCAAGTAAAGCATTCACATCGGCGAATTTTTGGGTTAATTCTTTCACCAATTCTGGATTTTTTTCTTGAATTTTTGGTGTTAAAATTTGGAAAATCTTTTCCGCACCTTCAATGTTGGCTTTAAAATCGTAAAGGTCAGTTTTTGAAAAAATCTCTTCTTCGCCTGTGATTTTGGTTGTTGAAACTTCGTTTAACAAGTCCACAGAACCTTGCACCATCAACTCTGGCGTAACGTCAGCGGTTGGGATTTTTGCACGCAACTCTTTAATATCAGCGATTAATTTATCCGCTAACTCTTCTGTGCCTTTGGTGGTGTTTTGCGTCCATAAGATTTTTTCAATGGTGTGAAACCCTGTCCAAACTTCGTCTTTTTCTAGGTCGGCTTCACGGTTGTCAATGCGTGGGTCAAGGTCGCCAAAACTCTCGGCAATCGGCTCACTACGCTCAAAATACATACGTGCGTGTGGGTAAATCGCTTTAGCTTCTTCTAGTTTGCCTTCTTTTAAGAAGGCCACGAATTTTTCAGTATCCACCAGCATTTGGTCAATTTGACCTTCAACAAATGCTTTGTATTCTGCGGTTTCTTTTGACAAGTCTGCTGTACCTGCTGTCGCGGATGCCGAGCTTGCTGTGCTTGATGCAACAGGGGCAGATGCTGGTGCGGTCGCAGGTGTACTTGCAGTTGTATCGGTTGCTGGGGCTTGTTCAGCAGGTTTTTGGCAAGCGGTTAATAAAGCAAACATGCTGATAGCAAAGGCAATTTTGGTTTTTTGCATAATATTTTCCATATTTTTTAAAAAAGTTACAATGATTAACAAAATTTACAAAACTATTATAGTATAAATGATAATTGTTATCAATTCTTTTATAAAAAAATATCAAAAAAATAGGACATAACAAGTATGCCCCCATTTCTTCGCAGTTGATTGCATTTAACCAAATTTGCCTGTAATGTATTCTTCGGTTTCTTTGCATGTCGGATTGGTAAACATTTGGTCGGTTTCGCCCATTTCCATCATTTCTCCTAGATACATATAGACGGTGTAATCGGACACACGGGCTGCCTGTTGCATATTGTGGGTAACGATGGCGATGGTGTAGTCGTTTTTTAAATCGGTAATCAAGTCTTCAATCACCCCTGTAGAAATAGGGTCTAGTGCGGACGTGGGTTCGTCAAGTAGTAGCACTTCTGGGCGAGTTGCTACGCCACGAGCGATACATAGACGTTGTTGCTGACCGCCTGATAGTGATAAGCCTGACGCTTTGAGCTTGTCTTTGACTTCGTTCCACAATGCCAATTTTTTTAATGCCCATTCCACTCGTTCGTCCAGTTCTGCCTTGCTCAATTTTTCGTATAATCGCACGCCAAACGCCACGTTGTCATAGATTGACATGGGAAATGGAGTTGGTTTTTGGAACACCATGCCGACTTTGGCACGCAACAAATTTACGTCTACTGATTTATCCAAAATATTGTTGCCATCTAACAAGATTTCGCCTTTGGTGTGCATATTGGGGTACAAATCGTACATACGATTAAAGGTACGTAGTAGCGTTGATTTTCCACAGCCTGATGATCCGATAAAGGCGGTGACTTTTTTGTCGGCAATGGTTAAGTTGATATTTTTTAACGCATGAAATTTGTCATAATAAATATCATAAACGTTAGACGAAAAAAAAAGCCAAGATAAACTTGGCTTCAAAAAAAATGTTGCAAAAAATATCAGTGTAAACCACCAATAAAATTGGCTAAAATTTTGATATCATTGTCTGACAATTTGGCTGCGACCACTTGCATCATACCTTTTTCGCCTTTTTTGGCTGAATCGTTGGTACGAGTTTGGCTTGCATCCATCACTTCGTCTTCACGACCTGCAGCACGGAACAGTTTTAACTGCGTTGCGATATACTCAGGGTGCTGACCGCCCAAACGTGGGAAAGCCGCCCAATCATTACCATTGCCCTTGCCACCATGACAACCAGAACAAGGAATCACGCCACGCTTGCTATCTCCACCAAAATACAATTTTTGGGCTTTTTCGGCAGTCGCTGGGTCGGCATAGCTAACTGTCCAACGTGGTTGGCTTGCAAAGTAACCTGCCACATTTGCCATATCTTGGTCGCTTAACTGACTGGCATATGGTTTCATAATTAAGTTGACACGGTCGCCACTTTTAAAGGCAACCAATTGTTTATACAAATATTTTACGCTTTGACCGCCAAGGTTTGGTTGAGCAGGCACAGCACTGACACCATTTGCACCATGACAAGCGGCACACACAGTTTCGGCAATGACTTTGCCTTTTTCTATATCATATTTTGGTACAGCAATCGCTGCTGAACCGCTCACGCTGGCGATTAAAAGGCTTGCGACAGTGATAATTTTTTTCATTGGTAATCTTCCTACTAAAGATTGTTGGCAATCTTTTTATGTTTAAGATGCCATCTTTAAACAAAATTTATAAAAATAGGTTATAATTTTTGACTATTATACCAAGATTTTTTCTATTTTGTTAAAATTTTTTACAATGATGAACAACCAGATTTTTTATCAAAACACAAAAACCTTAGTCGTATAATTGATTTCGTTGCACATTATGCCATAACTTGCCGAATAAGTGAAATAATAATTATCAAATCATTTGAAAAATTGCACGTTTTGCGTGATTTTTCTGTTAAAATACACCCAAATTTTTACCAAGCCAAAAAAAATGACCGAATTAGACCAAACCACAACCAATACTATCAGCATAGCAGATACCGAGCGTTGGTTACAACAAACCCAATTTTTGTTATCTGCCCCCACGTTTAAACTTTGCCCTGCCGATACAGGGCTAGAAGTCGCCTTTGCTGGGCGTTCTAATGCAGGAAAGTCGTCTTGCATCAATGCGTTAACCAATCAACGTCAGCTCGCCCGCTCATCAAAAACACCTGGACGTACGCAGATGATTAACTTTTTCCATATGGGAAATGACCAACAAAGATTGGTAGATTTGCCAGGGTATGGCTATGCCGCCGTGCCAGAGTCGATGAAAAAAGAATGGCAAAAAGAGTTAGAAAAATATTTGGTTTCTCGTAAAAGTTTGGCAGGATTGATTTTATTAACCGATATTCGCCACCCATTAAAATTTTTTGATGAGCAAATGCTCCATTGGGCAAAAGATGGTGATTTGCCTGTTCATGTGCTTTTGACAAAGGCGGATAAACTCAAATACGGTGCGTCAAAAAATACCTTGCAACAAGTCAAAAACGAGTTAAAAAAGCTAAAATTGCCGTTTAGTGTGCAATTATTCTCGGCTCAAAACAAACAAGGGCTTGATGAGTTAAGTTTGACGTTGGCAAAATGGTTAGAGCTTGGTGTTGAGCCAAATACCGTTCAACAACAATAAATCACAAAACTTTTAATTGATTAGCAATTTGAATTTGCTCAATTTGATTGTTAATCGTTGCCAAAATCGCTTTATTACTGCTTAGGCTATTTGCGATGGTTTTGGCTTGATTAAGTGAAGTAATCGCATTTTCCAACCGATTTTGCCAAAATTCGGCATTGGCACGATAACGTAACACATTGATTTGTTGCAATTTTTTATCATCGCCTTGGGCATTTTTTGCCAAAATCTCACTTGCCTGTTGCAACTTTTGCCACACAATCACATCTCGTGGATTTTGTTTGGATAAAGGTTGCAACAGTTGCACCGCCGATTTAGCACTATTTAGCAAATATTTATTGTCATTTAAATATAAATCAACCAAATACAGTTTAGCATCTCGCCGTTCAGGAAATAAATTGGTAAGTTGGGTCAGTTTGGCTTTAGCATTGTCAAGATTGCCTTGACTTTCGTTCAATTTTGCCGAAATCACCACCGCCAATGGATTGTTTAAGTTATTGATATCATTAGCAAAATATTGTAAAATTTTGTTTGCTTCGGTATATTGGCGTTCGTCAATCAGCAGGCTTGCCAATGCCAATTTTGCCCCATCGCTGTATTTGGCACTTTGAGTTAGTTCAACTTTGTTGGTTAATTTGGCAAGATATCGGCTACGCCATTGAATTTGTTCAAATAATTGTTTGCGGTACAAGCTATTATCGCCGTTGGTATTGGTCGTATTGTTGTAATTTCTGGCTCTATCTCGTGCTTCGCTAAGGCGTTCGGCGGTTAATGGGTGGCTTAGCACAAAACTTGGAATAAAGGCGTTTGGTTTGACAGGATTTTGTTGGTCAAGGGTCGCAAAAAATGCGGGCATGGCGTTCACATCATAGCCTGCTTTTGCCATGATTTGCATACCCACTCGGTCGGCTTCTCGCTCTTGGCTACGGCTAAAACTGGCGGCTTGGTTGGCGGACAAGGTCTGAGCTCCCATAATCGCCACCGCTGCCGCATCGCCACCTCCTGATTTTGCGGCGGCAACACCAGCCAAAATACCGCCCACTTGGGTCAATAAATGTTTGGTTTTTTCATCATTGCGATGTTGATAATGGCGTTGGCTCACGTGGGCGATTTCGTGGGCGATGACGCTTGCCATTTCGTCCATACTGCGAGCTTTGTCAATCAAACCCACATTTAACCCAATCAAGCCAGCAGGTACAGCAAAGGCGTTGATTTGCTTGTCATTGATAATCACCAAGCCAAGCGGTGCGTCGGCACGAGCGACAGCATTCAGTTGCCAGACGATTTGTTCCATACTCGCCTGTAGCCAGTAGTCGGTCAGCATGGGGGCAGCGTTGTTTAGTTGGCGTAACGCCCATTCGCCAATCATCAAACTTTGTTGATTATCAATCAAACCACCGCCATGACTCATTTCTAGCAAACTTTGTCCGTAGCCATTTTCTTTATAACTGTTTTCTTGATAATTATTTTGATTAAAATTATGGGCATTGGCAAAACTGATTGGCAAGCCAAACACCGCAAATAACAAACTTATTTTTATCATTTTATTTAGCAAAGATATTTTTTTTTTGACATAATCTGTATTTTTTATAAAAATGGATTTAAAATAAGACTTAGCACAATTTTTGTTTAAACGCAATTAACAAAAAATTTTACGCTTTTTTGTAATTTTAAAATCATTTAAAAAAAAACTTTATTAGGAAAATTTTGATGAATAATAACGAAATTTTTAAATAATT
>CAKMOY010000168.1 GCA_927911235.1 uncultured Moraxella sp.
CGCTACGGTCAAAACCACCGCCAAAGCCTGCACCACCTGCAAAACCACGTTGTTGGTCGTTATCAAATCCATTATCAAAACCAGTACGTTCACCAAAACCACGTTCGTTGTTATTGGCAAAACTTGGCGTTCGGCTAGTAACCGTACCAAAGCCACGCCCTGCACCGCCGTATTGTGGCGACTCAAAGCCTGCTGGACGCTCAAAACCCATGCCAGTAGCTTGTGGAAAAGTACCGTTTGCAGTCGCTGGTAGTGTGCCTGTTGCGGTGCGTGGGTTACGAGCTGGGACAACGGTAGAAATTGCGTGTTTGTAGACCATTTGGCTGACTGTATTTTTTAATAACACAACATATTGGTCAAACGACTCAATCTGACCTTGTAATTTGATACCATTTACCAAAAAAATAGATACAGGAATACGGTCTTTGCGTAATGAGTTTAGAAATGGGTCTTGTAGGGTTTGACCTTTTGACATGGTGATTTCTCCCAAAAAGTGTATCACGATAAATTATTGTTATACTAAAATAAACTTTTATGTATCAATTATAAAGTTGTATTAAAAAAAGTTTATTTTGCCGATTTCTTATTCATTTGTCAATGTAAAATATTATACGAGTTGGTTTTTTAATGCTTGTACGCTTAAAAATTGTTGTACGTTATGCCGTTCAATGATTTTTTGTGTGCTTAACAGCTTTCGCATCCATGTATATTGGCGTTTTGCTAACTGCCTTGTTGCATATAATGCCTCATTTTGCATGGCTTGTCTAGCCTCAAGCATTGATATTTGTGGGTTTTTCGTTATTTTTTCCAAAAAATCCCACGTTTGGCGATAGCCCACGCACCGCATGGACGGCATATCAGCGTGCAAATTATAATTATTTTTTAAAGAAATAACTTCTTCCACCAAGCCTTGTTGCCACATCTGTTGCAAACGTAAATCAATGCGTTCGTGTAGCCAATTTCTATCTGGCATGACACAAAAAAATTGACCAGTTTTGAGCAGGATTGTCCGCTAGTGCAATGTTCGGCTGATTTTGCCATTCGCTTAACGGTTTGTTGGTTTGTAAAAAAACTTCCACCGCTCGTCCGATACGTTGGCTGTCGTTGGGTTTGAGTTTTTGTGCCAAAATTGGGTCAATTTGGTGTAAATATTGGTGCAAATGCTCAATACCGTGCGTGGCTATCATCTGATTAACGGTTTCACGAGTGGCGGGCAAAGTTGCAGGAATGTCGTTAATACCGTCCAAAATCGCCATGTAATACATCATCGTACCGCCGACCAATAGCGGAATTTTGCCGTTGGCGTGGGCAAAATCTATTTCTCGCTTGGTGTCATTGACAAAGGTAGCTACACTATATGTTTCGTCAGGATTAATAATATCTACCAAAGCGTGCGGATATTTTGCCAATTCTTCGCTTGTCGGTTTGGCTGTGCCGATGTTCATATCTCGGTAAATCAAGGCACTATCAACGGAAATTAGGTGGTATTTGCCTGTGTCGTAGAGTTCGTAGGCGAGTGCGGTTTTTCCGCTAGCGGTGGGAGCGATTAGACAGATGACGGATTGCATTTTTTAGTTTTGGTTTACGCTTTAAAAAATAAAAGAACTTTAGGTATTTTACCATAAAAGCCATTTTTATAAAATCAAATCCGCATAATGAATTTGTTTTGCTGATTTTAGCCAATCATTGATTAACTTTTGTTCAATATTGCCATTTTGCACAAATGCACTTTTTACCCAATCATTCATCGCTTGCAATGGATTTTCTGCTTTTAACAAAATCCCATTTAACAAACTTTGTTGGCTAATATTTAACAAAAACAAACTTTCATTGTAATGAATAGCCAATGTTTTTTGACTATTGTTATCAATAATTGAAAGAATTAACGGTAAATTGATTGTATTTTTGACAAAAATTTTTCATGATTTTTTTCAAAATTTTGCGTAAAATGTTGAATAACATTGGTATTTTTTTATCAATTTGATGAATATTTGTTTGGTAATTTTCTGTATTATTTACTTGATAATCAACGATTTTTTCAGAAACTTTTAGATTATTTTTAACTAAATTTTCAGTTTTATTTGTCAAAATCGGCTGATTTATCGTTTTTAATTTTTCAAGTAACGCTTGATTAAGATAGCTTAAAATATTGGCAAGTTGTTGAATTTTAACGTTTTGTTTGCTTGGGTGAATATTGACATTAATCCACTCAATCGGTAATTGAAAAAACAACGCATAGCCCAACTGCTCAAATCCTGCTTGGCGAGCGACTTTTTGCAAGGTTTGGCTAATGGCTAAATCGGTTACAAGTCTTTGATTTATATAGATAAGTTTTGGTAAATGTTGGTTTTGTTGCTCGTTTGGCGTGAATAAAAAACCTGACACTTTCGGCTCAATCGTGTTTGCCATATTTTGATTTAACAAACTAGAAAACGATAAAAAAAACTCGTAATGTTGGTTTAAATTTTGATTTAAAGCGGTTTCTAATCGGTGTAAATTGTCGTTTTTTTGACAAGGTAAATTTAGCCGACATTTGTTCTGATGATACAATTCCAAATGAATATCGGCAAAACTAATGGCGATTTTTTGGACGATTTGTTCAATATGACTAAATTCTGTTTGAATGCTTTTTAAATGATTTCGCCTTGCAGGGACGTTAAAATACAAATCTCGGACGCTGACGGTCGTGCCTTTGGTTTTGACAATCGGCTGAATGTCGGCGTGGCTTGCGTCATCGCCCGATAGGGTGAGCTGTCGCCCAATGCCTGATGTGTCGTGGCTCGTGGCAAGCGTGAGATGCGATACGGCACAGATAGATGCCAACGCTTCGCCACGAAAGCCAAGCGTGTCAATGCCTGTGAGCTGTCCGACATCGGCAAGTTTGCTCGTGGCGTGGCGTGTTACCGCCAAAATCATGTCGTCTGGGTGAATGCCGTTGCCGTTGTCGGTGATTTGGATTAGTCCGAGTCCGCCTTGTTCTATGTCAATGCGAATGTGGGTGGCGTGTGCGTCTATGGCGTTTTCTATGAGTTCTTTGACGACTGATGATGGGCGTGTAACGACTTCGCCAGCGGCGATTTGGTTGATTAAAAGTGGCGATAATTTGTGGATACGATTAGACATTTAATTCAACAATTTCAACAAGTCTATCATCATTTTCAAGGCGTTTGATGTCAATGGTTACATTTGGTTTTGTCAAATAGCCTTCTGCCCTACTCGCCCATTCAATAATTACCAAACTATTCGGCTCATCTTGATACTCATAAAACCCAATAAATTCCAACTCTTCTGGGTCGTTTAAACGATACAAATCCGCATGATACACAGGCTTAACTGTGCCATCTGTCTGTGTAATGCGATACGGCTCAACAAGGGTAAAGGTGGGACTTTTCACCGCACCATTATGCCCCATTGCTTGTAGCCAATAGCGTGTCAAAGTCGTCTTGCCCGCCCCCAAATCGCCCGATAGCCAAACGCTACCTGTCAGATTCATGTTGGCAAGCTCATTGGCTAGGGCTTGGGTGTCAGTTTCGGATTTTAGGGTTATTTTTTTCATTTAACTTGCAACTTCACCGTTGGATTAACAAACTTTTCCCCATTAATTAATTTATCATACATTTTTGGGTCGCTCCATTCATTTTTGACTTGTTCGCTAAAAGCAAAATCTTCCAATTTTAACTCGCCCATTTGTACATTTAACACATCTTCTTCAAAACATTGAGCATAGCCTGTTGCCGTTTCGTGAGCGATGACCGAATACACTTTCACATCGGTTTCGCCATTTTGCATTTGCGTTTGTTTTAAAATTTCTCTTGCCCAAAAAACACCACACGGCTAAACTGCTCAGCAGATGGCGACACAGGCAAACTAATCCAACGCTGACTAAATTTTTTGCAAGCATCAATATAATCGGTGTCGTCTTTATCCCAAAAACAAATCGCATGGTCAAAACTGTCAATAATATCCTTGATAGACGATTTTAACAAGCCAAAATCATACACCATCTGTCCGTGGTCTAGGCGGTGGGCTTCAAGGATTAATTCAACTTGGTAGCTGTGTCCGTGAATGGAATATTTGCAACGGTCGGAGCTACAGTTTCGCACGATGTGGGCGTTTTCAAATTTAAATAGTTTTCTAATTCGCATGGTTTTTTTCAATTTTTAAAAGGTTGGTGTTATTATAAAGCCTTTTGACAAAATCGGCTATTTTTCCTGTGATTTTTTTTGTGAAGATTGACTTTGATTTTTTAAACAGCGAAATTTATGCTAATATAAGGTTTTTAACAACAAAAGAGCGAATGATGATTAGTGTATTGGTGGTAGATGACCACGATTTGGTGCGAATGGGTATCACTCGTATGTTAGCCGACAGCCCAGATATCAGCGTGGTGGGCGAAGCGGACAATGGCGAAACGGCAATTTTGCTTGCCAAACAGCTAAAACCAGACGTGATTTTATTAGATGTCAATATGCCAAACACAGGTGGACTAGAAGTCACCAAACGGTTGTTGCAAAACGATAAAAACACCAAAATTTTGGCAGTCAGTTCCCTTGTCAAAGAGCCATATCCGTCCATGCTGATAAAGGCTGGCGTAAATGGCTACATCACCAAAGGCACACCACTTGACGAGATGATAAAAGGCATCAAAAAAATCGCTCAAGGCGGTCGTTATTTTAGTGCGGACGTTGCCGAACAGCTTGCCGATATGCTGTCGGAAAAGTCCGAATCACCTTTTGAACAGTTAAGCGAGCGAGAAATGCAAGTGGCGATGATGGTGGTTAATTGCCAAAGCCCACAACAGATTGCTGACCAATTATTCGTGAGTGTCAAAACGGTGAACACTTATCGTTATCGCATTTTTGAAAAATTAAATATTGATAGCGATGTCAAACTCACCCACCTTGCCATGCGACATGGGTTAATCCAACCTTAGTTTTTAAACAAAAGATGACAGAAAAGTGAAAAAATACATGATTACCAATCCGATTTTTTTATCCATTTTTGATAACGATATCCAAAAAAATAAGCAAAAACGGCTTGGTATGATTTATGGTTTTTATCGCATTATCATTGCGGTATTTTTTAGCATGAATTTTTTGGTGGCTATCCAAAAAAGCAATCAAGACTTGATGGTAATTACCAATTTTTGCCGACTTTTATTTATGTTTTTTTGCGATTGGTATGCTGATTGCGTATTATTATTATCCACGCAATTTGTTATTGATGTTTAGTTTGACCATTGATGTGCTGGCTTTGTCGTTAATGCTGTATTTTAGCGGTGGCAATAATGTGCAGATTATTTTGTTATTTTTGTACACGTGGCGTGTTCGTTTATGCTGTTACGCAATAGCCAAGCGATTTTGTTAACGGTATTTGCCATTAGCCTTGTGATGTATCAAGAGTTTTATCAGCCGTTAAAAAATGCGTTTAGTTATAATGCGTTGAGCAATACGGGGATTGTGATTGCCAGTTTTATCATTGTGGGTTATTTGAGTGATGCTTTGTCAAAACGTGTGCGACACATTGAAGCTTTGAATGAAAAACACCTGCGTGAAGCCGATGCGGTCAATGCCATTAACAAAAAAATCGTGCAAATCATTGAGCAAGGCGTGATTGTCATTTCACATAATTTAGAAATCATTGTTGCCAATGATACGGTTATCAATCAGCTACATTTGCCAACAAATATCAGCAATTTTTGTTTAAAAGACATCTCGCCAGCCCTATCAGCCGTGCTTGAGCCACTTATCAAAGATGATGAGAGCAGTACCATTATCGGCAAATCAATCATAGCACCGACCAAAAAATGCACAGTTTTACTGATTATCGGCTACGCATTACCCAATTGGATAATCAATATGCGTTGATTTTGGTAGAAGATTTACGCCGAGAACAAAGCCACGCCCAGCAGTTAAAACTCGCTTCATTGGGGCAATTAAGTGCCAGTATTGCCCACGAAATTCGCAATCCGTTAGCGTCAATCAGCCAAGCCAGCCAGTTGTTAAAAGAAGAAGCCATGTACGACAATTCGTCATTATCCGAAGAAGATGTAATGTTATACGACATGATTTATCGACAAACACAACGAGTGAATCAAATCATTGAAGATGTTTTAAAACTCTCTCGCCAACAAAAACCCAACCAAATTTATATAGAACCCAGAACATGGCTACCTATTTTTATTAAAGAAAGTTTTAGCGGTCATGATGTTTTTTTACATTGTCATACAGACAGCGGATTTTTGTTTGACCATTATCAACTTGAACAAGTGTTAATCAATTTAATCAACAATGGTTTAAGATTTAGCAGTAAATCCCACCCTCATGCCTTTGTTACCTTAGAAGTTTATGAAGACAGCAAATTTGTGTACATTGATGTCATTGACACAGGAGCAGGCGTAAAACCTGAGGATATCAGCAGTTTATTTAACCCATTTTTTACCACCGACCATGAGGGGACGGGATTGGGATTGTACCTTTCTCAAGCCTTTTGCCAAGCCAATCATGCTGATTTACAATATATTCCAGAGCATGAAAACACGTGTTTTCGGATTAGTTGTGATAAAAAATTTATCCGCTCACTTTTTAGCCAACATTTGGCATAGCACAAAATGCCAACGTTAAAGAAAATTTACAAATAACAATTTGCAACTTATTCATTTAATTGATATATTCAGAATGCCATTTTTAAAGTAAAAAAATATTTACAATTTTTTTATCAACACCAACGTTTTATTGAAAACGTTTTCACAAAAAGGACGATGCTATGAAAAGCAATCAAA
>CAKMOY010000169.1 GCA_927911235.1 uncultured Moraxella sp.
AAAAAAAAATTGTAAAAATTTAAAAAATCACTATACAACACAAAGATAATTATAATATAATTGCAGTCCCAAAAATTTCATTAAAAGATATCTTTTTTTTAAACAAAAATATGTTTTGTTACAAAGTGATGAAAAAAGATGTTTAAATTTAATAAGATTTGAGCTAAAATACGCTCGCACTATGTCCCGTAATATTCTTAAAAGTTGTATTGAGTAAGAATAGTAACGGGTTATATTTCCTTAGGAGAAACTTATGAAATTCCAATCTATCTTACTATCTACTTTAATGGCTACTACTGTAGCTTTGACTGCTTGCTCAAAACCAGCTGAAGAAGCTGCTGAAGCAAAAACTGAAGCAACTCAAGCTGCATCTGCTGCGGTAGCTGACGCTGCATCTGCACCAACTGACGCTGCTGCACAAGAAGCTGCTTCTACTGCGGTTGCTGCTGCATCTACTGCATCTGTTGCTGCTGCGAACGCCTCTGCTGCGGTTGCTGCTGGTAACGAAGCTGCTGCCGAACAATCAAAAGCTGTTGCTGAAAATGCACAAGCTGCTGCTGAACAAGCTGCTGACGCAACTAAAGACGCTGTTGACGCAACTGCTACTGCATCTGCTGCTCACTAATTTGTTGATTTATCAACATCAAAAAAAGGAACATTGTTTGATGTTCCTTTTTCTATTCACTATTTTATTTTTTTGTTAAAAAACAAAAAAAATTCCCATTTTCACAAAAACCACATTACAAATCTGCCAAAATCAGTTATCATATAAAAATTTTGTACATTTTTTTTATTTGCTTAAAAGGGCATTGATTTGGCAACGGTAATTTCTCGTCCTACACGACTTTGGTGGTTAGTCGGTCTTATTTTGTTATGCTTGTTTTTGTTGGTGCAGTTGCCAGCCAGTTGGCTTGTACAAAAATTTGTGCCGAACAATCCATATTTACAACAAATCTCTGGCAATCTTTGGCAAGGTCAAGCCAATTGGCAAATCTCCCCTCCCAACAATCCAAACAAAAGTTTATCAGCACATTAGACTGGCAATGGCAACCCTTGTACATTTTTACAGGCAAAATTGGCATGAATGTTAAAATTCGCTCTGGTACAACGGAGTTAAACGGTTTGGCAAAAATCGGCAAAAATAGTTGGCAAATCCATGACTTTAACGGCAAAATTAACAAAGATTTGTTAAGTTCTTTGGGCAGTTGGCAATTGCCTGATTCGCCAATTATGGTAAAAAATTTATCGCTATCGCGTGATAAGACAGGTTTTGTCAATGCGTCTGGCGATTTTGATTGGTTGGGTGGTAATATGGGCTATCCTTTTGGCGGACGTGTTTATCAGATTAATTTGCCAAAAATGGTCGGTGTTTTGGATAAAGAAAAAACTTCACAATCGCCTAGCCGTCTGCATTTGGCGTTAGCGACACCGCAAGGACAGCGTTTGGGCGATTTGTATTTGGACAATGACAATATGCTTGATGTGGCTTTGACCCAACGTTTGTTAAAAAATATGCCAAATTATCAAGGACAAGGGGCAGATGACAGCGTGGCGGTTTCGCTTCGTCAGCCGTTGTTTGGCAGTTTTTAGGGGGTGTTGTGAAGCGAACGGATTTTAACATTTTTCAAGCCTTACAAAAATTTTATCCACTGATTTTGTTGGTGGTGATTGTGTGGGCGTGTTGGTTGTTGGCTCGTGGGTTTTGGTTGGTGATTGCCCCACCGGCTGCCCTGCCTTTCGCCTGTGCCATTACAAAACAGTCAAATGGCTATGCCTGTCGGCAATGGGTTGGATATTTTTGCACGCCCAATGGCGACCCAGTCAAGTCTGCCACCACCTGATGTCAAAATCGTTGGTATCACGGTGGCAAATCCCAAAAGTTTATCTTTTGCGATTTTAACCTTTAATGGCAAAACCAAAAGTTATAAAGTGGACGAAATTTTGGATGGTTCGGCTTTTAAATTAAGCGATGTGAAAATTGACCACATTATTTTGACAGATAATAATGGACAAACGTTCAAAGTGGATTTTGGTAAGCCATTTTTGCTTGACCAACGAGGACAACAACCCCAACAAGCGATGAGAACGCAAGGCAATACCATGGTGTTAAACAACGAAAGTTTGTCCGCCCAAAATATGCCACAAGTCATGCCCCCATCTCAAGGTATGCCTGTACCACAAATTCCAACACAAACGCCACCACCAATGCCAAATCAACCGCTTGATGGCACAAGCCCAACGCAAGCTCAAAATACGCCAACGCCGTTGGATAATGCGATTGAAGGCTTACAGGCAAATCCAGCAGGCTATCTTAGCCAAATGGGTGTGGCGGCGACTGGTAATGGCTATATGGTAACCGATGCAATGCCATCAGGGATTAAAGACCGCTTGGGGCTACAGACAGGCGACAGGGTGATTTCATTAAATGGACAAAATGTGGGGCAAAATCCTGCACAAGATTCTCAGCTTTTACAACAAGCCAGACAGTCAGGACAAGCCCAAATCCAAGTGCAACGTGGCGAACAGGTGATTACGCTGAATCAGTCGTTTTAAATTTTTGGCAATGCCAATCAATTCGCATTTTACAAAAGAAAATTTTATAGGTTAGATATGAAACAACACACGCAACGCAAGACTTTTTTAAAATCTGTATTAAAACCTTTGACATTCAGTATTTTGGTAAGTTTCAGTATTTGTCATATCCCAACGGCGGTGGCGGCTGGCGAAACAGGCTACAAGGTGCATTTGCAAGATGCTGATATTAAAGCCTTTATTGACCAAGTGGCGACCATCACGCAAAAAAAACTTTGTGCTAGACCCACGCATTAATGGCAATGTCACGGTGATTGCCAACAAAACGTTAAACCGTGCCGAAATTTATGATTTGTTTTTGGCGGTGATGAAAGTCAATGGGATTGTGGCGATTGACCGTGGTACGACCATTGAGTTGTTGCCTGATACGGTTGCCAAACAAGCGGGCGTTGATGTGGATTTGCGTGGTAATACCACAGGCAATCAGTTGGCGACACGGGTTTTGTATCTGACCAATACCAGTGCCACTGATGTGTTAAACGTTATCCGCCCGATGATGCCACAGTATGCCAACGCCGCCGTTTTGCCAAATATCAATGCGTTGATTTTGTCAGACAGAGCCGATAATTTAAACCAACTTACCAAACTTATCAATGACTTAGACAGCAATATGAATGACAAATTAACCGTCATTCCCTTGCGTCATGTAGATGCCGAACGCATGATGCAACTGCTCAGCTCATTGACAGGCGTGTCAGGCACAAGTACCGCCAGCAGTGGACAAGGCTCGCCTGCGGTCGCATCAGGCAATGGCAGTTTGATAAAAATCATTGCCGACCCAATTGCCGATAGACTGCTTGTCAAAGGTAGCGTGGAAATGACCGCCAAAGTGCAACGCATGGTAGATGAACTTGACACCATACCAAGTCAGCGTTTGAGCGGTTTGCGGGTGTTTCGCCTAAAATACGCCAGTGCCACCCACATTGCCAATATGTTAAGAAGTTTGTTATCCAACCAATCTATTAACAGTGCAGGTGACCAAACCACGCTAGAAGCGACCTCTATGTTTGGCAATAGCAACAACACATCAACATCAAACAGCACAAGCAACACCTCGGTAACAGGTTCACCGATTAATACCAGTTCCACCAACACCAGCAGTAACAGCACCGCAAATACGCAAGGTCGCCCTTTTAGCATTATCGCCGATCAAACCCAAAATTCGGTGGTGGTAAATGCCAGCCCAGATTTGATGATTGAAATTGAAAATACCATCAATCAACTGGACACTCGCCGAGACCAAGTGTTAATCCAAGCCGCCATCATGGAAATCTCTGGCAACGACACGCAACAACTGGGCGTACAATGGGCGATGGGTAATGCCAATAGCGGTGTGGGCGTGGTGAACTTTAACAATGTCGGTGCAACAGCGATTGGTCTAGCTACCGAAGCCTTAACAGGTCAAGTCGGCAAAGCGGCTGCGTCCATTGCAGGGGCGTTGTTTGGTGTGGGCGATAGTAGAGTGGATAGCAATGGCAATCGCCAATTTTATGGGGCGATTTTGCAAGCGATTAACAAAACCAACAATGCCAATTTGTTATCCATGCCGTCAATTTTGACGTTGGACAATGAAAAAGCCAATATTTTGGTCGGTCAAAATGTGCCGTTTGTAACGGGTTCTTATACCACGACCAACAATTCTTCTACCAATCCATTCCAGACGGTGAGCCGTGAAGACGTGGGGATTAATCTAAACGTTGTGCCACACATTGGCGAAAATGGCACGGTCAGACTTGAAATTACCCAAGAAGTGTCGTCTATCGTGGACGGTACGCTAAACAATGTTAGCGGTGTTGTTACCAACAAAAACTTGATTAAAACCACCATTTTGGCAGATGACCAACAGACCGTTGCCCTAGGCGGTTTAATGCGTGATAACAGCACTTATGGGCAACAAAAAGTGCCGGGACTTGGTGATATTCCTGTGGTTGGTAATTTGTTTAAATCAAAAAGTAAAAACAGCGACAAAACAAACTTGATTGTGTTTTTACAACCGACCATTTTACGAAATGGCACAGCCGTCGCCAGTATGACCGAAAAAAGCCTTGAAGGCATTCGCACCATGCAATTAGTGATTGACAAAAACGGCACGTTAAAACAAATTCCGTTAAATATTGACAACGCTTATCCGTTGCACCCAAATACCACCCCTGCCCCTATCGTGGACGTGCCAAAAAATGACTTGGTCATGCCAGCATCACAAAAATTAAGCACCGTGCCTACGGTTGTACCTGCGACACAAGCGGTGGTAACAGTGCCAAATGCTTCAACTGTCGTGGTTGAACCCACATTGGACGATGCTAATCCTGTCAAAACAGATACAGTGATTGTCACACCGCCAAGTATTGACCCTGTGGCAACCGCACAGCCTACGATTCAGCCTGTGACCCAAATTGTCAATCCACAAACGGTAATCGTAACCGACAAGGTTGATGTGAATACAACGCCTTAAGGCTAATTAAGAAAGCCCCAAGATTTGGGGCTTTTTTGGATTAGGATTGTTGTAATTCAATCAAACGATTAATCGCATTGACCAACTCATCTTCGCTAAAGGGCTTACAAATAAAGCCCCTTGCCCCATATTGCAAAGCTTGTAAAGCGGTGGCTTTGTCTGACAGTGCCGAAACGACCAAAATACTCACGCCTGTGTTTTGGGCGATGATTTTTTGGATACATTCTAAGCCGTCCATTTGTGGCATGGTCAAGTCCATCGTGATAAAATCAGGCTTTACCAAATCAAACTTTTGCAACGCTTCTAAGCCATTGCTCGCTGTTGCCACAATTTGTATATCGCTATCTTCAAAGCTACGTTCAATACGGTTACGGATAATATTTGAGTCATCAACAATCATTAAACGGTGTGCCATGGAATATCCTTTTTTAAATTATTGGTTTGGAAAAGTTACACTCATCATCGTGAATTGGTTAGGTTGGCTATTGATACCCAATTTGCCTCTGCCTTCTATCGCCAGTTGTCGCACGATATCCATGCCAACGCCACGCCCTGCATCTTCATCTTGGTTTTCGGCAGTTGAAATACCTGAACTTAACATTAAGCGTAATAAATCTTTTGCTTGTAGCTGTTCGGCTTGTAGCTCGGTTACATGACCTAGCTCAACGGCTTTTTGGCGGATTTTTGTCCAATTAATGCCTTGACCATCGTCATGAATGCTGATTTTTTGATGATTTTCATCAACTTTTTCAAGGCTTAAGGTTATTTCACCTGATTCATTTTTGCCTTTTGCCAAACGTTCGGCTGGGCTTTCAATGCCATGCACAATCGCATTTTTCAAAAATTGTGTGGCAATGTCTTTATATACATTCGCTTTTTCATCGTGAAATGGCAATAGCTCATCAAACCCATTCACTTGAACATTCACGTTTTTTGGACTGACGATTGGCGATATCTTGAGCATATTGCGTAAAATAATCATGCCATGGATTTACTTTTGTTTGACTGACACTAGCTGATGGACTGCTTTGTGGTTGTTGGGCAACGACAGTGTCCACATTACGTCCTACCAAACGTAAACGTTCTAATATGCTACTTACAAAAAGATTTAAATCCAATAATTCTTTTAAATTAATCGTAAACGCTAAAAAGTCATTACCTGTTAAATTTGAATGTTGCAATAACTCTTGAATTTGACTTTCAAGTTTTTCTGCAGCACTCACAAACGCACTCATTTTAATCGCTGATGCCTCGCCTTTTAAGCTATGCATTTCTCGGTATATTTGACGTGCTTTTTCTTGTAGGTCAAAATGACCTGCAGATTCTTGTTTTAACACAGCGTTAATTTTATCAATTCGATGATTTGTATTGGCAATGAATGCGACTAGGTTTTGATTATCAATTGTCAAAATAGCACTAATCATTTCTAGCTCATTGTCATGTTGCTGACGTGCTTTTTCAAGTTTTTCTTGCAAATGAACAGCTTCTGTAATATCAACAACACTCACAAACACCTTACTAATTTCGCCTGATTTTTCTACGATTCTTAAAAAGTTAAAATCTAAAAAGCGAATTTGTGTACGCCCTTTGTCATCTACATAGCTCATGCGGATATTTTTTAAAGGGTTCAAGTCTTGGATTAACTCTTCTACAACCCAAGCGTTGTATAATTGTTCAATAAACAGCTTTGTACTGTCCAAATCCTGTTGAGAAATCGTATCTTTTAACAAGTCTGTTAAAGTTTTACCTTTTAATTCAGACTTATGCAAAATTTGCTCTGTACTGCGAGAATACTCATCTGACAAGACCATATTTTTGTCAATCAAAAATAGTCCTTCATTGACCGTATTTAAAATGTCCGTTGTCTATTGACGTGCTTGAGCCAAGCGACTATCACTATTTAACAATTGACGCAATGCACCAAATACAATCGCAAAGAACAGTAAAAAAGCACTGATAATACCTGCTAGCTGTATATTTTTTTGTAATAAGGTTTGTTGTTCAATTTCTTGGTTTAAGGCAGTTGTTAAATTATTAGATTCGGTTAGTAATGCTCGGTTATATAATCGGGTATAATCCACCAAATAATCACTTGTTTGTTTAGAAATATAGCCTTTTTGAATATCTTGTAAAAAATTATCTAACAAACCCAAATAAGGAATCCAAATTTGCTCCGTTTCTTGTAAACTTTTCAAAGCGGCTTGATTATTTGTAGCATTTAAAGAAATTTCTTTGCCTGATGTTAAAGTAACTGCACCACCTTTTTGGAAAGCTTGTAATGCTTGAGACAATGTATCTCGTTGTTTTTTAATCTCATCAATTTTATACACAGCAATTTGTGGCAAAGCATCAATACTAACCGTCTGCTGTGTATTCGCAACAGATGGTGTTTCCGTATTGGCTACTGCACTCGCAACCGTTGTTGCTTGGTTTTCTGTTACTGGCGTTGCTAGATTTTGCGTTGTATTTATCGTTGTCGCTACAGCATTTTGTTTTTGTTGCTCTAAGGCTGTATTAATATATAGATTAATATCTAGCAAGTTTTTTGATAGCTCTTGACTCGTTGCCCCTTGGCTATTCGCAACTTCTAATGATTGTGCATACGTTGTAAAACGGTTGGTTGATAAAAAATTCAGTGCTAACATACCAACGGTCAATGCCAAAAATAACACAACCAAAGTCAGTAACATGGTATATTTTTTATATTTTGAACCTGTGGTATTCGTATGATTTGTTGTTGCCATGTCTTATACCTTATTTTAACGTAATATTTTGATAAGGAACGTTTACAATTTTATATTCCATACGATAATTAATGCCGTTCATTACAGGTTGATTGGTCGCCAAATTCGCTGCCATTCTCAAAGCTGTTTTGACTTGATTATCATAATCATTAAATACAGTTGAACTCATATCGCCAGATTTTACCAACTCTAGCCCTACTTTACCACCATCAATACCAAAAACAGGCAATTTTATATTGTGTTTTTTAAGGGTATCAATCGCACCTATCGCCATGTTGTCATTATTTGCTAAAATCACTTCCACATCGCCAAAATTTGGTTGGCTTATCCAGTTTTCTACAACTTCACTCGCTTTGTCTTGTTGGAACATTGCCGTATCCGAAAAAACCTGTCGTACAGGAATACCTAACGAAGGGTAGTTTTGCATGGTACTGATTGACCATTTAGTACGAGCCATTGCCCCTGCATGGTTTGGAATGCCTTCTAATAACGCATATGAGATAGCACCATCTTTATTTTTATCCCAATCTGGATTGGCTTTCCACTTTTCTAGCACTTGTAGCCCTTGCAATACACCCGCTTGGTTAGCATCGCCATCTACAAAATAAGCCGTATCGCAACTTGCCAAATATTTATCGCCGGGATTACGGTTTAGATAAACAACAGGCACACCTTTTTTACAATATTTTTCAACAAACGCTTGACCTTGTGATACATCAGCAAGGTTTACCACCAATGCTTTAGCACCCTGTTGTAACATATCATCAAGTTGTTGATATTGTTTGTTTTGGTCGTTATCCGCTTGCTCTAGCAACAAAGTCAAAGATGGCTGTTGTTGCATCACGCCTTTGGCAGACTCATACATATCATTAAAAAAGGCATTGGTTGCTATTGCACTCATAGACATGCCAACCTTGGCTGTTGGATAGGCTATTGTTTCTGATTGCTCATTGGATTTTTGATTTGCACATGCTGTACATAACAATACAACAAATAAAGGCAAAGTCTTATAAAAATTTATCATGGTAGCTACCTTGTCTTGCACGATGTGTTCAAATTTTTTTAATTTTTTTTTAAATTTGAATGACTCTAACGAATAAGCGACTTACAAAACGTAATAAATAAATATATAATATATAATATATAATATAATAATATATAAT
>CAKMOY010000170.1 GCA_927911235.1 uncultured Moraxella sp.
TTTTAAAAAAATAATTAAAATAGCTGAATGCCCAATCCGCCCAATGCCATTTTTATACCAACTATCAACAACAATCCACCAAACATACGTTTAAGCGTGCTTGCAGGCAGTTGATGAGCGAGTTTTGCCCCGACTTTGGCAAAAATATAACTCATCACAGAAATACAAACAAATGCCGATAAATGCACAAAACCAATCGCATCAGGTGGCAAGCCTTGTACATTTCGCCCAAAAAACATAAAACCAAAACGCCCCTGCCAACGCAATCGGCAGACCGCAGGCCGATGACGTGCCGACCGCTTGTTGCATAGTCAAACCAAAACGGCTCAAAAACGGCACAGTAAAACTACCACCACCAATGCCAAATACAGCCGATGCCATACCAATCAAGCCTCCAACCGCCGACTGTACAGGGGCAGATGGCAGATTGCCTGTGGCGACTGCGTCTGATTTTTTTGCCATGACCATTTTGAAACCCATAAACAACGCCATGCCAGCGATAAGCAAGGTCAAAATTTCGCCTTTTAATTTTTCGGCAACGAACGCTCCAAATACGCTACCGACCACCAAGCCGATAGACATATTTCGCCACACGTCCCACCGCACACCGCCACGCTTGTTGTGCGACTGCATGGAGCTGATGGACGTTACCACGATGGTCGCCAAAGACGTGCCGACCGCTAGATGGGTGATGACTTCTGGCGAGTAGCCGTACGCCCCAAAAATCGCCATGAGTACAGGCACGATAATCAAGCCACCGCCCACGCCAAACAGCCCTGCACACACGCCTGCGAACGCCCCTGCGAGCAAAAACCATAGATACATTAACATATTATTTTCCTTTATTGCAAAATTGGGGTATGATAGCTATTTTTAAAATTGTAAAAAAGAGTATTCATCACGTTTTTGCAATATATGCGTGAAGTTAAAGCGTGAATTTTACCACAATCACGCTGATTTAAAAGCGAATTGTTTTTTAGGTTTGATGAATTTTTTTGAATGATAATTTTTTAGCGATAACCCAAATCCATTAACTTATGCAAATTCCCCACACCCATTTAACGACCACCCATTCCACCAACAGCGAGCTAATTGCGTGGGTTATTGACAGCTTTGACAAAAGTTTTGATAAAAATGCTCAAAACAACGATAACCATCAAATGCACTTTAGCCGTCCGCACCTACTCACCGCCGACCGCCAAACAAGCGGACGTGGACAACATGGCAGAACGTGGCAATCTCCCATTGGCAACGTCTATTTTTCTCTATACATTCCTACACAAAAGTTTAGTAAAAACCAACACTTTTTTATCAAAACCCCAATAGACGGCAGACTGTCGCTCGCTATCGCTTTGGCATTGGTAAAAATGCCAATAATCCAACAAATCAATACAACCTTAAAAAGCCAAAATTTGCCGACCATTGGCGTAAAATGGGTGAATGACGTTGGCTTTTACCAAAACGCACAATTCCAAAAATTATCTGGGATTTTGATTGAACCTGTCAATCATCAAGGCAAAATGCTCGGCATTGTCATCGGCATTGGCTTAAATGTGCATAAACCGCCTGTTTTAACCAAAATCACCCAAGAAACTCTCAATTACCAAGCGATTAGCCTTGCCAATTTTTTAACACAACCCATTGAATTAAATGAAATTTATGAGATGATGATAACTGCTTGTTACAAGGCGATTTGTCAATTTAACGAATTTTATAATAAAGTTTTTTTTTAACAATTTTTTAATAGAATTTAGCCAATTTGACGTATTAAAAGATAAAAATATTTTAATTGATTTACCAAACAGCCAAAAAACAGGGCAGGCGGTCGGCATTGATAACAACGGCTGTTTGTTAGTTTGTACAAAAAACCAACAGATTGAACCGATTTGGACAGGGACAATTCATATTTTGTCAAATGATTGATTTTACAAAAGATAATTAGCTTAGATATTAAGAGAAACCACACAATGACTTTACCTATTTTTAAACACGTTCATGATGAACCGACCAAATTATGGCTAGATTTAGGCAATACTCGCCTAAAATATTGGCTCACCGATGATAAAGGCAATGTACTAGAACACGATGCCAAACAGCATTTGCAAGCCCCTGCGGAGATTTTGTGGGGATTGGCTGACCGTTTTTCGTGGTTTAACCCAACTTTTATCGGAATTTCTTCTGTTTTGGGTGAAAAAGTGAATGAAAGAGTTGCTAAAAGTTTAGAAGTTCTGGAAAACCATTCGCTTTTGCTAAAGTAACTGATAATCATCACTTAATGAAAAGCGACTACAATCCCAATCAACTGGGCATGGACAGATGGTTACAAATGCTTGGTGTGGTAGAAAAAGATAAAAAATTGTGCGTGGTCGGTTGTGGTACGGCTTTGACGATTGATTTGATTGACTGTGATAAAGACGATTTGAACAATCGGGGTCATCATTTGGGCGGTTATATTTTTCCGAGCATTTACCTTCAGCGTGAAGCCTTGTTCAAAGGCACTCGGCAGATTAGTATCAAGGACGGCTCGTTTGACAATATCAGTGTCGGCACAACCACCAAAAAATGCGGTACATCATGGCATTTTGCTGTCTATCGTGGGGGCGATTAACGAAGTGATTAAGCACCACGCCAATTTTGACGTGGTGCTAACAGGCGGTGATGCCAAAACCTTTGAGCCATATTTAAGCGTTAAACCTTTGATAAAACAGGATTTATTGTTAATTGGTTTGCAACGGTTTTTTAATAAAACTTAATAAAAGTTTAACAAAAAATTAATCTTCTGCAGTCAATCCCAACACTGCAAGCACTCCGTCCAACCCTGTCTGATTGATGGCATAATTGGCTTGTTCTTGCACCACAGGTTTGGCTCGGTATGCCACGCCAATATCCGCCAACGCCAGCATTGGCAAGTCATTCGCTCCATCACCCACCGCCACCGTATCTGCCACATCAATGTTTAAACGTTTGGCAACGGCTTGCAGAATCTCGGCTTTTTTTGCCCCATTGACAATCGGTGAAGTTACTTTGCCTGTCAATTCGCCATCAATAATATCCAATTCGTTGGCGTATATTTCATCAATGCCTAATTGTGTTTTTACATATTCTGCAAAATAACCAAACCCGCCTGACACCAATACCACATGATAGCCGTTGTTTTTTAGCGTGCTAATCAGACGTTTTGCCCCCAAGCTAAATGTGATATTTTGTTTGATGATTTCGTCCAAAAAGTCGGATTTTAAGCCTTTTAACAATGCTACTCGGCGAATAAAACTTTCGTCAAAATCAATCTCGCCACGCATGGAAGATTCGGTAATGATGTCCACTTGCTCGCCAATGCCTGCTTTTTTGGCAAGCTCTACAATGACTTCTTGCTCAATCAAAGTAGAATCCATGTCAAACAATGCCAGTTTGTGCGGACGAGTAAGTTTGGCGATTGGCACGGCATTGATATCTATTTGCTCAAAATCTTTAAAAATTTGTTTAATATTTTTGCCAAAATCATCATCAACACCTGTAACAATCCATTGAAAAATACTCACAGGACTGGTTTGTTCGGCTTGGGATTTGTCGGCATTATTTTGCCAATCACTTTCATCAACCAACGTGCTTTGGTGCAAATGCGTAAGGTTGGGTAGCTTTCGGCAAGTAATTGGTTGATATTGGCAAAGATACCCAGTTCAAATTTGGGTGAAAAAAAGGTCAAAACCCATGCGTTTGGGTCAATTTTTTACAATTTTTTGAAAAAAAGTTGCGTTCAATGTCATTTTCCTCTTGTTTGCGATGGCAATTAGCATGATAATGTAACATTTATTTTCCACGAAAGAAAGTTTTAAATTTATGAATCATCTTGCACCCCGTCAGGGCTTATTTGCCGTTATTTTGCTAGCAAGTTTTTGCTTACATTTATTGGTTCTTGCATTAAGTTCCGAAAAACAACAATATGACTATCGCACCAATAAAGGCGAAAAAATTGTTGAGCAATTGAGTAAAGAAGCTTTGGTTGCGGTGAGCAATCAAGACCGCATTAGTTTAAGCGTGTTGGCAAACCGTTATCAGCTAGATAGCGATGTGGCTCGTTTGACGATTAGCGGTGCGGACAAAACTGCCCTTGTGCAAACTGGCGTGGCTCAAAATGACATGGGGCAGGTGATTGAAAAACCGATTATCCAAAATAATCAACAAGTGGGACAAGTGGCTATCACCATGAAAGCAGTGTCTAATGGCGAAGTGTTGGCATCGCAGTGGCTGTTTATTTTGGGTTCTGCTGTGTTGCACATTTTTTTGTGGTTTATTTATCGTTACAATGCCAGACCGACCCAAGAACAGTTGTTACAAATTGGCGAAAAAGTGCAACAACGTGTTGCTTTGGCTCGTTTTGGCGTGCCGACTGCCAATGTGTCGCAAAATGTACCGCAAGATGACAAAGACAGCGAAAAACAAATACCACCATCAAATGAAAAACCCCAAGCGACAGACAATAAAACAGGCGAAAAAGCAGGGTTTAGCATTCAAAGTTATTTGCAACAACAGCAAGCCAAAAACCCATCTACTAGCCAAAATATCGCTACCACACCAACCGAAACAGCGGATAATTTGCCAAAAAATCTTCATCAACAAACCATGGCAACCGAATATGAATTGGCATTGCAAATCCGTTTTTATGATGAGTTTAAATTGTTGGAACGCCTAGCTCCCGAAGTGGCACAGCCGTATTTGCACCTTTGCGAACAGCTGTTAAAACGTGCGTGCGATAGCCTACTGGGTCAACGCCAATCCGTGTTAAACCAAGCTGTCAAAAGCGTAACCTTAAAGCAACTGCCTTACTTTGACAAACATGGTGCGGTGGTGCATTTGACTGGTAAAAGCGAAGAAGTGACTTTGGCTTCGGTATTGCTTGCCAAATTGATTTTGATTTTAAATCAAGTGGTTTATGAAAAGCATCGTGAACTGTCCCGTTTTGCTTTGCCGATGTCGGTGGGCGTGAGTACCACGCAACAATTTGCCGATGTACAGCACCTGATGCAGAGCCATGCCAAAGAAGATGGTTTATTGTTATTATTCCCAAAAAATCTGCTAACCTTGCTAAATAAAAGTGTGCAAGTCAAACACATTAACAATCCAATCAGCATTGCCGAGCGTGAAATGGTGCGGTATGAAGGCTTGTCGCAAGTGTTTATGAAAGAGTTGATTGGTAAACGTGATGATATTTTAACCAGTACCGAACGTTACCAAATGTCGCAACCGATTTGATAATTAATTGAATAAAAACCCAAACAATTGATGTTTGGGTTTTTTGTTTTGTAAAACCGAGTAGAAATAAAATTACTCAACACCAATCAAATGCCCCATTTTATCTTTTTTGGTTTGCAAATAATCTTTGTTAAACGCATTCACACCCACCAACAACGGCACACGCTCCACAATCTCAAATCCCAAATCTTCTAAATAACTGACTTTATTCGGATTATTGGTCAAAATTTTCACCTTTGACACGCCCACATGGTCAAGCATTGGCTTACACATTTCATAAGTGCGAGCATCGGCAGGCAAGCCAAGCAAAAGGTTCGCTTCTAACGTGTCATGCCCTTGGTCTTGTAAAGCATACGCACGGATTTTGTTTACCAAACCAATGCCACGCCCTTCTTGACGTAAATACAAAATCGCCCCACAGCCGTATTCTTGTATCATCTGCATGGTGGCGTTGAGTTGCGGGCCACAGTCGCATTTTAGCGAACTGAACGCATCACCTGTTAAACATTCGGAATGAATGCGAATTAGTGGAATTTTGTCCGTATTCTCTTGATTGATTGGTAAACCAACACTTAACAAAACGTGTTCTTGTTTTTCTGCATTTTCAAAGACATGAATGTCAAATAATCCGTGAGCGGTCGGTAATTTGGCTTGACTGATAAATTGATAAGACACTTAAGATACCTGTTTTTTTGTTATTTGGCTCTTTATAAGTCTTGTTTTTGCCAAAATCAAGCCAAAAAACAAGGCTTTGCAAAATTTTTAGCAAAAAGACACATTTTTCACCATTTTTCCACAAACAAACAAGGGCTTTAGTCTGTTTGTCACCCCAAAAAAAATGTTATGATGTGCAATCTTTTTGATTTTATATTTTGATGTGAAAAGTTAGCCAATTATGTTAAAGCCAGCCAAAAAAGCCGTTACCCATTTGCAAAAAAATTTTGAACAAATGCCTGTTCAACGCCCTGTTACACCGTTATTAGATGCGATTGATTGCCCAGATGATTTAAAAAAATTTAGCACCGAGCAACTTCGCACGCTTGCCGATGAATTGCGTGAATTTTTGCTGTATTCGGTGGGCGTGAGTGGCGGTCATTTTGGCTCAAATTTGGGCGTGGTTGAGCTGACGATTGCGTTACATTATATTTTTAACACACCGCACGACCAGTTAGTGTGGGACGTGGGACATCAAGCCTATCCGCACAAGATTTTGACAGGCAGACGAGAGCGTTTGACGAGTATTCGCAGTCAAAACGGCTTGACCGCCTTTCCAGAGCGTGGCGAGAGCGAATTTGACACCTTTGGCGTGGGGCATTCGTCCACAGCGATTTCGGCAGGCGTGGGTATGTCGCTTGCCATGCGTCATTTGGGCAAAAAACATAAAGCCATTGCGGTGGTGGGCGATGGTGCGATGACAGGTGGTATGGCGTTTGAAGCGATGAATGATGCAGTGCAACAAAACGCTGATATTATCGTGGTGTTAAATGACAATGATATGTCCATTTCACAGGCGACAGGCGGTTTTTCCAAGCATTTGGCAACTCTTTGGCAACGTGGCTTGGCGGTGGATATTGACAAAGACGGCAAGCCGATTATCACCAAACGCACGATTGCTAGCGATGATAGACGTATCCGCCATTATCTACACATGGCGAATGAAGTGTTTGATGATTTAAGCGTAAAAATTCCAAAAAAAATTAGCGAAAAAATTGCCGAACAAGGCTTGCCAACTCCTGCACAATTAGAGCGTTTGCCTGAAAAAATCGCCAACAAAATTGCTGATAATATGTTTCCAGAAAATTTATTTAAAGCGATTGGTTTTCAATATTTTGGGCCGTTTGATGGGCATGACGTGGCAAAATTGGCACAAGTGTTTGAACGTGTTAAACAGCTTAACGGTGCGGTGTTGGTTCATGTGCATACGGTCAAAGGCAAAGGTTTTTTACCTGCAGAAAGCAACCCAATTACTTATCATGCGATTAGCAAATTACCCAAACAATCAACAAAAACTGATGAAAATAAACCAACAAAAGTTGCTAAAAAATATTCACAGGTATTTGGCGAATTTATCTGCGATACCGCAAATTTTGACAAAAATTTAATGGCAATCACCCCTGCAATGGCAGAAGGCTCTGGTATGGTGGAATTTGCCAAACAATTTCCCAAACAATATTTTGATGTGGCGATTGCCGAACAGCACGCTGTAACGCTCGCTGGCGGTATGGCAACGCAAGGCGTAAAGCCGATTGTGGCGATTTATTCCACTTTTTTACAACGTGGCTACGACCAACTGATTCACGATGTCGCCTTGCAAAACCTTGATGTTACTTTTGCTATTGACCGTGCGGGCTTGGTCGGTGAAGATGGTGCGACCCATGCAGGCGTGTTTGACATTGCCTTTATGCGGACAGTGCCGAACATGGTGATTGCCTGTCCAAAAGACGAAAACGAATGCTATCATCTGCTAAAAACTTGCTACCAATATCAAGGCACAACAGCGGTGCGTTATCCTAGGGGCAATGGTTTGGGCGTGGCAATTGATAAAAATTTGACTGAAAATTATCCGATTGGTAAAGCAGTTTTAGAAAAAACCGTTAATAATCAAAATGTTAATAAAACCGATAAAAAAAGTGGCGTTATTGGCATTTGGCTCTATGGTAAAAACGTCTGTTGATGCGTGTGAAAATTTAGCAGAAAATTTCCCCAAAATCCAATTTTCAGTTTATAATATGCGGTTTGCTAAACCGATTGATAACGAACTGCTTGATGAATTACTTGAAAATAATTATCAAATCATCACCCTTGAAGAACATCAAATCATGGGCGGTGCAGGCAGTGCGGTCAATGAATACATTTTAGCAAAAACGGTAACAAACCGCCAAGCATTACCAAGTGTGCTGAACATTGGCATTGCAGACAGCTTTATTCCACACGCAAGTCATCAACAACAGTTGACTTATTGTGGGCTAGACGTGGCAGGCGTGGTGCAAAAAATTCAACAAATTTTGTGATTTGTTGGTAAAATATTTTTTGCCAAATAATTTTTTAACATTTTAACAACTTCTTTTTAACAATTCGCAAGGGTCAATTATGGAACCAATGGTCGTCATGGCAGCACGCGCTGCACAAAAAGTAGGCAATGAGATTTTAAACGCTCATTTAAACCGTCATAAAATTGAATTAAACATTGAAAGCAAAGGCTTGGACGGTTTGGTAACGCAAATTGACCGTTATAGCGAAGAATTGCTGATTGCCACTTTAAAAGAAAGCTATCCAAATCATTCGTTTTTGGGTGAAGAATTTGGCTTGCAAGAAGGCAAAGGCAACGATGCGGACTGGTGTTGGGTGATTGACCCACTAGACGGCACGCACAATTTTGTTCATGGATTACCGCACTTTTGTGTATCAATTGGCGTGCAAAAGAATGGCGTAACCGAACACGCTGTCATTTACGACCCTGTACGTGATGAAACCTTTTCGGCAAGTCGTGGCAAAGGGGCAAGGCTTAACCAACGCCGTATCAACGTGAGCGAACACAAAACCATTGACGGCGGATTTTTTACCACAGGACACCCACTAGAACGCAACCGTGCGGACGGTGTGCATTCGTACGCAAAAGAACATTTCGCCACGCTACAAGCGATTTGTGAAAAAGGCGGTCAAGTTCGCCGTTTAGGTTCGGCAGCCCTTGATTTGGCGTATGTGGCGTGCGGTCGTGTTGATGGCTATTTTGAAATGTCTATCAAACCTTGGGACATCTGTGCAGGTGAGTTGATTGTCAGCGAGGCTCGTGGTACGGTGGTTGATGCGTCTGGTGCTCATAACGCCATGGATACAGGTTCAATTTTTGCGTGTAATGTCAAATTGTTAAAACCGTTAATGCAAACCGTTGTGCCTTTGTGGGGTGATGCAGTAAAAAGTTAATTGATTATTAATTGAGTAAGCTTTGAAAAAAACGCCTTACCACACATTAAGGCGTTTTTTTGTGCATATTTGTGTCTATCATTACATTTTGATAAATAATTGTTACAAAAAGAATGTCATTTTGTGTTATCATCATTGCATTGATTTGAAAAAATTAATATTAAATATTAATTGTTAAAATTAATTTAACATTATTTTTTCAAAAATTTTGAATTTTTTTCCATAGGATTTATCATGAAATTAACCACCCTTGCAACCGCCAGCATTTTAGCTTTGACCGCAGTTACTGCAACTGCCGAAACTTACACCATTGACGAAAACCACACCGCCGCACGCTTTACGATTGACCACATGGGTACATCAACCAATCACGGTGCATTCTATGGTTTGACAGGTCAAGTGGAATTTGATACCAAAGCTCAAACAGGCTTTGTTGGTGTAACCATTCCAGTTGCAAGCCTTGACACAGGTATTAAAGCATTTAACGAACATTTAAAATCAGAAGACTTTTTTAATGCCAAACAATACCCAACAGCGTATTTTAAATCAACCAAATGGCATTTTAAAGATGGCAAACCAAGCAAAATTGATGGCGAATTGACCCTACTTGGCAAAACCAATCCTGTAACTTTGACAGCGGCCAAATTTAACTGCTATGACAACCCAATGTTAAAAGCTCAATCTTGTGGTGGCGATTTTGAAACCACGATTGACCGTACCAAATGGGGCATGGACAAATATACTGACTTAAAAAGTATGCGTGATGTCAAATTAAACATTCAAATTGAAGCGTACAAAAAATAATTTGTTTGTTAAGCCAAATTAAAAATGATTAAAAAGAAAAGTTGGTGAAAGCCAGCTTTTCTTTTTTTCGTATTTTTTTATTGGCGACTGTGTAAAATTGCACTGCTAACGGTAGCAATTATCACCAACACCACGCCAAATCCTGTTAAAAAACTCATTCGCTCGCCCAACGCCACCATCGCACACAGCACGCCAAGCACAGGCTCAAGCGGAATTAACATGGCGGATACTTTGGTCGGCGTGTGTTGCAGCCCTTTGTTAAACAGCCAATAGGCAAGCCAACTGCACGCCACGCCAAGATAAAGCACCGCTCCAATCGGTTGCCAATCGGTCGGCATTTGCCAATTTTGGTTTAACACAAGTGTAAACGGCAAACAAGTTATCGCCCCAAGTGTCAAAATCGCTGATGTATAGGTGCTAGCGTCCATTTGTTGCATAATATTTTTGCCAAAAAATATGGAAAACACGAACGAAAGCTCCGCCAACACCACCAAAGCTGAACCAAATACGCTCACCGTGCCGTCCGAATTACCGCCAATGACTAACAATAAAATCCCAATAAATGCCAACATACCCAACGCCCAATCGTACCAATGATTTTTTTGGGCAAAAAACAGCGAACCGATAATCAGCATAAACAACGGCTCAGCTCCAACAATGGTAACGGCACTGGACGCAGATGTGTATTTTAAACCGATAAATTGCAATAATAACGCAATCGGAAAATTTAAAATCGCTAGGTAAAACAGACGGATTTTTAACTTTTTTTCAAGTTTAAAATAAGTTTTTATAAAAATTGGCAACACAAATAAACTGGCAATCAGCAAACGTAATTGCACCGTCATCACAGGGTCAAACGCTGTGTAAGCCATTTTACCAACGGTAAAAGAGCTTGCCCAAATGAATAAAGCGATAATCATATACCACATGGTTTTTCTCGGTTTTTATTTTTTTAATTTGGTTAAAATTTTTATGGGATTGGAATTTTATTTGACAAGTGTTGGATAAAAATTTAAACTAACTTAAGTTAGCTAAGTTTATGTTTAAGTTATTTAAAAGGATAAAATTATGTCATATATCACGCTAGATAGCAATATTCCTGTGGTGAATATGCACGAAGCCAAAACACATTTATCGGCGATTGTTGATGAAGTCAAACGTTATGGCAAGCCACAAGTACAAGTAATGCCGATTGAGCAACAAGTGAGTAAACGTCAAATGGGAACTTTGAAAAATCAAATCAAAATCCCTGATGATTTTGATAACGTACTCAACGATAAAATTGAAAAAATGTTTGCAGGGGATATGATTTGACTGCTTTATCAACCCATTTTTTGTTAGATACGCATATTTTGTGGTGGTTTTTGAAAGGTAATACTGACAATATTTTGCCAACAAATGTTAAAATATTACTTGACGAAAATAATCAACTTTATTTTAGTATAGCAAGCATTTGAGAAATGTCTATCAAATACAATCTTGGTAAGCCAAATTTTGACTACGACCCACAACAAATCGCTGATGAATTAATCCGTTTGGAATTTCGTATGTTGGATACTAAACTAGGATATACGCTTGCGGTCAAAAATATGGAACGCATTCACAACGACCCATTTGACCGCCTACTTTTGGTACAAGCCGAACGAGAAAAACTGCAATTTTTCACAGCGGACAATTTGATTTTGCAATATAATAAACCGTTTGTCATTGATGTGCGTGTTTAATTTTTCTCAAATTTTAACAACAATTTTACATTTTAACAGGAAAAAGCGATGCGAATTTTAAATAGCCAAAACCCAACTTTTGACCAAGAACTAACGATTTACTCGCCTTTGAAACGGTAAATGACCCACAATTGTTAGCAACGGTGGATAAAATTATCGCTGACGTACGTCAAGGTGGCGATGAAGTGATTTTGCAATTGACCCAAAAATTTGACAATCACCCTGCCGAAACCTTTGCTGAGTTACAAATTAGCCAAGTTGAGCTAAAACAAGCCTTTGATAATTTGGATAATACGGTCAAATCTGCGTTGGAATTATCTGCCAAACGTATCCAAAATTTTCACCAAAAACAAGTGCAAGACAGTTGGACGTTTACTGATGAATTGGGCAATACTTTGGGGCAAAAAGTAACGCCACTTGATAAAGTCGGCATTTATGTGCCGGGGGGATTGGCAAGCTATCCGTCTAGCGTACTGATGAATGCCATTCCTGCAAAAGTCGCAGGCGTGGGTGAGATTGTCATGGTTGTTCCTGCACCAAATGGCGAATTAAATCCGCTTGTTTTGGCGGCAGCCTATTTGGCAGGCGTGGATAAAGTGTTTACCATTGGTGGGGCTCAAGCGGTGGCGGGCTTAGCATACGGTACGGCAAGCATTCCGCAAGTGGATAAAATCACAGGGCCGGGCAACAAATATGTGGCGGCGGCAAAACGTGCGGTGTTTGGGCAAGTCGGTATTGATATGATAGCAGGCCCGTCTGAAGTGTTGGTTTATGCCGAAGGCGTGGCGGAAGATAGAGCGGATTGGCTTGCGATGGATTTGTTATCGCAAGCGGAGCATGACACGGTGGCACAGGCGATTTTTGTTACCACGAGCGAACAATTGTTAAAAGATGTGGAAAACGAAATTAATAACGCTTTAGCGATTTTGCCAAAAGCGGAGATTGCCAAAACGTCTATTGCCAATCGTGGGGCGTTGATTTTGGTAAAAGACCGTGCCGAAAGCGTTCAAGTAATTAATCGTATTGCTCCAGAGCATTTGGAATTGTCAGTCAATGACCCTGAGAATATGGTACAAGATATTCGCCATGCAGGGGCGATTTTTATGGGGCGATTTACCCCTGAAGCGATTGGCGATTATTGTGCTGGCCCAAACCACGTTTTGCCAACGTCAGGCACGGCTCGGTTTAGCTCACCGCTTGGCGTGTATGATTTTCAAAAGAAATCGTCTATCATTTATTGCACCGAACAAGGCAGTCAAAGCCTTGCCAAAACAGCGGATATTTTGGCAATGGAAGAAAATTTAGAAGCCCATGCTCGGTCGGCTCGTTATCGTATTAATCAGTAATTTTTAACTATTTATTTAATAATTTTTAATAAAAATACAAATCCCACAAAAAAATGATTGATTTTTTGTGGGATTTGTTATTGTAGTGGGCATAATTTATTTTTAAGCTTTTTACTAAAACTTACCACAAAAACCCTTAT
>CAKMOY010000171.1 GCA_927911235.1 uncultured Moraxella sp.
TTCGAGGTTGTCCATGTAAGAAGTCCTTGTTAGGGTTGTTTGTGGTGAATTTACTTTAACATATTGGGCTTCTTTTTTTAGTTTTTTCTTATGTCGAATTCAGGTTAATTTAAAAAATTATGATTTAACCTTAACTCCAAAAGCCGAACAAGAAAAAATTGCCGAGCTTTTAGACAATCATTTGGCACAGGTGGAAGAAATTAAAAACCGTTTAAACGCCATTTTACCAATTTTAAAAAAATTCCGTCAGTCGGTTTTGGCAAATGCCGTGAGTGGGAAATTGACTGGAATTGAAAGTGAAATTGATAAAATAGAGCCAATTAAGTTGGAAAAAATTATTGTAAAATCGGGTAATGGAATTGCCAAAAGAAAAGGCGAAACGGGTAAAAACGTAACGGTTTTAAGATTGGCTGATTTTAAAGACGCTGAACGCATATACGGCAATGAAAGGGAGATTATTTGAACGGAAAAAGAAATTGAACAGTATCAACTTCATCAAAATGATATTTTGGTAATTCGTGTTAATGGTAGCACTGATTTGGCAGGAAAATTTATTTTTACAATCAAAGCGAAAAAATTGAAGCGTATTGCGACCATTTTATTAGATTTCAATTAGATATAAATCAAATTTTGCCTAAATTCTTAATTTATATTGCTAATTTTGGTGATGGTAGAAATTATTTAAAAAATAGTTTATCTACCAGTGCAGGGCAAAACACGATTAATCAAACATCAATTAAAAATTTAACTTTAAAAGTCCCAACAATCCAAGAACAAACCGAAATTGTAAAACGAGTGGAACAGCTTTTCGCCTATGCCGACAACATAGAAACCCAAATAACCAACGCCCTACAACGAGCAAACAACCTAACCCAATCAATCCTATACCAAGCCTTTACAGGAAAACTCACCGCCAACTGGCGACAACAAAACACCGACCTAATCACAGGCGAAAACAGTGCCGAAAACCTATTGGCAAAAATCCAACAGGGAAAACAAAAAGCCAAACCCAAAAAAACAACCAAAAAAATTGCAAAAATAGGATAGGGGACAGGACACTACCAAAAAATTTTTAAAAACATCATCAAATCACCTTTTACCAAATTCCAAAACCCCAAAACCATAAAAAACCCTTTAAACCAAATGATTTAAAGGGTTTTTTGCAAAAGATAAATGATTATTTTTGTCCACGGCTTGCAAATGCACCAAAACGTTTGTTGAATGTCGCAACACGACCTTCGTTTTGTGCTTTACGTTGTTCACCTGTGTAAAATGGGTGAGAAGCACTTGATACGTCAAGGGCGACGTATGGGTATTCTTTGCCTTCGTATTCACGAGTGTGTTTGGTTTTGATGGTTGAACGTGTCAAAAAGTACACGTCAGCGTTGGTGTCATGGAACAATACTTCGTTGTATTCTGGGTGGATATCTGCACGCATGGTGAAGCTCTCTATATCTGCGTTCTGCCGTATGGTCTGCGGTTAGTATGGTTAGCATGATGGTTTGATTTTTTAAACAAAAGTTTATCAAAAATCGTAAAATCACCTAACAACCCAACCGATTAAAGCCAACACAGAACTGGTTAAAATAATATGTAAAAAATGAGCCAATATTTTATGTGAAATTTGCCAAAAAATCAACTTGTTTATTGATTAAAAATGCAAAAATTCCAACGATTTTTGGGCGGATAAATGCCAATTTTCTGGCTGTACAAATTGACTTTTATCGCTTGGATTAACGGTAAGCACAAGCAATTCATCACGTCTAAACACATGACACACAATCGGCTCGCCTGTGATAGTTTGTAATTTTTGCAGATGTTTTAGCTGTTTTTCGCTTGCCTTGATACCATTCATCGCCACAATCACATCATGAGCCGACAGCCCTGCGTGGCTGGCTTGACTGTTACGAATAACTCGCTGAATTTTTAAGCCCATTGGGTCATTGACGGTTTTTATCCCCCAAATCACAAGGTCAGACTGTCGTTTGACATGGACACCTTCACGGTTTAACAGCTCAAACAAGGGCAATTCGGTCGTGCCGTCAATATAATTGGCACGAAAATCTTGCCAAACATCGGCAGGCATGAGCGTTTTTATCACGCTATCAAGGTTTTCATTGTTCATACCAAAGCGTTGATTGGGCTGATTTTTTGCCATTTGATAAAAGATTTTTACAATATCAAATAAACGTTTGCCAAATTGTTTTAATGTCAAATCCAAACACAAAGCGACCAACGCCCCTTTATTATAATAACTAATGCCTGCGTTGGCGGTATTTTCATCGTTGCGATACAGTTTTAGCCATGCGTCATAGCTAGATTCGGCAACGGTTTGCAATGCTCGTCCTTGGGTTTGATAATAACGGTTAATTTGTGTGTTTAATAATTTTAAATAACTGTCTTGTGAAATCACGCCACTTTTTTGAAGCATAAAATCATCAATATAACTGGTAAAACCTTCAAATACCCACAACAATGGGCTTGGGGCTTCATGGCTAAATAGTTGATTTAAATCAGTATTTAGCATAACATCAGGACGCACGGTTTTTACCCACCACGCATGAAAATATTCATGACTGCACAGTCCCAAAAAAGTTTGATAGGCTTCGCTGGGTTCTTTTTGTTCGGCAAAAGTTGGCAAATCATCACGTGGCGTTACCAAGCTAGTACTAGATAAATGTTCTAAACCGCCATACTCCGACCCAGTCGCCAAAGTCATAAAAGTATAATCGGCAAAAGGCGTATCGCCAAGCCAATTCACATAAGTTTGGCAAATTTTGCTTAAGTCATCATGTAGTCGTTCTAAATCACTGTGGTGCTGACCTGACACAAAAAAACGGTGGGGAATGCTGGTTTCTTCGTTATTTTTTTTGACAATCACATCAAAATCAAAGCTGTCTTGCACCGCAATTTCAAACGGAGAATCGGTCAAATGCTCATAATTATCCGCTCGCAACTGATAAACGGTCTGTTCTCGTTGTTGGTGCATTTTTTCGGGCAAAGCGGTGGTTAGGCTCACTTCGTTGCCGTCATGATAGGCGTTGTCAAAAAACGCATTGGGGCAAATCAGTTCCACTAAAATCGGACAGCTCTCAAGCCCTGCGACCGCAACAGCAAGGGACGTAAAGTTACCGTACAAACGAGTTTGGTCAAAATAAGCGGTTCGCACCGACAAATCATAAGCATACACTTCGTAATGTAAGGTGATTTTTTCGCCTGTTTGGGCGGTGATTTGCCAATGGTTTTTGTCAATTTTTTGGCAACGTTCCACACGGTTATCACCTTTTTCATCGGTTTTATCACCAATATTTGCCGTTAAAACGGTAATATTGCGGGCAATTCTCGAATTAAATAACTGCCTGCAATCCAAGTCGGTAGCCAAACGGTCGGATTGTCTGTGTGAGCGGTAAAAGTTAAACTCACTTCGGCAATATGTTCGTGATAACGGCTAAAATCTAGTTGATAATGCAAGGTTTGTGGTAAAGTTGGGTACATGGGTTTTCCTGATTTTCATTTTTGATATTGATGTATTGTAACGTAAAAACGCAAGCGGATATTATTTTTTTTGGTGAAAAAATACAAAAAATCAAGTAGAATAAGTATTTTGTAGATATTTTTTATCAAAATAATTTTAGCAATATCACAAGACATTACATTGACACATTTACCCCAACAGGCAACACGCAATGGCAAACAATCAACTGGATAATACGGTATCATCAGCTGGCTTTTTTTCTAGGCTTTGGCAAGGTTTTTTAAAAACCGTTGGCACAAAAGAGTTTTATCGTATTTTTTCGCCTTGGGTCAAATATTTGTCCACGATTGCCTTGTTGTTGATGGGCGTGGGCGTGGTGTGGGGCTTGGGTTTTGCTCCTGCCGATTATTTACAAAAAGACAGCTATCGTATTATTTTTATCCATGTGCCGACCGCAGGGCTTGCCATGTCTATTTATTTGGGCTTGGCGATTTTGGGGGTGATTTTTTTGGTTTGGAAAGTCAAAACTGCCAATCTGGTTGCCCAAGCCATCGCACCGATTGGATTTTTGCTGTGTGTACTAAGCCTTGTTACAGGCTCAATCTGGGCAAGACCTACATGGGGAACGTATTGGGTGTGGGACGCACGTTTGACCAGTATGCTGATTTTGGCGTTTTTGTACGCAGGCGTGATGGCGTTGTTTGCTGCCTTTGAGCATACGGCAAGCCGTGGCAAGGCGGCGGCGATTTTGTCCATCGTTGGGGCGGTGAATTTGCCGATTATCAAATATTCGGTAAACTGGTGGAATACGCTCCACCAAGGGGCGACTTTTACCGTTACCGAACGCCCAAAAATGCCCGCAGAGATGTGGATTCCGCTGTTGATTACCATGATTGGGTTTTATTTTTTGGTGGCAAGTTTGGCGATTTATCGTACCAATACCTTGATTTTAAAGCGTGAAAGCAATAAACAATGGGTGATTGATGAATGTAAACGGTTGGCAAAAAAAGGGGTAAATTAATATGAATTTTCAGTTTAACAGTTTTGCAGAATTGATAAATATGAACGGTCATGGTAGCTATGTTTGGGCAAGCTATGGCATTACCTTTGTCGTGATTATTGGTCTAATTTTGTACAGTCGTGGGCAACGTGGCAGTTTGTTAAAACAAATCAACACCCAACAAGCCCGACAAACACAACGCCAACGCCAAAAATAATAAGAACCTGCATTCACAACATTACGCATAAAATTTTACAAGTTTTTAACAAACATTTTATTTGCTTTTCATT
>CAKMOY010000172.1 GCA_927911235.1 uncultured Moraxella sp.
ACACAATTTGACAAAAAACGCAAAGTTAAAATTTCAATTAAAAATAGTTTTTTTTTTTGCCAAATTTTGCTAAAATAGCACCTAAATTTTTTTATTTTTCAATTTATTATCAATTTTAACCAACAATGTGAACCGCCATGAACGCCATAGCCAAACTTGCCAATCAAAACAACGACACGTCATATCTTATCGCCCCATCTATCTTGTCAGCCGACTTTGCAAGGCTTGGTGAAGAAGTAGAAAAAGTGCTACAAGCAGGGGCAGATGTCATTCATTTTGACGTGATGGACAATCATTACGTCCCCAATTTGACCTTTGGCAGTATGATTTGTCAAGCCTTACGCAATTATGGCGTTACTGCACCGATTGACGTGCATTTGATGGTATCGCCTGTGGATAGCATGATTGAGCAGTTTTTGGAAGCAGGAGCGAGCGTGATTACCTTTCACCCAGAAGCCACTCAGCACATTGACCGCTCTTTGCAACTGATTAAAAATGGCGGTGCGGAATGTGGTTTGGTGCTAAACCCTGCCACGCCGTTACATTATTTGGATTATGTGATGGATAAAGTAGACCAAATTTTGTTAATGAGTGTCAATCCCGGATTTGGCGGTCAAGATTTTATTGAACATACTTTGACAAAAATCCAAGAAGTACGTCAGCGTATCGTAGCATCAGGGCGTAACATTCGCTTAGAAGTGGACGGTGGTATCAAAGCCAGCAATATCAAAGCCGTTGCCGAAGCAGGGGCGGATATGTTTGTGGCGGGTTCTGCGATTTTTAATCAAAAAGATTACAAACAAGCCATTGACGAAATGCGAGCCGAATTGGCAAACATAGGAAAAGCCTAATGCAAAACATACAAGTGCAAAACACGCAAATACAAAATCCTTTACCATCAAAATCGCTTGTGCCTATGGGTATTACCATTGGGCTTGCGGTTTTTGCGTTTATTTTGGGGATTGCAGGGTTTTTGGTAGAGATTTTTTTGTTTCACAAAACCGTATCACAAATCATGCCAAGTGTCGTGCGAGTGGTGGCGATTTTTTGGCTGTTAATCCCTTGTGGCTTTATGCTTGGGGCAAGGATTATCAATAAATATTCACAAAAATCCTCCATTTTACCACGCAATGCTTTGACTTTGGGGCTGTTGTTTACGTGCGTTGCCATGCTTTGGTTAATGGCAGGGAATGGTTAAAAATAAATTGTCAATTAAAAAAATAATAAAAAGAGCAAATAATGTTACCAAAATTTAGCAAAGAAGATTTAAACATTTATCCCAAAAATATGCCAAAAGCCTTGATTCACACGTTAATCATTGCGTGTTTGTTGCTGGGTTTATCAGGGCTTAGAGCAGGGAGAAATATACAAGGTGTGCTTGCCGTCCTTGACAACTGGGCGTTTATGCTGTTGTGGATTCCCACTGCGGTGGCGTGCTGTGCTGTGCCGTTTAAAATCCGTGATAACAGTTTTGAGTTAAAATTGGCGTATTATTTGGGTATGTTTGTCGCTTTTATTTTTATTATCAATAAGTTACGTTATTTGCGTTAAATTTCTGTTTTTTATGTCATCGTCAATTTTGTTGCCAAATTGATATTGAAAAATCCCCCATTTACGCTTATATTATCCTAAATATTTCTTTTTTAAGGATAAAGCGTTGATTAAATTTTTGTTGGGTTTGGTCGTTTTTTTTGCTGATAATGTTTGTGTTGTTGGTGGTTTTTAAAAAAAATCGTCAGCTTTTGTTGGCAAAAAATGCACGAAATTGCAGGCATAGAAGTCGGCACACCACCGCAAGCCCTGCCATATCAACCCACAACCGCCATTCCAAACAGTTTTGGCAATAATCTTGAGTATCAACTCATTCCGCAAACATGGCAAACCGACAAAAACGGTGCGGTCAAAACCAAACATGGCAAAATTTCGCCCATGCCGTTGTTACAGGGTTTGACGGTGGAAAAAATCAACGTCATGCCGACTGAAGCGGTGATTATCCTTGACCGTATTCATGATAAATTAAGCCGTTATACCGCTTGGCAACAAGAAAATCAGCAAATATCCGAAACTTGGCTCACCGAAAAAAAATTTGTACTGGATAAATTAATCAGCGAAACCATTCCTGAAGCGGTCAATCATTACGACCAACTGGCTCGTTTTAATCCGCACCAACTCACCCAAAAAATCCATCATGACATGACGGCTGGGGATATTTTAATTCAAGTGTTGCTTGGGGTGGATAAACAGATTGATGAATTATTAGATGAGTTAAATCAACAAGTTAGCCAAAAACTTGCCACCACTTATCATTATATGAAATCTAGGGTTTGACTGTTTTTTGAACGTTAAATTTGTTAAAATAAACGTTTAACAAAAGCCAGCCAACAGCCTTAGCAACTACGATGACTACAAACCCAACATTTGACAACTTACCCAATCTATTTAACGACTTAAAAATCGCAACTTTAAGCCTTGACGAGCAACAACTCATCGCCCAAATAGACAACCTACTGCCCCAAACCCAATGCGGACTGTGCGGACACGCTGACGGCTGTTTGCCATACGCCACCGCCATTGTCAAAGATGGCGAAGATTGTAACAAGTGCGTGCCAAGCGGACAAGCGATTGCTGACCAATTAGCCGACCTGCTCCACCGTCCACGCTTGCCTGTGATAGCGTCCAAATGGCAAACCGACCCAAATACCAACCGACCGACCGAAATGCGAGCCGTCATTCGTGAAGACGACTGTATCGGCTGTACCAAGTGCATTCCTGCCTGTCCTGTTGATGCGATTATCGGCTCTGGCAAGCAAATGCACACGATTTTTACCGACCTTTGCACAGGCTGTGAGCTGTGTTTGCCACCGTGTCCGATGGATTGCATCGAGCTTGTGCCGATTTACCGCACGATTAGCGATGACGAGCGACAAGCCGAGCAGGATTATTTGAAAAAACGCTATCACGCTCATTTGCACCGTGTAGAAAATCAAGTGAATGATAAAACCAACGTCCGCCCTGTGATTAGCATGGTACAGGCGAAGTTAAATGATGTATCGGTGGAGATTAGCGAAAATCAAGCAAAAAATACGATTGAGTTGGCAAAAATCCGTACGCAAATTAAAAAGTTGGAAAAGCAGTTGGCGGTTCGTTTTGATGAAAAAAAAGCAAGTTGAGTTGGATAAATTAAATGAGCAATTAAAGGTTTCAAGTTCGGCAGGCATTTTATCACAATACGCCAATCCTAGTTTGATACCACTTGAAGACAAAGCGGTTGAAATGGCAGTTATAGAAAAATATGGATTTGAAAAAGATAGACCAATTATGAAAGCAACGTTTGAGAAATAAAAAATGACAATATCAAAAACCCAAAAACCAAAAACAAGTAAAAACAAAATGGTAAAAACAAAAACAGTAAAAACAAAAACAGTAAAAACAAAAACAGTAAAAACAAAAACAGCCGACACGCCCCATCAAGACGAATGTCGCAAGCCAACGTACAAAAATTTTTTGAGAAACTTTCGCAAGTTATAGAAAAACCCGAAACTGAACTAGAA
>CAKMOY010000173.1 GCA_927911235.1 uncultured Moraxella sp.
CCAAGTAGCTGGGAATACAGGCATCTGCCACCATGCCCAGCTAATTTTTCGTATTTTTTAGTACAGATGGGGTTGAGGTAGAATCGCTTGAACCTGGGAGGCAGAGGATGCAGTGAGCCAAGATCTCACCATTGTACTCCAGCCTGGGCAACAAGAGCGAAAGCTCCGTCTCAAAAAAAAAGAGAAAGAAAACCTGGAACTAGAATGACAGGTCTAACATATGACTACATGACTACATAAAAGTTGCGGGGGAGATTAAGGATAAAATAGGGAGGGGCAATTATATATTAATTATATATATAAATCTATTATTATTATTATTAAGCGGTTGTTTTTTGGTGGATAAGTTTGTTTTTTTAAACAAAAACAATTAGTTGCAGTATTGATAAGTATGTAGATAATATGTTGTTAAATTATGGATAAATAGGTTGTTTTAATTTATCCACATAGTTTTCCACATAGTTTTCCACAATAAAAAACTTTTGTATTTTAAATATTTGTGGTAAAGTATGCACGAATTTTTTGAAGAAAGGTGATGTTCATGGTCAGTAGCTTATGGCAACATTGTGTTGATGAGTTAAAACACCAATTGCCTGATAATATTTTTACAATGTGGATTCGTCCGCTATCCGCCCACGAACAAAACAATGAGTTGCAGATTACTGCACCCAATGATTATTTTGCAAGTTTTATTGAAAAAAATTATTTGGGGGTGATTGAGTCGTTGGTGCAACAAGCTGAGCCTGACACAAATATACAGGTGAAAGTACGGGTGGATAAATCCCCTACCCTAACGAGTGCGGCATCGGATAATACAGGTTTTTCGGACAATACCACGCCAAAAAATAATAGCAAGGCAGAGAAATTACAGTCATTTCAAAATCTGGACGCAGGTTTTACCTTTGAGCAGTTTGTGACAGGGCGTGCCAATCAGATTGCGTATAGCTTGTGCAAAGAAACGGCAAATCATTTAGGCAATTCCAAAAATAATCCGTTATTTTTGTATGGTTCAACAGGTTTGGGTAAGACGCATTTGATGCAGGCAGTTGCTCATGAAGTGGTAAAGCAAAACAAAAATTTTTATTATTTTAGTTCGGATAAATTTATCAGTCATTTGGTCAATGCCCTTCAGCGTGGACAGATTGATGAGTTTAAGGACAAAATTAAAAAGGTAGATTTGTTAATCATTGATGATATTCATGTGATTGCAGGCAAACGCAAAAGTAGCGAAGAGTTTGTGGTTTTATTCAATGATTTTATTGGTAATAACAAACAGGTGATTTTGGCATCAGATAGACACCCAAGTGCGTTGGTTGATTTTGATGAATATACCAAATCTCGTCTGTTAGGTGGTGTGTCGGTGGCATTAGAGCCACCAGAGTTAGATACCCGTATCCAAATTTTACAAAAAAAAGCCAAAACCCAAAACGTGATTTTACCAAAAGATTGTGCGATTTTTATGGCACAACACATCGTGGCAAACGTGCGTGAGCTTGAAGGGGCGTTAAACAAAGTGCTGGCAATGGCACGTCTGTTAAATCAGCCTGTTCAGCTTGAGTTGGTACAAATGGCAATCAAAGATGTGGTCGCCATTCGGGTGCAAGCGGTGAGTATGGACAATATTCGCAAAGTGGTTGCCGAGTTTTATGATGTTACCATCAAAGATTTGATGGGGAAAAAACGCTCTCGGCATATCGCCCGTCCAAGACAAGTGGCGATGGCGTTGGCACGAGAATTAACCAATCACAGTTTTATTGAAATTGGGCAGTCGTTTGGTGGGCGAGACCACACCACCGTCATGCACGCTTGCGAAAAAGTGCAAGAGCTTTGTTTGACAGATGCGATGTTTGACAAAGATTATCGTTCGTTAAAATTGATGTTACAAACTTAAACTAGGTCAGGTTGTTATGCAGTTACTTATTTCACGAGATATATTATTAAACGCCATTAATTTGATTTCAAAAGCGGCGGACAAACGTCATAATATGGCGGTTTTGGCAAATTTAAAAATGGTTTTGACCGACAATCAATTGCTTTTGACTGCTTCAGATTTGGAAGTGGAATTACAAGCCAGCGTCAATTTGCCAACAGGGGCTTGCCAACAAGCAGGTCAAACTACCGTCCCAGCCAGCAAATTTAAAGACATCATCAAACTGTTGCCTGACAATCAAGTATCCATCAGCGTGGCGGACGATGCACAATGCCATATCGTCTGTGGCAAAAGCCGATTTAAGCTTGGCACATTGCCCGCAGAAGACTTTCCCATGCTTGGACAACCTGAGCAAATCACCCCTGTGCAAGTGGGTCGTGAGCATCTAAGCGATTTGTTAGAAAAAACCCATTTTGCCATGGCAGTGCAAGATGTGAGACATTATTTGACGGGAATGTTGTTTGAATTAAAAGACAACCAACTTGCCACCGTTGCCACCGATGGACACCGTTTGGCACTCGCTCGCACCTTGATTGACAATGTGGATAACGTGGAGTTAAGTGCGATTTTGCCACGTAAAGCGGTGTTAGAATTACAACGTTTATTAGGCGAATTAAAGAAATTATTGCCAAATCATGACAATCAAATCACCTTAAATGTCGGTCGTGAATTTTTGCAAGTCATTTTGCCATTTGGTGAAGTGGGGAGTGATGGACAAATGCAAAATCCGATTTTGGTATCATTTACCGCTCGCTTGATTGATGGGAAATTTCCCGACTATCGCCGAGTTATGCCAAGCAATCACAGCAAAGTGGCACACATTAATCAAGAACAACTGGTTCATGTATTACGCCGTGTGGCGGTGTTAAGCCATGAAAAATCTCGTGGCGTGGTGTTTGATTTTTTAAACCAAGAAAGCCTAGAAATCAAAGCACGCAACGCCGAACAAGACGAAGCCAAAGAAGAACTGCTTATCAAATACGATGGCGAACCGATGGAAATCTCGTTTAACGTGGCATATTTGATTGATGTGTTAAACGTGCTACAAGGCGACATTCAGTTTAACATGAGCCAAGCCAACGGCTCGGTGCTGTTGCACCAAGTCAATGACAGCTTTCATGAATACGTCATCATGCCAATGCGAATTTAGACCATTGCAATAAATAGATAAGCGGTGGATAACTTTGGCAAACTTGGGACTTATTTGACCATGAAAATTAACGAAATTCATATTCATCATTTTCGTAATTTGGCACAAGTCAATATTGTCCCAAGTCGTTGCAATGTGATTTTGGGCAACAACGGTAGTGGTAAAACGTCTATCTTAGAAAGCATTTATCTGTTATCTCGTGGTAAAAGTTTTCGCCATCATCAGCCAAAGCACTACATTTCACACGGATTTGCCAAAACCACCGTTTTTGCCAAACTGCACAACCCAATCAACCACCAAGATGAAACCGTTGCCATAGAAAAATCCCAAGATGCCAGTACCCAACTGCGTCATCAAGGACAAACGGTGGCAACGCAAAGCCCTATTACCAAATTATTACCGACTATTTTATTTGAGCCAAACAATCTAAACGTCTTAGAAATCGGTAGCCAATCTCGCAGAGAAATTTTGGATTGGCTTGTGTTCCACGTGGAACAGGATTTTTTTAGCAATTGGGTTTAATTATCAACATTTGTTAAAGCAACGCAATCGTTTGTTAAAATCGTCCAACTTATCCCCATTTTACCAACAAGAAATCATGGCTTGGGATAACCAAATCAGCCATTATGCGTCCATGATTCACCAATTTCGTGAAAGTATTACAGCAATGGCAAAGCCATTTTGATGAACAATTAAACAGTTTTTTGCCCCAATATGCCGACAAATTACGCTTGCGTTATAGTGCAGGTTTTGATGTGAGTGTTGGTTTGGCACAAACACTGGCGGAGCGGTTGCCTGCGGATATGGAGATGGGCTATACTCGCATGGGCTGTCATCGTGCCGATATGAATGTGGTGCTGGATTTTGTGCAAATTGATGAGCAAGGGCAAAAACAAAAACGCACGTTGCCTGCGGTGGATATGCTATCTCGTGGTGAAAAAAACTGCTGATGATGGCGTTACGTTTGTCGCAGTTGCCCTTGCTTAATGCGATGGATAAATTGCCATTGGTGTTGCTTGATGATATTACCGCAGAGCTTGATAATGGGGCATTGGCGACTTTGTTAAAAGGCTTAAAACAGGTCAATTCGCAACTTTTTATCACCAGCTTGTCCGATGAGATTGTGCCATTAATCGAAGAAATTTGGCAAGATGATATCAAATTGTTCCACGTGGAACATGGTGATATCAAACCAATTTGACAAAAAAATAAGGAAAAATCATGCAAAATTTTGGTAAATTATACATTGTCGCAACGCCGATTGGCAACTTGTCCGACATGACACCGCACGCCATAGACTGCCTAAACAGCGTGGATATCATCGCTTGTGAAGACACTCGCACATCAGGCAAACTGCTCAATCATTTTAACATCAGCACCAAAACCATCGCCTATCACGACCACAATGCCGACAGCCAAACTGGCAAACTCATTGAGCTGTTAAAATCTGGCAAACATATCGCTTTAATTTCGGACGCTGGCACGCCGTTGGTGAGCGACCCCGGTTTTCGTTTGGTAAAAGCCTGTCATGATGAAAAAATTGGCGTATCGCCTGTGGTTGGGGCAAGTGCGGTGATTGGGGCGTTGTCGGTGGCTGGGTTGCCGTCTGACCAGTTTTATTTTGTCGGATTTTTGCCCGCCAAAACCACCGCTCGCCAAAACCAGTTAAACAGTTTAAAACATATCACTGCAACCTTAATTTTTTATGAAGCACCGCACCGCATTTTGGCGTGTTTGGGCGATATGATAGTGGTGTTTGGCAGTGATAGAAAAGTTACGCTGTGCCGTGAAATTAGCAAAACCTTTGAAACCATTTATCCAAGTACGTTAGCCGATTTAAAAACATTTGTTGAAAATGATAGCAACCAACAAAAAGGCGAAATCGTGCTAGTCGTGGCAGGTTTTGAAAAAATTGATGACGATGATGGCGAGCATGATGCTTTGTTAAAGCGATTGTTGCAAGATTTGTCCGTCAAAAAGGCATCGCAATTGGTCGCTGATATCACAGGGGCGAAAAAAAATGCTATTTATCAACGTGCATTGATGATAGAAAAAACGTTATAATGGAGACTTTCGTTTGTTTTGACACATCTTTTAAAATTAAAAAATTGGTAAAATTATGACCACAATTCACCCACAGTTTAACCCTGTTGCCTTAGATTTAGGCTTTGTGCAAGCCCATTGGTATGGCTTGATGTATTTGTTAGGTTTTGGTATGGCGTATGCGTTGGCATTGTACCGCACCAAAAACCGCCCCGATTGGAACAATGATATGGTCGCCGATTTGATTTTTTATGGGGCGATGGGCGTGATTTTGGGCGGTCGCATTGGCTATGTGCTGTTTTATCAATTTGGCGAATTTTTGGCAAATCCTGCTTATTTATTCAAAATCACCGATGGCGGTATGTCGTTTCATGGTGGTTTTTTGGGGGTGGCGATTGCGATGTGGTTGTTTGCTCGCCGTTACAAAAAAGCGGTGTTTGACGTGCTAGATTTTATCATTCCTTGCGTGCCAACTGGACTTTTGTTTGGACGTATTGGCAATTTTATCAATGGTGAGCTGTGGGGACGTGTGTCCGAAGGCGGTTATAATTGGTTAATGGCATTTCCACAAGCTTGGCAAGCGGACAGCGAATTGTTAGCACAAAACCCCAATTTGGCAAACGTGGCGGTCAAATTTGGCGAATATAATCTGTTGCCACGCCACCCATCGCAGTTATATCAAGCGTTTAGCGAAGGGCTGGTGCTGTTTGTTTTAATTTGGTGGTTCGCCAGTCGCCCACGTCCACGCATGGCGGTAACTGGACTGTTTGTGTTGGGTTATGGTGTGGTTCGTTTTATTACTGAGTTTTTCCGTCAGCCTGATGCCGACCAAGGTTTTATTTTGTTAGGTTGGGTTACAAAAGGTCAAATGTTAAGTTTGCCGATGGTATTTGTCGGTTTGTTTTTAATCATTTGGGCGTATAAACAACAAATTTATGATTGGGGCAGTCAAAAAAATAGCCAATAAAAATTGACAAACAAAAAAAGGCAAATTTTCACAATTTGCCTTTTTTTATACCATAAACCTTGTCAAAATTTCGGTAAGTTTTTGTTTGGTAATCGGTTTGGTAATAAAACCGTCCATACCTGCTTTGCTACATTCGTTACGGTCGGCATCGGTATCGTTGGCGGTGAGTGCGATGATGGCGATACTGTCTTTGTTGTGACGAATTTGGCGAGTGGCGGTCAAACCGTCCATAATCGGCATTTGACAATCCATTAACACCAGTCCAATATCGGCACGGTGTTCATTTAACAGTTTGATGGCTTCTTCGCCATCGTTGGCAATGATGGCAGTGTAGCCCAACGCTTCTAGTTGTTTTTTAACAATTTTTTTGGTTGGTGGCGTTGTCTTCTGCGACCAAAATTTGTTTATTTTGGTTAACAATTGGCACACTGGTTGGCAAGGTCAAATCTTCTAAAAAATGGTTGTCAACGTTCGGAGTGGACACGTTGGTATTTTGTGCTAATACTGCTTCATGGGTTTGCAAAAATTTTTTAAATGCCAATTCAGCACTTAATTGTTTGTCATGATTTGGGTTGATTTTTTCTTCACATAGGCTCATCACTTTGGCAAACACATCGGATAAGGGTGGCGGTTTTTGCACCAATTCGTCAAAATTCATCATGATATCTTTGCTAATGGTTCGCTCAGATTCCATGCTGATGATGATTTTTGGACTGATTTTAAACAGTTCAATTTGAGAAAAAATGCTTTCGTTGCCAATATAAGACAATTCATCAACCACAAAAATCGGCTGTAATCCTTTTACATTAAGGCGATTTACCCTGTCTATCATCGCTTGGTTTGGCGTGGTGAAAATCACACTATGCACATTCATAAAGTTTAAAATTTCGGTGCTGCGATACACGATGTCATAAGGCGATACGATGATTAACAAAATCGGAAAATGGTTCAATGTGATGTCAAACACAGGCTGAACGCTGTATTCAAGGATTGGCAAAAATACCTGAAATTCGCTGCCTTTGCCCGCTTCACTTTCAAGATGAATAAACCCACCAAGTAACTGCGAAAAATTGTTTGAAATCGCAAGCCCCAATCCTGTGCCACCAAACTGTTGACTAATGGAGTCATTGGCTTGGTTAAAATACGAAAACAGTTTTTGTTGTTCTTTTTTGGCAATGCCGATACCTGTATCTTTGACGGTGATTTTTATCCAGTCGGTTGGCAAGTTTTCCACGCCAGATTTTTTGTGTTGAATGACTGGGTGCTGGCTGTTTACTTTGTCCACCAACAACGCCACATAGCCTTGTTTGGTAAATTTAATCGCATTGGTCATCAGGTTTAAAATAATCTGGCGCATACGTCCATCATCGGTCTGAATGTTGCGTGGCACGTCTGGGTGCGTGTAGATATATAGACTGATGTTGTTGCGTTTGGCGTTGCCAATCATCAGCTCGGCTACTTGGTTGAGTAGGTTTAAAATATTTACCGAACTTAAGTTGAGTTGTAGTTTGCCAGCGTCCAGTTTTGCCACGTCCAGCATATCGTTTAACAAACTTAGCATGGTTTTGCTAGATTGTTGAATGGTGGTGATGGTGTCTTGTTGTTCTTGGTTAAAGTCGGCTTTGTCTTCTGCCAACAGCTCAATCATACCCATCATACCGCTTAACGGTGTACGCAGTTCATGCCCTAAAACCGCCCAAAGTTTGTCAAAGCCTGCTAATTTTTCGGCGGTTTGTTGGTCGCCCACCCATGCTTTTTGCAATTGTTGATGGTAATTGGTAACGACTGCCAAACTACCGCTAAAGCCTTGCAATCGTCCCAAACTGTTATAAAAAGGGTTTAATCGCAAATCATAAAAATCATTGCGTAGCAAATCGGTCACCGACAAAGTCAAAAACGCCGATTGCTCATTGATTTGGGTGAGTAGTTGCTGTGTCGCTTTGTCCACACCTGCGATAAAATCTTGCAACATATACACCGTATTTTTGTCAAACGGCGTGCTAAAAGTGTGGGCAAATTTTTCATTAAAATACAACAACCGCCCTTTACGATTGATTAAAAAAAAGTGCCGTGGGCGACTTGTCAATCAAACGTTGCTGTCGGCAGAGTAACTGTTGAATATCATCAAAATACTGACTGGTTTTAAAAGAAAGGCGATTGACAATCTGACTCAGCTGTAACAACTCAGGCTCATTTGTGTTGTCAATATGTAATGGTTGATAATTGCCTTGCACAATTTTGTGAAAATTTTGGCTATAATCCACCAACTGATACCAACCGTGATAACGTTTTTGCAACTGGATTAAATGTAGCGACAAAAACAAAAAAAACAACAAAACGGGCAACAAATACAAAGGATTGTGAAAAGTTTGATAAATTGGCACAAACTTAATATACACATAAAGCTGATAACCGCCATCTAACGGTCGCCATGCCTCCAAAACATTGCCATAACGCAACGTCTGCACATCATGAGAACGAGCCGACCAAGACGGCAATTTAAACGTACTCACCGAATTAATACTGTTGATATTGACCGTATTGCCATTTGGCTCAAACAGCACCAACTGATACGACTGCACAATGGCAGGGGCGTGTAAAGATTGTCTGTTAAAAACCCCTTTATGCTCATTGATATTTTTATTTAAACTGCTGATAATATTTTTTAAAAAGAGCTCACTGGTAGCCGTCTGTCTATCTTTGGCATAAAAATATAACAAGTATAACAGCTGATTACCAAGCAAAGCATGATAACAAAAAGCTTAGTCAAACTTCGTTGTGCGGCAGGACGATGAAAAATTGAGATTGAATGATGCACAAAACGTTACCATAAATACCAAAAAACACGAATTGATTTTTTTTATTTTTATCAAATCGTACTATAATAGCAGAAAATTAACAAAAAAAGATGAAAATTTATGAATAAACCTCTAAAAGTTATTTTTGCAGGTACGCCAGAATTTGCCAAAGTTGCCTTGCAAGCCTTAATTGAACAAAAAAACGAATTAAATATTGACATCGTTGCCGTTTATACTCAGCCAGACCGCAAGGCAGGGCGTGGACAAAAACTCACCGCTTCGCCTGTCAAAGAATTGGCAATCGCCCACAACATTCCTGTGGAACAGCCAGAGAGTTTTAGCCTAAAATCAGAAAACGGTCATGTTTCACGTGGAACATTGGCAAACTATCAGCCTGATGTGATGATTGTGGCGGCGTATGGTTTGATTTTACCGCTTGGGGTGCTAAATACGCCTACTTTTGGCTGTCTCAACATTCACGGCTCGCTACTACCACGTTGGCGTGGGGCAGCACCCATTCAGCGTGCGATTTTGGCAGGGGACGACAAAACAGGTATTACCATTATGCAGATGGCACAAGGGCTTGATACAGGCGATATGCTGTATAAGGTTGAATGTGCAATTACCGACACCGACACCACGCAAACGATACACGACAAACTGGCGGATTTAGGCGGACAAGCGATTATCACTGTGTTAAAAGATTTGCAAAATTATCAAGCAAAAGCCAAAAAACAAGACGATGATTTAGCCAATTATGCCGAAAAATCACCACAGCGGAAGGCGAAATTAATTGGCAAAATGATGCGTTTAACATTCAACGTCAAATTCGTGCATTAAACGCTTTTAGTTATTTATCCGCTGAGAAAAATCCCAACGAACGCATTAAAATCTTAGAATGTAAACCGATTAAAGCTGACCAAACGACCGTAAAAACGGCAGGAACGGTGGTGAGCGTTGGGCGAAATGCGATTTTGGTGGCGTGTGGCAAAGATAAAGACGGCATACAGCATTTGATTAATATCACCAAAATGCAATGGGCAGGCGGAAAACCTTTAACCGCTGAACAAATTGCCAATGGGGATAAATTGAATGATGGGGACGTTTTTCAATGAGCAAGTTAAACACCCGAGCCAAAGTCATATTCACTTTAGAAAAAATCCAACAAGGTCAATCACTTGCAAGCCTACTTGACCCACTTTTGCAAGATGTGGGCGACAAAGACAAAGGCTTTGTCCACGAATTGTTACTTGGTACACTGCGTCAATGGTGGGCGCTTTCCCGTATCGGTGAAAGTCTTATTGAAAAAGAAGTTACCGACAAGGGCGTGTGGGCAGGGCTGAATGTTGGCTTGTATCAACTTTTGTATATGGACACGCCAGACTACGCCAGCATTAACGACACGGTGGAAGCGGTCAAACAGCTAGAAAAAGGCTATGGGGCAGGGCTGATTAACGCCATTTTGCGAAAAGTGCAAAAAAATCCTGCCAAATTTGCCAAAAAAATCGCCAAAAATCACAGCCTACCCAACTGGCTTGCCAAAGAGTTAAAGCAAGATTGGGCGGGTGATTCTGAAAACTGGTATGATGACTTGGGGCAGGCTTTACGCCAATCTGCACCGATTTTTTTGCGAATAAATGCCAAATTTACCACGCTTGATGATTATACAACATTGCTGAAAAATCAAGACATTGGCTTTGAGCTTGTCAATATTGGCGTAAAAAAATGAACAAACCATTTTTGCTAAAATGATAATGTCAAAATTGGCGACTTACCGCATTTTTGCCGATGGCTGGGTGAGTGTGCAAGACCGCCACGCCCAAATTTCGGCTCATCTTTTGGCAAGTTTGGCATTTGATAAGCCGTTAAATGTGCTTGACGCTTGTACCGCCCCCGGTGGAAAATTGGCTCATCTGTTAGAACTTAGCCAAAAAAATATGTTCCACGTGGAACAATTTAACATCGACAAAATCACCGCCCTAGACAACGACAAAAAACGCCTTGAGCGAGTGAGCCAAAACCTTGAGCGATTGCAATTGTCCGCCGATAATGTTAGCCTAGTGTGCGATGACGCGACCACTTTTACCGCCCTGCCGTTTGATGTGATTGTGCTTGACGCACCTTGCACGGCAACGGGCGTAATCCGAAGACACCCAGACATTGCCTTGTTAAGAACGCAAAATGACGTGATGCAAACGGTGGATTTGCAGGCAAAAATTTTGGCAAATTGTTGGCAAAACTTAGCAAAAAATGGCGTTTTGTTGTATGTTACCTGTTCGGTGCTAAAGGCGGAGAATGAAACGCAAATTGGCAGCTTTTTGGCAAAAAATGATGATGCAAAAGTCATAGATTTTACGCTAAATTTACCAAATCAAATTAAAAGAGATGTGGGTTATCAATGTTTGCCGTTAAATGAAAATGATGGCGATGGCTTTTATTATGCACTTTTGCAAAAAGTTTAAAATAGGGGAACGATAATGACAATGATAATGTTAAATTTAAATCAACAAGATGAAAGTTTGCTTTTACAAGCTGTAAAACAGATGGGCGGTAGTATTGAACAATTTATTTTACAAAGTATGCGAAAAGAAGCCTTGCAAACTACACAGCATTTTAATGAGCAAAATCAAAGTATTGTGATGAAAAATTTTGTGCCAAATGCCGAAACACTACAGGCGATTGAATCGGCAAGACGTGGCGAAGTTGAGCATTTTGCCACTTATGAAGACATGATGACGGCGTTGAGCAAGACATCATGAGAATGATTAACCTAACCAGTCAATTTAAACGAGATTGTAAAAAGCATTATTTGGCATTGGTAACGCCTGCGTGGGCGGAAGTTTTTGCAAAATTGCTCAATGACGAACCATTGCCACAAAAATATCACGACCACCCACTTAAAGGTGATTTGCAAGATTTGCGAGATTGTCATATTCAGCCAGATTTAATTTTGTTATATAGAAAATATGACAATGTGTTGGAATTGGTGCGATTGGGCAGTCATAGCGAATTGGTGATTGTTTAATATTTAACTTTAACCATATGATTTTAAACAATTTTTTAACTATTTAATTTTAAAAGGAAAACCCTATGCAATATATCAGCACGCGTGGCAACACGCCAAAAATGCAATTTAGCGATGTTTTACTGATGGGACTTGCCCCAGATGGCGGTTTGATGCTCCCAGAAACCTATCCGCACATTGACGATGCGACTTTGACTAAATGGCGTACATTAAGCTACACCGATTTGGCGTTTGAGATTATGCAATTGTTCGCCACCGACATTGACAAGGCGGATTTAAAAGGCTTGATTGACAAAACTTATACCGTAGAAGCCTTTGGCAAAGCCGACATCACGCCTGTTCGTAAGCTAAAAGACGGCATTAAAATCATTGAATTGTCCAATGGCCCGACCCTTGCCTTTAAAGACATTGCAATGCAGTTTTTGGGCAACGCCTTTGAATATGTGCTAAAACAAAAAAATGAACGCTTGACGATTATCGGTGCAACGTCAGGCGATACAGGCTCGGCGGCGGAATATGCCTTGCGTGGCAAAGAAAATATTGAAGTGTTTATGATGTCGCCACACGGCAGAATGAGCGAATTTCAACGTGCTCAAATGTACAGTTTGACCGATAAAAACATTCACAACATCGCCATTAACGGTATGTTTGACGACTGCCAAGACATAGTCAAAGCCTTGCAACAAGACGCTGATTTCAAGGCAAAATACAGTCTTGGCACGGTCAATTCAATCAACTGGGGACGCATTCTTGCCCAAATCGTGTACTATTTTAAAGGCTATTTTGCCAGCACCGAAAATAACAGCCAAAAGGTGAGTTTTTGTGTGCCGTCTGGTAACTTTGGCAACATTTGTGCAGGGCATATCGCGCGTGAAATGGGCTTGCCGATTGACCGTTTGATTGTGGCGACCAACGAAAATGACGTGTTAAATGACTTTTTCCAAACGGGCAAATACCGCCCACGCACAGCTGACAAGACTTATGTAACGTCAAGTCCGTCTATGGACATCTCAAAAGCGTCAAATTTTGAGCGTTTTGTGTATTTGCTCGTGGGCAAAGATACGCAAAAATTAACTGCACTTTGGGCGGACGTAAACAGCGGTCAAGGCTTTGATTTGGCAGAGCTTTTGGGCGATATTCACAGCAAATATGGCTTTACATCGGGCAAATCGACCCATGCCGACCGTATTGCGACCATCAAAGCGGTGTATGAAAGCGATAATGACTTGCTAGACCCACACACGGCAGATGGTGTAAAAGTGGCTCGTGAAGTGCGTAAAAATGGTGAGATTATCGTCTGTGCGGAAACGGCTTTGCCTGCCAAATTTGCCGAAACGATTAATGAAGCTGTTGGACAAATTGACATTCCACGCCCTGCCCACACCGAAAATATTGAAAGCCTTGAGCAGTTTGTAACCGTGCTGGATAATAAAGCGGATTTGGTGAGAGAGCAGATTGAGAAATTTGTTGTGGCTAAATAGTTGATAGGTTAAAAAGAAAACCCTTTGATTGATGTCAAAGGGTTTTTTTTAATACATTTAAAATGGTACGCTCGGCGGGACTCGAACCCACGCCACAGGCTTCGGAGATAACCACCAAGCGACCAATTATAAAATCAAAAAAACTAAATTATCTTATTCAACGCTTCAATATAAGTAGCATAATCAAGATGTGCATACCGCTCGGTACTAGATATATCTCTATGCCCAAGCAAATCCTTAACCGTATAAATTGGAACGCCTTTTTGTACAAGCCAACTAGCATAAGTATGGCGTAAATCATACATTCTACAGTTCACTTTTGCCAATTTTTTACAAGTTTTAAACTGATTTTTAAAGTCGTAATAGCGTTCGCCAGTAGCAGGATTGGTAAAGACATATTCGCCTATTCGCTGACGATTCCCCAATATATCCAATGCAACATCATTCAAATATTTATACATTGTTCTTTTATTCTTAGACCAGCAATTACGAACAACATAAAAACGTCTATCAAGATAGACATTTTCCCAAGTAAGCGTTAATAGCTCAATCGGTCTAGCACCTGTATATACAAGCAAGGCTAAAAAATCATGTAAATGTGTATCATTAATAGTCTTTGCCATTTCTAACAGCCTATTGACTTCATCAATCGTCAAATAACATGGTATAACATCACTTTCAAAAAACTTAATATCAGTAAAGGCATTGTAAAGTGTTAATTCATAATCACGGTTTACGCAATTAATACTTGCCCTAGCAAAAGATATCTCCCTGTTAATAGTAGCATTAGATACCACTTGCGACCGTAAGGCATGATAACGCTTGATATGGTGCTTTCTGATATCCTGTAACGGTATATCGTCAAAATACGCCAACGCTTTTTTACGATTGTCGTATTTATGCTTAGTTAGATGATATTGTTGATAGTAGCTGATACAGTCCGATAACTTCTCAAACATAATAATACTCAGTTGCAGGGCGAAATTACCCCACAAGAGCATTAACCAAAACTAACTTGTTTAACACCTAATGAAACACTGATATTTAAAGCCTTTAAAATGCGTTGCATTGTATCCCAAGTCGGTGAAGTTGTACCGTTCACAGTTTTATATAAACTTTCACGATTTAAACCAGTCAAACGTGAAACTTCAGCAACACCCTTTTTATCAATTAAATGACCGATAGCAGTTACAAAGGTTTTAGAGTCGCTATCATTGTAAGCTTCATTCAATATATCTTTAATATCATCATCATTATCAATATAATCAAATGGATTAAATCTAGTCGCTTTCATCATCATCTACCCCATATTCTTTTGCTAACTTCTTAGCTTTTAAGATATCATCATCTTGCGTTGATTTATCACCGCCAATCAATAGTAAGATAATGTTATCGCCTTGTTGTGTATAATAAATCCGAATACCGCCATGCGTATGTATTCTTAACTCATAAATACCGTTACCAACACTATCAATATCACCAAAATGACCATTTTCTAAACGAAATAACCGTAAAGCCACTTGTTTTAAAGCAATCGGATTTTTAAGTTTTTTAAACCACTTTTCAAACTCATCTGTTTTATGCAATTCAAACATCATTCACCCCTTTAACTTTATTGTAGCCTACAAGCTACATTTTGTCTATCAAAAAACTCATTCCTGTATAGCAATATTTGAATTTACTTGCTGAACAGAATTAAGTGATGTTTGGATTAATGTATGCTTTTCGCCAATCGCATAAAGCCGACATTCCGAAAAAGTCAAATCCATTGGTAATCCATGTTGATTGTATGCGGTACATTTCTTGCCAAACATCACCACACTAACAGGCATATTTAGCCTTTTTTGTTGTTCTTCAGACTGCTTTTTTAGACTTTGCATTTGAGATTCCAACTGAATTAGTTGTATTTGCATATTTAATGCTTCAATCTGATTTGCAACTGATTCTGTCTGCTTATCTTGATTTTTTGGTGCTGTTTTCAAACCGATAGTAGGTACTACATTTTCTTTCTGTTCTTTGATTGTGTTCTGTTTCTCATCTTTAACGCCATAAATTTTTTTTGAAAAAATTATTCTCCTGAAATAATAATTTATACGCAAGATATAACATTCCCAATAACACCACAACGCCTAAAAAGATTTTTTTGGGTACTCTGGCTTTATGGGTATGCAATGTAGCAGATTTGTAATATTTGTATATTTCTTTAGGATAGTTAAACCTAAATGTATGTTCAGCCAATTTCTTATTACTAGGTGCATTGGGTGCGTCCACACAATACGCCCAGTTAAACACTGTAGCAGAAGAAAGCCCCCAACCCCTATGTAAATGCTGGTGAATACCAACAACCGCCTTAAAATTGGAGTGGAGTAATACTGGAAATTGTGTAATACCAAAAATATCATGTCCTGTATGACGATGAACTTGTAAGGCATCACATACTTCATTATCAAAACGAGATTTTTTATAATATTCTAATTGTTGGATTTCATCATAAAATATAACTGAACCGTCTGGCGTATTTCTCCAGTCTTCAGGAGCTTGCTCAACACCTTCAATACTTAAGCCGTCTATATTGGCATATATCATGCGTGGCTCTTTGCCCTTTTCTAGTAAACGTTTATTTTGCTCTACGTATTCAAGAATTTTTGAGACCGCATATAGTGTTTTACCACTGCCCGGCGTTCCTGTTATTAATGTAATCATAAATTTTACCTTATTGCGTGGCGTCGTCCTTCTCCGCCTGACGTTGTCGTCGTCCTAGCCACTCTTTTTAGTCTTTAAGAAAACCCCTGCTGAATTCATTGTCGCACGAGCAACCACAGCCGACAAGACGACTGAAAAAGCATAATCAATATTAGATAAGCCCATTAACATGAGTAATTCTGACGGTAGGGAATAAACATCACCTTGAATTTTGGCAATGTAAGATTTTACGGCTGAAGTAACTACGATTGTTGAACCAAAAGTAAGCCCTGCTCCAGTCAAAATATTTCTTAAAAATCCTGATTCTCTTGAATCCAGAATCTTTGCAATTAAACCTGCTAATCCTTTCATGACCTTATACCTAGTAATATATAGGTTGCTAAAATTGTAGATATCACTTTAACAACAGAGCCTAAACTAATGGCAATCTTGCATAAATTGCTATAAGAAAAATTAAAGACCATTGACGACCTACAAAAGAAAATGTAAAGCCCCTATCAGGTGGACAAGTTGCTGAAAAATCTATCTTTACCGATTCTTTAGGCATTTCTACTTTGTCAATATCAATGGGTTTATTATTAGGTTGTTCAGGCTCTTTTTTGACCCATTCAACAAAATCACAAACAGGCTTAGCCCACTCACAAAACTTTGGCAATTCAAAAGGTTTGTCATTTTCTTTGCTTTGGTCTTTTTCTTTTGTTTTGTCTTTTGATTTTGCTTGTTCAATTGCATTGACAATTCTATCTGTATTGTTTTTTGCATTTTCACCTGCTTTTGTAGCCCTATCAGCTTGACTTTTAGCCAATTCTGCGATAATTTTTTCAATATCACCAACTTCAATTTCAATGTCTTTATTTTGTTTTGCTTGTTCCTGTATTTGTTTTTCTACCGCTTCTTTAAAGGCGTCTGCAACTGTTTTATTGCCTTTTTTTGGCTTCTTGTATGGCTTCGTCTATTTTTTGGTTGATAAGTTCGCCTTTTAAGCCTTGTTCTAAAGCTTTTTGTACGTTGTCAAAACCGACTTTGTTAATATCTTTTGTT
>CAKMOY010000174.1 GCA_927911235.1 uncultured Moraxella sp.
GATTTCATTTTTCCTGCCACCTTTTTTGTGTTGTTCGTTGTATGCTTCTTGTAGTATGGTGAGCATATGAGTATAGGTACTTCTTTGGATGCCAAAGTAGCGTTTAAATTGTGCGTCACTGAGTTTTTCTGCTTGTTCGGGGTATCATGCTTTTGCTGTTTTTTCTAAAAATCAGTATTATACCAAATCACTATTAAGGTTTGGAAAGAGGTCTAATCAATTTTTTAACCAAAATAAGGAAAAAATACGATGTTTATGTCTAATCCAATTTTTGATAGTTTAAAACAAACCAATCAAAACCAACAGTTTGACGGTATTAAAGAAGCAGTTGAGCAGGTTGCTTTTGACCCTATTGATGAACGTATGGCAATCATCCAAACCGCTAATATGCGTATGGCGGCTGTGTCTGTGGTGCTAAATACCACGATGATTTTGTCAGAAGGACAAGATGAAGAAGATGAGTTGTTGCCAAATGAAGTGTTGGACGGCTTGATTGAAGATGTCTTTGTTGAAGATGATGAAGATGATGACGAAGTGGTTGATGAAACGGTAAAAGCACAACTTACGGCTTTTGTTATGGAAGCATTGATTGCTTTTGGTGTCAAAGAGAGTGTTATTAGTGATATGTTTAATACTGATACCGATGTTGCCGATACTGCCATTGAAAAGCGTGTGAAACCGTGCTTGAAAATCTACCTGATGACGGTGAGCCGTTAGATGAGTTTTTAAATGCCTATATCTTTTGGGTGTTGGTATTGATGAAGAAGACAGTGAAGAAGGGTTTGATGGGGTTGGTAGTACAATTAAAAAACTGTTTGGCGGTAAAACATCAACCCAAAAAATCGGTGGCAAAACGTTCAGATATAAAGCAGAAAAAGTCATTAAGAACGGCAAAGCTGTTTTTAAAAATGTTCGTGTTGGTGGTGGTCATGTTAAGCTAAGTGCAAAACAAAAGGCGGCTTTAAAAAAGCACAACGAAAAGCACAGCTTGGCTCTGCAGTCATGAAACGTGTTAAATCCTTTAAAAAAGGGTTTAAATTAGGTTTGCATGACCGTTAAAACGTCATAGCAAATCAATCGGTATTCGTTAATATTTTATGTAGGGTAGCAAATTACCCCACCTAACAAAGCTAGGCAGGGTAATTGTTAAAGGTTTTGTTTATTTTTTTAACAGGCTATCTCATTACAACTTGGATAATCACAGCCAATACGATACTGACGAGAGAGCAACTGCTCAACATCACCGCCAAACACCTTTTGGCAAGAACTTGACAAATTTTGCTCAAACTCATTTGCCGACTGCATAATCAGCTTTTCACATTCCGCCATTATCAAATCAGCATCTTCATTATTTCTCAAAATGCGTTTGATAATTATCTTTCGGCTTCAGCCACCGTATTATTCAACCTTACCACCGTTTTATAAATATCCAACATCTCATTGGCAATAATCGGCAAATGCTCCACCTCAAATACCGCAGGACTAGGCGTACCAGTCGCAAATCGTAACCGTGTCCAAATTGCATTCACAGCCGATTGCTCCCAACGCATAGAATGCGTAGTTAGCCAAATCAAGCGTTTAATATTTAACGTATCTGCATTACTTACATAGTTGCGTTTTTCGCATTTTGGTTTTGGAGCGTGATACCGCCCTGTTTGACGAATAGTTGGCAACACATCATTAAACACCCAATCTTGAAACTTTACCGCACTTGGCAACTTACTACCAAAATCAACGGTAAACATCAGGTTCATAAATTACACGGACGTTTTGTAAACCACCTGCTGTTTTAAGGGGGTAGTGTTTCACGACCCCATTGCAATGGCGTGAAATAGCATCTTTCGTATTTGTATAACCCAAAGCGTTTGCAACATCTTTGGCAACAAACATCGGCGTATTATTTTCATCAACAATAATACGCACATTATCAGATTGGTTAAAGGTAAAAGTTTGGGTTAATACGTTCATAACGAACTCCTAGTTAGTTTTCTGAAAAAAACCTTATTAAAAATAAGGGTGTCAAGAGTTTCAGAACCGCAACTAGACGGCTGACAGCTTTTCCTTACGGTATTGTATGACTGCCAACTCTCGACATAAGAAGTCCAATAGGTGGATTAACTGACTATTATGATGAGAGATTGCCAAATAATAGGCATAAAAAAGCCACTTTTTCGTAAAATGTGGGTAACGCTAGTTGATAGAGTTCTGACGCTCTAAAACATACTATACAACAAAAAACCCACCTTGTAAAGTGGAGTAGTTAAAACAGCTCAATCAATCGCTCTTTGTGCAGGGTGTAATAAGCGGTAATATCCGCCCAAACGCCTTGCACATACTTATAAACATGGTAGTCATCAATTCGCAAAACATCAAGCGTGCGACAGTCAAAATGTGTCGCACCATCTGGCAAATCATCAATCGTAAAATGCTTGAACAAGTATTTTTCCCATGCGTCTTGGGTATAATCAAGGGTAAAGCGTTGCCTTGCATTGTCCCACAAAAACACATTATCCACGCCCAAATGTAGGGTAAAATCATCAACAATACGTTTTGACGGATGAAAATCTTTAACAAAACTATCCAAAAACGGTTGGATAAAATCCCAATTTGCCTGAAGCATGGTTGGATTTTTGGCGATTTCTATCGCTTTCTTGGCATGGGCAATGTCCACACGGTTGATGTGGCGTTTGACCGTTTTGGTGGTGATGTTATGCTCGCTGTGTAGTTTTTTGGCATTGGCAATGGCGTCCACATAGTCCAAGCGGTCGCTACGTTTTTTGAGATTGACATACCGCTGAAGGCTCGCCCACGATGAATGTAGGGTGATTGTCTGTAGCTGTGGAATGCTAAAACCATCTTCTGCGTAACGTGTGGCACATTCATGGCGTAAATCATGAAAGCGTAAGCCGTCAATCTCGCAAATCTTGCACCCTCTAGCAAAATAGGACGAAATGGTCTGTGCATTCATAGGAATAAGCAAATTTTGGTCATAGCCTAAGATAGACATACGGTTGCGTGTTGTTACGTCCAAACACTCGTCAATCAGTAGTAGGGCGTTTGGCTCAAGGTGTGCGTATTTGTGATTGCCAATCGTGCCGTTGGGGTTTTTGACATCTCGGACAAGCCATTGGTTATTAGCTCGGTCAAAATCAGACAGCAAAAGGTGGCATAGTTCATCTTGGCGTCTACCTGTGTAAATGGCAAGCCACATGATAAGGTGCATAGGGATTGAACCACGACCAACAGCCCATTCACGATAAAAAAAGTTGGTCAAAAGCTGTAATTCTTCGCCTGTTGGTAAGCGGTCAAGCTGTTTTGATTTGCCAACGATTCTGGATTTTTTTAAGCCACGCATGGCAAAGTCAAATTCGGATTTGACATGGTTTAAATCCATACCCCAAACAAAAATCGCATGATTGATAACCGTGCTAATCTCACTCAAATCCTTTAAAACAGTGGACGGTGAAACGGCATTTTGCATATTTTCCACATCGCCACGCCTACGCCACATCGCAAATGATGAAAAATCATGACGTGTTAAGGTGAATACATTGGCTTTGCAAATATCATAACGAGCAATGCGTTTTAGGTTGGTTTCGTGCTTTTCGTTGTACTGCCCCTGTGTTTGCACGCTATAATGCTCAATCATCTGGGCAAGGGTGTTGCCATAGACAGATTGTGTGGATTTTTTGAGAATATCAGGGTTAATCTCAATCTGGGCTTCTATCTTTTTTATCCACTCTTTGGCTAAACTTTCTTTACTAAAGGTTTTGGATTTAGTAAAATTTGGCGTATCTTGACGCTGGATTCTGACTGTTGCGGTATAACGAAAAGATTTACCGTCTTTGGTCTTTCTCTTGCTGATTGTACCCATGTTTGCACCCTGTATTTGAAACATTATTGTAAAATTTACAACATCAATAAAAAATGTTGTAAATATGATACAACAAAAACGCAAAAATATGCAAATATATGAAAAAATATGCAAGTTTTTACATAAAAATTTAAATGCGTAAAAACAGCCAAAAACGTGGGTAAAACACCAATAAAAAACCATTAATAATTAACATTAAAATCATTAAAAACAATAACTTATGAAAAACCACCCCTTACTCACCCCCATGAATATCGGTAATGAAACCATCGCCAATCGGTTGATACTAGCCCCGATGGCAGGCGTAACGGACAATCCGTTTCGTAGACTTTGCCGAGCCTATGGAGCAGGTCATGCCGTGTCTGAGATGATGACATCGGATGCGACATTGTTTGCTCATAACAAAACCTTATACCGTGCCAATTTTGACGGTGAAATTTCGCCCATTTCCGCCCAAATTGTCGGTTCAGAGCCTGACAAACTTGCCGAATCCGCTCGTTACCAAGTCGCCAATGGGGCAAAAATCATTGATATTAACATGGGTTGCCCTGCCAAAAAAGTGTGTAAAAATTGGCAGGTTCAGCGTTGTTGCAAGACGTTGATTTGGTGAAAAAATTATTAGAAGCGGTGGTGAATGCTGTTGATGTGCCTGTAACCCTAAAAACTCGCTTGGGCTTTGAAAATGGCAAAGAAAATATTTTGACCGTTGCCAAAATTGCCGAAGACGTTGGCATACAAGCTCTAACCATTCACGGACGCACCAGAGAAGACAAATATCTGGGGCAAGCTCGCTATGAGCTGATTGGCGAAGTCAAAAAAATGCTAAACATTCCGATTATCGCCAATGGCGACATTGACAGCCCACAAAAGCCAAAGCCGTGTATGAGATGACAGGGGCGGATGCGGTGATGATAGGGCGGTCGGCACAGGGTCGTCCGTGGATTTTTAAGGAAATTCATCATTATTTGCAAACAGGTGAGCTACTGCCAAATCCCACGATTGATGAACTGCGTGAAATTGTACTCACCCATTTACAAGGGCTTTATGCCTTTTATGGTGAATATTCTGGCTGTCGTATCGCTCGCAAACACATTGCTTGGTACACCACAGGTATTGCCAATTCCAACGCCTTTCGCCAAGCCATGTATGGCGAAGAAACCACAGCAGGACAATTTGCGGTGGTGGATAAATTTTTGACAACGGCGGTGTATGATTAATCTTTTATAATTGGTGTAACAAGTCATCCATCAAATCATCAAAGGCATCGTGCGGTTGATTGTTAGTATTATTGGTTGCATTACTGGGTGAAGTGTTCGGTTTTGGGCTTGACACAGGGGTGGGCTGTAGGTTAGCCTTTTGCGGTTGCGGTTGCGGTTGCGGTTGCGGTTGTGGTTGCGGTTTCTGTTCCTGTAGAGGTTTGGTAGCTTCCTTGATTAGTAGAATGCTTAGTAGATTGAGACATTGAATTTGTAATACTACTAGCATATGGTTCAGGGAACGTATCTGTATTTTCGTGTTCTAACAACTCACGAATACGAGCATAGCACACGATAGCTTCCGGGATGTCGATGATTACGAATATGGCCATGAGCATGCTCAATAGGATGAGGTTTGCATACTCGATAACAGCCATGATATCACCAACTTGTAGGGAGCCCATGCTGACATTGTAGCCGCCGAACCAGAGAATAGCTACGGTACTCATATTAAATAGAATGAGTATCGTCGGTAACCCGATGGCAAAGGTTTGACGCAGTTTTTTGTTCAGTCGGGCAGACTCTGTAAAAATAACAATTTCCTTATCGTTTTCGTAGGTTCTCCTGTTGAAAGCTCTGATAACAGGCATACCTACGATGTGATCTCGGACTAGATCAGTAATATCATCTAGCTTTAATTGTATAGCTTTGATAATTGGCAAGGCGCGACTTTCAATAAAGATAATGGTAAGTATCATGCAAGCCATAACGGCAAGGATGACGAGACCTAGTTGCCAGCTCTTATAGAAGGTAAGTCCTAGACCGACGCAAATCATGAGTGGCATAGGGAGGATCATATTTAAACCTTCCCCGAGAACAGATTGAATTTTTTCTACGTCCCTGCTTGTGCGCATCAAGATGGTGCCGGTACCAAAATGTGTGAAGTCGCGGAGTGAAAAGTATTGTAGTGCTTTCACTAGATCGTCACGCAATACCTTGCCTACAGATGCTGAAATATGAGCACTCATAGCAACGCCTAGAATAGCGGATAGGACGGTTAGTAGTGCCACAAC
>CAKMOY010000175.1 GCA_927911235.1 uncultured Moraxella sp.
CACTGTGCTGACGATAAAATCATCAAGCCCATCAATTTTTAAATTAAAATCAAGCATATGCACCGATTTACCAGCGTGCAAGACAAATGTCATTTAATGCCATATCTTCATAAATCACGTGGCTACCTTGACAAATTTCCATTTTTAACAAAAAACGATGGTCTAATTGATAAGCACCGTTTAAAATACTGCGTAGCTGTGTTGCTAAATCATCAGGGCTGATATCCGCCAAAAAACCCAAACGCCCACGATTGACCCCAACCACAGGCACAGGATATTTTGCCAAAACTTGAGCTGCCTGTAACAATGAACCATCACCACCAACAACCACGACCAAATCACACGCACCACCCAACAAATTTCGTTCAACGATTTTGACATCGCCCAATTTTTCTAAATTAAGCGATGGCAGGCGAGCAGTCTGATGGTCAATTAAAATCGGTAAATTTTGACTGTGAAAAAATTCACACAGTTGATAAATACTGGTTAAAATGGTGGCTTTATTGGCTCGTCCCATGATACCGATACGGCGAAATGCAGGGTTTGCGATGATAGGATTGCTCGTATTTGGGAAAACAGTTGCGTTCATACAGTTTGGTTAAATAAAAAAGATAGCTTATTTTAACATATCAAACCCAAATTATTTAAGAGTATTTGATAATTTTTTGTATGTTATTTTTTGATGTGCTAAATTGGAATTTTTAAGAAACGAGTGGCTGGAGATAAAAATCAAAAACCCTAAACATATTGTTTAGGGTTTTTATATGGTACCAGTGGTCGGTAATTAACTTTTGATATAATTTATTGATTTTAATAAAAATAAATTTATATTGTTAAATAAATTACTGTCTTAATTACTATCATCTGTTATTTTGAGTGGATTTTAAACGACGTTTTTATCAATCCATTCATCAATTTCTCGCTCCATTTCGTCTTTATGACGTGCTAAGATGTAGATTTTTTGTTTGGTAGTGGGGTTGGTTAGGTAGATACCTTCCCAACGTTTGCTAACTTTTAAAACTTCGCCTGTTGTGAGTTTGACCAGTTGTCCACTTTAATTCAGCTAATTGCTGTTGAGCCCATTATGTCGCACGGTTTTCTAACTAGAAGTTGTTATTGAGTTAAATGAAATTCGGCATTTCGTTTTGATGGGTTTATATTGCTCAATATGAGTATAAAAAGCAATGTAAAAATAATCATAATGAGTACATTTATGATAAAAGGTATTTATTAAAAGATAAACGGTTGTTTTATAAGTATGATTTATACTGAAATATTTTTCACAGACAAAAAAAATTAGATTAAGTACTGTTCGCTTGGTAGGGTGAAAGGTGGGTGGTAGTCTAGCATGACGACTTTTATGCTATCGGCTGTTTTGATGTAGTGTAGGATATATTCGCTGATGTGATAGTGTCAAAGATTGTGCTGTTGGGACTTCGTCTGATGATTTGTTTCGCCCTGTTAGTCCGTCAAAGCCGTGTTGGGTGATGTGGTTGATTAGGTCTAGGATTTTTTTGTTTGTCGGTTGTTAGGAAGTTGGCAAATTTGGTTTTAAAGTCGTTGCTAAGGGTAACTTCCACGGTCAAACCCCTTTTAGCCAGTTTTCAAAAGTTGCAAGGTCTGTGAGTGCATGGTTTGGCACCGGTGGGGTAAATCCGCTGTTAATGGCGGTTTGCATTTTGTCCATGTCGTAGTTAAATGGATTTTCGGTCATGTATTGCTTTGATATGGTCTGTTCAACAAACTGTTGGGCGGTGATACCTTGTTTTTGGGCTTGTTGGCTGACGATGTGTTCTATGGTTGCTGAAAGTTCTATTAGCATATTTTTTCCTTTTGTTGTTTTTTAGTGGATATTTTGGTTGGGTGATGGGGTTTATTAACCACTTCTATAAACGACACGCCCTGAAATGCTAAAGTTTTCGCTATTTTCTATATCCACAATCTTGTCAGAAAAGGCAGGGTTGTCGGCTCTTAGGCAGAGTTTACCCCCTGTTTGTTTGATAATTCGTCTTATCATGCGTTCGTTTTCAAAATAAACAGCATAGACTTCATTTTCTAGTGGTTGGGTGGCTGATGTGTCTATCATAACGGCATCGTTGTCGCAAATATAGTACTGCATACTGTTACCAGAAGCTCGTATCATGCGACAGTTGGCAGGATTGAGATGTCGGTTGGTAAAAAAAGCTGGGTTCAAATTTAATCACCTTGCCTGTGTCAAATTCTACTTCGGCATTTTCGCCAGAGCCACAACTAAATTTTACGTCATAAAATGGAATGGCAATGCGGTTGTCTTTTTCATTAACATCAGCGACCAAGGGGATAGCACTGAGTGTTGGGACCATCATTCCGCCTTTTCCTGTCAAAACATAGTCAATACCTACATGATATTTTTCTGCTATCAACAAAGCCCCACTTTTTGATACACCACGTTTTAACCAGTTGGACAAGGTAGTTTTTGGTATTTCTAATGTTCTTGCGATTTCAGCTTGATTGTCCGTACCTGTGATTTTTACCAGTCTTTGAAAAAAATCATCACTCATAGCTTCACTTTTTAACAATAGTTTAAATAACACCTTCAATTATATTCATTTTTTAATAAAAAATCCACAAAAAGAGTAATTTATAAAATATTTGCTTTTTGTTCTCAATATGAGTGTAATAAAATAGTTTTTACTCAAAAATAGTATGAATTGTACTCAAGGGATAATCATGACCGATAAAGATATTATTAAAAAATTGGGTGGTTCTGCGGTTTTGGCTCGTTATTTAAAGATGAAATACACAACCGTACATAATTGGACAACAAGGGGAATACCTGCGAAATACAAATTACAGCACCCAGAATTGTTTTTACCTAAACACCCAACAAGATTAGATAATCAACAACTCAAACAGGAAACCCCATGACCCCCAACTGTCACGAATGTCCGCACAACACCCCATCAAACCGTGATTGTTGCGACTATGACGACCGTGCTTGGCAACGTGCTGAACAGTATAGCCAAAATTAAAAAACCCTAACGATGACAGTCGCTAGGGTTTTGGGATTTTAAACATAAATGTTTACAAAATAAACGAGAGAAATTATATGTAACCTCAATTCGATATAAAAAATCATTTAACTTATTGAAAAAATATAAACAAATAAGAAACCTACAATAAAAGAATGCCCCAACAGAACATTTTTTAATGTAGGCTTCTTTGTTTGATGACAATAAGCAATCAACCCTGCCAACAAAATTACTCATAAACCCAACATAACTACGATGCCTTGAATGCTCAATTTGACACATATTCTTTAACTCATCAAACACAGTTTCAATCAAAAAACGGCGTTTAAGCAATCGTCTATTTAACCATGAAATATCTTAGATTTCATATTCTTTTTAACATTCGTGATTAACTCAACATCTAAATGCTCATCAAGCCAAT
>CAKMOY010000176.1 GCA_927911235.1 uncultured Moraxella sp.
ACTTTTGTTTTCATAAAACTACTCAAGCAATATGTATCAGGCTTGAGTGGGTGTCAGCATGAATTTTGTCTATTAGACCTATTTTTAATAAGGTATTCACTATGAATAAATTTTTATTATTAAGCGTATTGTCTTTAGGCTTAACCGCTTGCCAAAGTACGCCCATCACAACAAAAGCCACCACTCCAACAACTGAGCAACAAGCCACCGCACAAAACAATATTTTGATTGTGTATTATGAACAAGGTAAAAAGGCAACCACCCTATCAGCGATTGCCCAATTACATGGTAAAATGGTCTATGATTATCAAAATTTTAATAGCGTGGCGGTTTCATTTGCCGATGTACAAAAAGCCAAACAAGTTTTGGCAAAAACCGATGGTATTTTGTCGGTAATGGATAACGAAGTCCATCAGTTACATTAAGCCATCACATTAACAATTCTCGTTTACCGTTTTTCATCGGACCGACCAAGCCAGCTTCTTCCATCGCATCCACGATTCTGGCGGCTCGGTTATAACCAATACTAAACTTTCGTTGAATACTAGAAGCCGATACTTTTCGGCTTTCCATGACAAAGGCGACCACGTCATCATACAATGGGTCATCATCGCCACTTGTACTACCGCCAGTATCACCGCCTGATGGCGAGCTTAATTCAAAATTGTCAAACATATTGTCAATATAATCAGGTGCACCACGCTCACGCCATGCATCACAGATACGATTGACTTCGGCATCACTGATAAATGCCCCATGCACACGGTTTGGCTCAATTTGCCCTGGTCCTAAAAACAGCATATCGCCATGACCAAGCATATCTTCTGCCCCGCCTGCGTCTAAGATAGTACGAGAGTCCACTTTTGAATTAACACGCAACGCCGCACGCACAGGAATGTTGGCTTTAATCAAACCTGTAATCACATCAACAGAAGGACGCTGGGTCGCCAAAATCAAGTGAATGCCTGCGGCACGAGATTTTTGGGCAAGGCGAGTAATCAGCTCTTCGGCTTGTTTACCCACTTGCATAATCATGTCGGCAAATTCGTCTGCGACAATGACGATTTGGGGCAAGGGTTTCAGTTTTGGTGGCTTGTCTTGACTAACCGAGTCGTGAATCCGCCACAGTGGGTCAAGCAGTGGGTGTCCTTGTCGTTCGGATTCGATGATTTTTTTGTTAAATTCGTCCAATTTTCGCACTTTAAACAGCGACATCAACTGATAACGGCGTTCCATTTCAGCAACGCACCAGGACAGACTACTGGTCGCTTCGGTCATATCAGTAACGACAGGAGTCAAAAGGTGCGGAATTTCGTTATAATTGGCAAGTTCAAGCTGTTTTGGGTCAATCAAAATCAACCGTAACTCGGTCGGCGTGTATTTTAACAACAATGACAACAGCAACGAATTTACCAACACCGATTTACCAGAGCCTGTCGTCCCTGCAACGAGCATATGTGGGGCTTTGCCAAGGTCAGTTACCACAGGGCGACCTGCGATATCCTTACCCATCGCCATGCTCAAATGTGCGGTTGGGTCTTGATAAATGTCGGTTTTTAACAGCTCAATCAAACGCACCATTGGCGTTGTGGATTAGGCACTTCAATGCCGATGTAGGGTTTTCCCGGAATGACTTCCACCACACGCACCGATGCCATAGACAGCGACCGTGCCAAATCTTTGGCAATGCCTGTAACCTTGCTCGCCTTGACACCGGGAGCAAGCTCCACTTCAAAGCGTGTTACCACAGGACCCATTTGGGCATTTACCACGTTGGCTTTGATGTTAAAATCTTGTAATTTAATTTCCAATAATTCGGATAATTGTTGTAATTGCTCTTTGGTGTAGCTAGGTTTTCGGTCTGGGTCAGGCAAATCCAACAAATCAAGCGGTGGCAAAGGTGGCAAATCCGCTCGGTATTTTGCCGTTTGCATGGCACGAGATTTGTTGGCAAATAACGCATCGTTGTGAATATCAAGCGGATTTTGATTTTGGTTAAATGTTTGATTTGATTCATCAAATTCTGCAGAATCCACAGAACGCTCATGTACCGATATTGGCGTAACCACAACGTTTTCATCATCCACTAACGCATTTTCATTCAAACTAAAATGAAAACTGTCATCTTCTGCTACATTTGTCAGTTCAGATGTGTGAATGAAGTTTTGCTTATCAACAGTATTTTTACTGTCAACAGTATTTTGGTTTTCAGTAATGTTAATACGTCGCATACCCAATAATTCGGCAACCGATGGGTAAGTTTGCGTTTCATCGTTTTCTGTGTCTTTTTGTGCTTGGTGGTTTTGGGTTGGATTTTGATAGATGGGTTCTACTTTGATGGATTTATCATTATCAAATGTCATGTTAGGCTTGTCCAAATCTTTGGTCGCAAAGAGAAGCTCATCAAAGACATCTGGCTGTGCCACTGGTGTTGGGTTGGCTGTCAGCGTTTCGTTGGCGACAGCGATATGTTCATGCGGTGGCTGATAATCATTGTCAAATATCAAATCGTCCGTGTGAAATTCATCTGTCGGTATGTCGTCCATTGTCGCCACGTGATTGACAGGATTAACATGATGATTGATATTGTTATCAACATTGTCTACTTTGGCTTGATAAACAGCTGTACTGTCCGCTGTTGATGGTGGATCTTGCGTGTTTTCTTTAAACGTTTCGCCTTTTAATTTGGCATTGAGTTTTTTGGTTAATTTACTATTTGCCAAATATGCTGAACTGATAGGTTTAAACGGATTTGCCCCTTCGTTGCTATCCATCCATTCAAATTCTTTGGTTTGGCTAAAGCCTGTTTCGTCCAAAAAGTCGTCCAACGGATTTTGTGGCACATTGGCAGATTTGGTCGTTGTTTTTGACACCACAGGCTGAATAATACTGGCATCTGCTTCGTCCTGCTCGCTTTGGCTCAAAGACAATGTCAATTGCTCTGGCGTTTTGGGTTTTGGACTAGGCGTTGTCTCGGCATTGTCAGTCTGTAACCATTTGCCAAAGCTCCATTTTGCCAAACATTTTTGCCAATCCAAATCAAAGGTAAAAGTAAACGTAACCAACAAAAAATACGCATAAAAAAAACAAACGCCCCCACACTGGTTAACAAATTACGCAAACCTTGGGCAACCACTTGCCCAAAAACGCCTTGTGCCAACCAATCAACCGCCATCAGACCAAACAATGCCCCAGTTGATAATATCAAAAACACATAACCCAATGTACGTAACGCCCCATGTGGCTCGGTATGGCGAAACCACGCTCGCAAGCCTTCATAGCACGCTATCGCCACCAGCCACCAACTCGCCCCACCCAAAAAAGTGTACAAAATATCAGCAACCCACGCCCCTATCTGACCTGCCAAATTGCTCACATCGCTCGCCACATTACTGGCGTGCGACCAGCTTGGGTCATTGGCAGAGTAGCTTAACAGCGACATAAACAAAAAAATGGCAACAAACAGCCAAACAAATGTCAAAATAGAAGAACGAATATAATAATACAACGCAATCACCTTGAGTTAATCTTGGATTACAAAATTTTTTGAAGGTGTATCATAGCAAAACTTGGCTTGGCTGTGGAGGATTTTTACGATTTTTACCAAAAATTTTATCAAATTAAAAAAAACCTTGTTAATTTGTGTCAAAACCCTTATCTTAATGCTTAATCATCAACTTTTTTATTTTATGTTAAGGAATTTTTTATGACAAATTCAAATCACCACAAACTTATCATTTTAGGTTCTGGCCCTGCAGGGTTTTCAGCGGCGGTTTATGCTGCTCGTGCTAACTTAAATCCTGTAGTTATCGCAGGTTTACAAGTTGGCGGACAATTGACTACCACCACCGAAGTGGATAACTGGATTGGTGGAACAGAAGGCTTGACAGGCCCAAATCTGATGACACAAATGCAAGAACACGCCGAGCGTTTTGGCACAAAAATCATCTATGACCACATTAACGAAGTGGATTTTAGCAAACGTCCGTTTACTCTTATCGGTAACGAAACTTACACTTGTGATGCGTTAATCGTGGCAACAGGGGCATCAGCTCAATATCTTGGCTTAGAGAGCGAACAAAAATTTATGGGGCAAGGCGTGTCAGCGTGTGCAACTTGTGATGGCTTTTTTTATCATAACAAGCCTGTTGTCGTCATCGGTGGCGGTAACACAGCGGTGGAAGAAGCCTTGTATTTATCCAACATTGCAAGCCATGTTACACTGATTCACAGACGTGATAAATTAAAATCCGAAAAAATCTTGCAAAATCAACTATTTGAAAAAGAGAAAAACGGCAAAATCAGCATTGAATGGAATCATAAAGTCAAAGAAGTGCTAGGCGATGACACAGGCGTAACAGGCGTGTTGATTGAAAATGTCAATGATGGCACGACCAAACAGATTGATGCGTTGGGCTTTTTTGTGGCGATTGGGCATAAACCGAATACCGAGATTTTTGACGGCAAACTTGCGATGAATAACGGCTATATCGTGGTAAAAAGTGGCTTGGACGGCAATGCGACCGCCACGAGTGTGGAAGGCGTGTTTGCCTGTGGCGATGTAGCTGACCATATTTACCGCCAAGCGATTACATCAGCGGGAACGGGCTGTATGTCGGCTCTTGATGCCGAAAAATATCTCGATGCGTTGGCTTTAAATGTTTAAAAGGTGCTAATTATGGAAACACTTACTCAACACCAAAACACAACAATTCCTATGGGTGCGATTAAAACCTTTGGCAAATATGGCAACCCCTATATCGTATTGGACAAATCAGAGCAAGATGCGGACGGCAAAACATGGGTAGAAATCAAACTGTTAGAAACTGATAGAAAAGATTATTACCCATTAGATGCCATTTTACTAGACCCAGAGGCTGAATAATATGTACGCAATAGGATTTGATTTATCCATAAAAGACACCACACAAAACCACCCAAAAGGCGTAACTCAGGCGTATGCTGACATTGAAGCGACACTAAGAAAGTTTGGTTTTAATCGTATTCAAGGTAGCCTATATGTAACAGAAAATGAAGATATGGCATTGCTAACAAAAGCTATGGTTTCTCTAAAAAAACTGACGTGGTTTGGTTTATCTGTAAGAGATATTAGGGCATTTAAAGTTGAACAATGGTCTGATTTTAATTCCTTTTTTAAAGAAGATTTTTAATTTAAAATGCTATTATCGTGAAAAATCAAAACCTTAGCTACCCTTGCCAATACGACTTCCCCAACCCATTATACTGTGAAAATGACGATGGGCTAATCGCTGTCGGTGGCGACCTACAACCACAAACACTCCGCTACGCCTACGCACACGGATTTTTTCCTTGGTTTAACGCTGGCGACCCGATTATGTGGTGGTCGCCCAACCCACGCTGTATCATCTATCCGCACACCTTTACGCCAAGCAAAACATTAAGCCGAAAACTCAAAAACAGCGACTGGCATTTAACAATCAATCACGATTTTTTAGCAGTGATACAAGGCTGTAGCGATGCTCGCAAATACGCACAAAGCACATGGATAACCAATGATATGATAACTGCATATCACAATTTACACCAATTGGGCGATGCGGTGAGCATAGAAATTTGGGAAATGAAAATTTAGTTGGCGGTCTATACGGTATCAAATTAGGGCAAGCATTTTTTGGCGAAAGTATGTTTCATCGTGCGACCGATGCATCAAAAGTGGCATTTTTTTGCTTAATGAAGTTGTGTGAATTGTCAAAATTTGCGTGGGTGGATTGTCAGTTACCAAATGACCATTTGTTAAGTCTTGGAGCAGGTGTGATAAGTCGTGAACAGTTTTTGAGTGAGTTACCCAAACAAATCGCTCAACAAAGTTGTGATTGGTCGGCTTTATATGGGCAAAAAATTAGTGTAAAAGATTTGTTTTTAAAAAATCCAATTATCAATAAAAACAATGCTTTATTGATATTTTAAAAATTAAAGGTTATTGCGATGAAACAACTTAACGCAAAAATAGCCAATTAGCGGAATATTTTGAACAAATCCCATTAAAAAATAAAAAAACGAAAAAAGGATTTTTAGAATCCGTTGTGATTTTGGCGTATATTCTTTACATCACCAAAAAATGAAAATTTTTTTGATTATTGTAAAAGAATTATCAGAAGCTGATTTCTTCCATGATTATGATTATTGGACATGGCTAGAATCCGCTATCTACTTGTTGGCTTATCACACTAAAGGGAAAAATAACCATGAACAATTTTTACAGCTAAAAACAAAATTAGACGATACATTATATACAGCCCCAAATGAGTTGGTTTTAAACGTTAAAAAAAAATGTTCACCAACGTTTTTTAGCTGGAGAAATGTTTGATAAATCTACGATTATTAAGGCAATGAATGACAATAATACGGTTGGCGAAATTAATCGGCGTTTGGTTTTTATGATGAACTTAATAAAATTAAATGTCTATAACGAAGAATCAAGCGTTGATAAAAGCATAATAAAATCGTTGGTCTAATAGACAAAATTCATGCTAAAAAACAGATACCCCTCCCTAAATAGACATTTTTCATGCTATTTTGATAGAAGGGTTTATCTGTTTTAATTTTACCTAAAAATCACCCATGACCTATCATAAAATCATCAATAAACTTTAACTGCCTATCTTGACTTAAT
>CAKMOY010000177.1 GCA_927911235.1 uncultured Moraxella sp.
TTGAAAAAATTATCCAAACACAAAAATGACTTTAACCATGACAGAGGTTGCTAACGGACAACTTAACACGTCTCAACTCGTTGAATTAAACAAACAAATTAAAGACATTCCTTGCAGAAATTTGGTTGCTTTTCAAAAAGATATGCCAGATGTAAAAATTGCTCGTGCTAAAATTATGCTTGAAGACAAAGTGTCTGCCACTATTGTTGTTAAAAGTAAAACTGGCAATGTAATAGACCAACACACTCAAATATTGTCTGAATGTGATAATTTTAGTAGTGTTTTTTCTTCGCCATTATAATTGATAGTTAAGTAAAAGCATACTAAAATCATCGGCATACTTTTTAGAATATATTAATTAACTTTTAAATTCTCCCTAATCACATCATACACCCAATAAAAAACAAACCCATACACCAACACAAGCAAAGTCATAGAAATATCTAACAAAAACGCCTGCCACAAACCAATCTGCATAACCCACATCACAAGCGGTAACGTAAAACACAACAGCCCAAGCTCAAACACCACAATATGCACAACACGCAACCACACAGGACGAGCCAACTTATCGCCTGTAAAAATCTTATCAAAAATCAAATTATAAACAAAAGCCCAACACATCGCCATTAACGAAATGCCGATTAACATCATTAGCACAGTTTGGTTGCTCGGTTCATCATGTCCGCCTAAGCCAAATTGACTTAACACTTTTACCAAGCCTAACGTTAATAACACCGCCAACACTTCAAATAAAATCGCTTGAAAAATCCGCTCTTTGGTCGTCATTATTCAGCTCAAATCAAATATTAAAATCTTCGCCCAAATACACTTTTCGCACCAGTTCATGTTCCAAAATATGCTCTGGCGTGCCGTCAGCAATAATCGCCCCTTCGGACACAATGTAGGCTTTTTCACAAATCGCCAACGTTTCTCGAACATTATGGTCGGTAATCAGTATGCCAATGCCACGATTTTTTAGCGTAGTTATCACGTCTTTAATATCGCCAACCGAAATCGGGTCCACCCCTGCAAACGGCTCATCTAGCAAGATAAATTTTGGATTACTGGCAAGGCAACGAGCAATTTCACAACGTCTGCGTTCGCCCCCAGATACGCTCATACCAAGTGAATGGCGGACGTGTTCAAGGTGAAATTCTGCCATTAACTGTTCAAGGGCTTGCTTTTGTCCATTTTTATCCAAATCTTTGCGAGTTTGCAAAATGGACAAAATATTTTCTTCAATGGTAAGTTTGCGAAAAATGGATGCTTCTTGCGGTAGATAGCCAATTCCTGCGTTGGCTCGCTCGTGCATGGCAAGCGATGAAATATCCTGCTCACCTAGATGAATTGAGCCTTTGTCCATATTGACAAGTCCGACCACCATATAAAAGCTCGTGGTTTTGCCTGCCCCATTCGGGCCTAAAATACCGACAACTTGCCCTCGTTCCACCGAAAATGATACGTCTTTGACGACCCAACGTTTGCCGTAGCGTTTGGCAAGGTGTTGCATGACAAGATGAGCCATTAACGCACCCCTTGACGGTTAGATGCTTGCAGTGGGAATACCAACTCAACTCGCTGACTTCCGCCTGCAGTCGCTTCCACATCGCCCACTTTTAGGCTATAACGAATGACATTCCCTGCAAAACTCGCTCCGTTTTGCATTAATTTGGCATTACCTGTCAAAGTTACAATGCCTGTTTTGACGTTATAGTCAATGCGATTGGCTTGCCCTTTTGCTAAACCTTTTTCTTTGGTAACGATTGTTGTACAGTCGCTGGGCTACCTGTGGCGACTGCACTATCAATCGCTTTGGCATTGGATAAATTTACCGTCAAATTTGACGCTGTCATTTTTAGCGTGCCTTGCGTGATGCTGACGTTGCCAGAATAGGTGGTTTTGCCTGTGCTTTCGCTGTAAGTTGCTTTGTCGGCAAGCAGTCGGATTGGCTCGTTGGCATCTGACGGTAAGGCAAAACTTGCCACAGTTACGCTTGATAAAACCGCAAAAACGGCTAATTTTTGCAAAGAAAGGGACTGTTTTAACATAAAAATTAACCTTAAAAATTTGATAATTTGGGCGTATGCAATACGTCCCTACTCTCATTAAATCAACAATAAATTATTAAAATTTCTAAAAAAAATTAGAAAAAAAAACTAATTATTCGGCAAAAACGTCATCGCCACTTTTTCAAACTGATAATCGCCTGTCGCCATATCGCCGTACATGCTTTGGGCTTCAAAGGTGTTGCCTTGTTGATTGACTTTGACAACACTTTGGCTCATGATTTTTTTATTTTTTAAATCGCCAACCATTTGCGTTGTGGTAAATTCAATCGGTGCGGTGTCGTCATTTTGCACAGATTTACTCACGACTTTAACATTATTGGTTAATTGAGCGATTTGCGAATTTTCGTCAAACGTGGCGTTATCCGCTGTTAGCGTAATTTGTTTGTTGTTGTGATTTGGCAAAATAATATTCGGACTTTCAAGCACGGCTGAACCGGCTTTTTGATAATGCGTTACGCCTTTTGCCGTCATTTGGTAATGCACATTGCCTGTTTCATCGGTTTGCAAAGCCTTGATATTACTCGCTTGATAGTCAATATCAGAGGCTTTTAGCTTGATATTTGTCAATGAACTATCGCCACTTTTATAAAAATAGCCAGCCACGACAATACAAATCAAACCAAAAAACAAACAAGGTTTTATTTGCATAAGTTTACCCTTGTAAAAAATTACAAATAATTTGCCAACATTTTATCATAATTGCCTGTCGCTTTTAGCAAAATATCGCACACTTCTCGCACCGCACCATCGCCACCGCCATTGGTGGTTATCATATCAGCGATTTTTTTGATTTCACTGTGAGCGTTTGGCACAGTTACAGAAAAACCAACGGCTTGAATGGCTCTGGCATCTGGCAAATCATCGCCCATATAAGCACATTCCGCCAACGTTAGTTCAGAATTTTTTAACAATTCATTTAATACAACTAATTTATCTTCACGCCCTTGTACCAACAATTCAATGCCCAATTCTTTGGCACGATTGGCGACAATTTGGCTTTTTCGCCCTGTGATAATGGCAACGGCAATGCCAAACTGTTGCAAGCGTTTAATGCCAAAACCATCTTGCACGTTAAAGGCTTTGGTTTCCACGCCATTGGCATCATAGATAATTTGACCGTTAGATAAAATACCGTCCACGTCTAGCACTAACATTTTGATATTTTTGGCTTTATTTAATAAATTTGCATAAAAAATCCGATAAATTTTTTAAAAATATTTAGTTTTATTAAAATAACAAATTAATTATTTTACACCTGCTTGCAACAAATCATGCAAACTGATAATCCCGACCAACTGTTTTTTATCATCTAACACCAACAATTGATTGACCTTTTTCTCATTCATTATTGTTAAAGCGTCCGATGCTCGCACGTCTTGGGCAATGGTTTTTGGGTTTTCGGTCATCACGCTGTCAATCGTGGTGCTAAGCGTAATGTTTTTTGCCAATGCTCGGCGTAAATCGCCATCGGTAAACACGCCCACCACTTGCTTATCACCATTGACAATCACCGTCATGCCAAGCCGTCCGCTCGTCATGCTAAACAAGGCTTGTTCCACGTTGGCAGTCTGTGCAATAATCGGCAAATCGGTACTGTGCATCACGTCCGAAACCTTTGTCAAAAGGCGTTTGCCCAATGCCCCTGCAGGGTGCGACAAAGCAAAATCGTCCGATGTGAAGTTTTTGCTATGCACCAACGCCACCGCCAACGCATCGCCCAATGCCAAAGTTGCTGTCGTGCTAGAAGTCGGTGCAAGCCCAAGCGGACAGGCTTCGTCCGATGCCCCTAACGTCAAGGCAACCGTAGCCGATTGCGGTAAAAAGCCACGTTTATCACGACTAATACTAATCATCGGAATGTTAAGTTTTTCTACAACAGGCAACAAACGGCGGATTTCGTCCGATTGCCCCGAGTTTGAAATAGCGATTAGCACATCGCCTTTGACAAGCATACCCAAGTCGCCATGCCCTGCTTCTGCTGGGTGCATAAAAAAACGAAGGCGTACCTGTTGATGCAAAAGTCGCCGCCAATTTTGCGACCGATATGCCCTGACTTGCCCCATGCCTGTTACCACGACCCGCCCTTGACAGTTTTCTAGCAGTTGGCAAGCAGTAATAAATCGCTCGTCAAGCTCGTTAATCAAAATCTCTAAGGCTTGCTGTTCGGTGCGAATGGCATTAATGGCGTCTTGTAAATAGCTGTTTTGTTCGGTTGTTGTCATAAAAACCTTTTTATTTATTTTTTAAAAATCTGTTTATCATACTTTAATTTTTATGACAATTCAGTATGTAATTTGTCAAACAATCAAATGTCAAAGCGTTATTTTATCATTTTTTGACAAAGTTTATCAAAATAAAAAACCAT
>CAKMOY010000178.1 GCA_927911235.1 uncultured Moraxella sp.
ATAATACCGAATTTTAACCTTCAACCGCCCCCAATCTCTGGCATTTCTGGCAAATCGTCCAGACTTGTCAGCCCAAAACGCATCTAAAAAACGTATCAGTCGTGTGAAGCAACGCTGGGCGACCCAGCGTATCTTTAAAACCACGCTCCACAATCCAATCTTTATCAAACAATTGTCGTAAAATATTGCTAGACACCGTCACCCCACGCACTTGTTCAATGTCCGCTCGTGTAACAGGCTGTTTATAAGCAATTACGCTTAAGGTTTCAAGCAAGGCTTGGCTTAAGGTTTCTTGACGTTTTGGAAAAACTTGTTGAATCAGCGGACTAAACTCATCAGCAATCTGTAACCGATAGCCACTTGCCGTCTGTGCCAAGGTCAAAGCCCCTGTAGACAGGCGTTGCTGTAGCACGACCAACGCCGTATCCAAGCTATCTTTTGTCAAAGATAGCTGTTGGCATAGCGTTTTTGCGGTAACAGGCGTTTCGGAGGCGTGTAGCACCGCTTCAATCTGACGGCTGTGGTGCATAGCTTGTTGGTGTTTTTGGGAAAAATTTGTCATGCAATTTTGTCCAGTTTATTTTTTATCCGACTTTTTTTCGGCTTGTTTGTCAAGGCTTTTGTTAAAGACGATTTTTTGCAATAAAAAATCTTGTGCCGAAAAAACATTGCCATCATCAGCTTGGATAAATTGCCATGTGCCATCGCCTGATAGTTGCCATGCACTGCTGTTGTCTTTAAGGTAGTTTTGGATATCTTCAAAAATACGCTTGAATACGACAGGGTCGTCAATCGGAAAGGCGACTTCCACACGGCTAAACAAGTTTCGCTCCATCAAATCAGCACTGGCACAGTATAGGCGTGCGTGGGCTTTACTGTCGTCAAGCGAGCCATTGGCAAAATAGTACACACGAGTATGCTCCAAAAACCGCCCCACGATAGAACGCACGTTAATGTTGTCGGACACGCCTGCCAACTGCGGACACAAACAGCACATAGAGCGGATAATCAGGTCAATTTTGACCCCTGCTTGTGAGGCCTGGTACAGTTTGTCAATGATTTGTTTTTCGGTTAAAGCATTGACTTTGATGATAATGCGACCTTGTCGCCCTGCTTTGGCGTGTTTGATTTCATCATCAATAAAGTCCATGATTTTGTCATGCAAAGTTTCTGGTGCATATAACAAACGCTGTAATTTGGCAGGTTTGCCCATGCCTGTCAAAATGTTAAAAATTTTATGCACGTCTTCTGTAACCGCTTCGTTGGCGGTAAACAGACCGTAATCGGTATAGGCCTTGGCATTGCCTGCGTGATAGTTGCCTGTACCAAGATGGGCATAACGGCGTAATTGACCGTCTTCACGGCGGACAATCAACATCAGTTTGGCATGGGTTTTGTAACCGACAATACCGTACACCACGACCGCACCCGCTTGTTGTAACAAGTTTGCCACTTCAATGTTTGATTTTTCATCAAATCTGGCTCTTAGCTCAATGACGGCGGTCACTTCTTTGCCGTTTCTGGCGGCTTCGGCTAGGGCTTGCACGATTTCAGAATTTGCCCCAGAGCGATACAGGGTTTGTTTAATTGCCAACACATTGGGGTCGCCTGCGGCTTGACGAATCAGGTTCACCACAGGCGTAAAGGCGTGAAATGGGTGATGTACCAAGATATCTTGTTTGCGAATGGCATTAAACACATTTTCATTTTTTTCCCACATTTCACGGCGAAACGCTTTGGGAATTTCGTGGGTAAACGGCTGAAAACGCAAATTTGGCATTTTAAAATCAAACAAAAGTCGTGTTAAATTCACAGGCCCGTTAACACGGTATAATTGCTCTTCGGTCAAATCAAATTCATCTAGCAAAAAATCCACGATTTCTTGCGGACAATGCGTGGTTACTTCCAAACGCACTTTTGCCCCAAAACGGCGGTTTTCCAGCTCACCTTCTAAGGCTTTTGCCAAATCTTCAATGTCTTCTGCCAAATCCAAATCGGCATTTCTGGTCAAACGAAACTGATGACAACCCGTCACTTTTAGGCTTGGGAACAACTGATTAATATGCTCGTGAATGACGGCGGTGAGCATGATGTGATGTTCCTTGCCATCTGTCAATTCATCAGGCAAACGAATAACACGAGGCAAACTGCGAGGGGCTGGCACGACCGCAAAGTCCAGCACACGCCCAAAGCTGTCTTTGCTGTCTTTACAATCCAGCGTTACCATAAAATTTAAACTTTTGTTTACCAACCTTGGAAAAGGGTGCGCCAAATCAATACTAATTGGGGTCAAAACAGGGGCGACTTGGTGTTCAAAATAATCTTTTACCCACGTTGCCTGTGCAGGTGTCAGTTCTTCACGCTTTAAATAACGGATATCTTGCTTGGCTAATGCAGGCAAAATCTCTTCGTTCAAAATGCGGTATTGTTCATCTACTGCCTTATGTGCGATGGTGGAAATATGCGATAACACTTGGCTAGGTAGCATACCGTCAATGCTACTTGCGACATCGCCCATCTTCATTTTTGCATCAAACCTGCGACACGAATTTCAAAAAACTCGTCCATATTTGACGAAAAAATAATCAAAAAAAACAATCTTTCTAACAAAGGGTGGCGTGGATTGGTCGCCTGTGCCAACACACGCTGATGAAACTGCAACAAAGACAATTCACGGTTAAAATAGGCTTGCGACATTTCGCCCATTTCTTGAAAAATATTGGGATAATGAATTTGGTTTAGCCCAATTTGCAAAGCATTTTTTGGCAAAACTGGCTTGGTTGGTTGGTTGTCGGTTAAATTGTGGCTTATATTGTTCGCTTTGTTCATCGGAGTTCCTTTTAAAAATAACGTGGCAATTTATTTTGTTTAACACTTCATCATAACCGATATTTGTGTCAAAAAAATACAAAATTGTATTTTTTTGCTGTTTTGTTTTTGCCAAAATCATTCACTATCTGGCAAATCCGCACCGCCCATTCTACGAATGATGATATTGGTTTTGTTTTGTAGGCGTTGATTTTTGCGATTTTTTTCATAAAATTTTGGATTGGGAAGCATGGCAATCAGTGACGCTGATTCACGCTTTGTCAAATGTTTGGCAGACTTTTTATAATAATGCTGTGCCGCCGCCTCAATGCCGTAAATCCCATTGCCAAACTCGGCAACATTCAGATAAGCGGTCAAAATTCGCTCTTTTGTCCACATTTGTTCAATCATAAGGGTGATAATCGCCTCTTCGCCTTTACGAATATAGGAACGCTGTGGAAATAAAAACAGATTTTTGGCAAGTTGCTGGCTAATGGTTGAGCCACCTGCGGAAATATTGCCCGCTTTTTTGATTTTTTTTTAATCGCATTTTCAATGCCTTGAATGTCAAAACCCGCATGACTGGCAAAGTTGGCATCTTCACTGGCAATCGCCGCACGTTTGACATTGACCGAAATTTGTTCATCATCAACCCATGTCTGTTCCACGCCATTAAAAGTAGATAATCTGTGTAAAATCATAAACATACTGTTATGAATCGGCTGGGTTTGCCAAATCGCAAGCAACGCCACCACCATCACATGAAAGGCAAAAAACAGCCCTATCAAGGTCAAAAATACCCATTTTAACCATTTTTTAAAACCTGTGGTAGGTTTGACAGGGGGCAAGCTGTCTTTGGCAACGCTTTTTTGGCGTTTTTTGCGTTTGGGTTTTGATGGCGGTAAATTATTTAGCAAATGGTTTGGCATAATATTGGGAGTTTTATCGTGGGTAAATGGCTTGTGAAAATCAAAAATATGGCTTATTATAACCATTTTCGCCAGCTATGTTAAGAACCTGCATTCACAACATCACGCATTCACATTATTGGCATATTAATAAATATTTGTTTAAAAAATCTGTATAAAAAAAATGTCAAACCCAACCACCATTGCCGAAACGATAACCGACAAATTTTGGATTTTGTACGGTACAGTCGGCTGTCGTCTGTGCGATGATGCCAAATATTTGCTTAATCAAGCCCAAATGGTCGCCGATTTTGAATGGCGATATGTGGATATCATTGACTTGCCAGAAGATGAAATGCTTGCCCTTGCCACCAAAATTCCTGTCATTCAAACGCCCAATTTTAGCCAAACTTTAAATTATCCGTTTTCGGTGATGGATATTTTGGCATTAACAACGTGATTGACAATCCATTTTTTTAAACAACTGTAAAGTAAACTCATGAAAAATTTAAGCAAAATTACCGATATTGAAAATTTACGCCAAATCGCCGAAAAAAAAGTGCCACGAATGTTTTATGATTATGTGGATAGCGGTTCTTGGACGCAAACGACTTATCTGAACAATGAAATCGATTTTCACCGTATCAAACTGCGTCAAAAAGTGCTGTGCGATATGGCTGGGCGTAGCACCACAAGCCAAATGCTCGGGCAAGACGTTACCATGCCTGTGGCGATTGCCCCAACGGGTTTTACAGGTATGATGTGGGCTGATGGTGAGATTCATGCTGCTCGTGCTACCAATGCGTTTGGTATTCCGTTTTCGCTATCTACCATGAGTATTTGCTCCATTGAAGATGTGGCAAGCCATACGGATAAGCCGTTTTGGTTTTGGTTTCAATTGTATGTCATGCGTGATAAAAAACCCCATTAAACAATAGTTTAATAGGGTTTTTAGGTCTAATAGACAAAATTCATGCTGACACCCCACTCAAAGCCTGATACCATA
>CAKMOY010000179.1 GCA_927911235.1 uncultured Moraxella sp.
CGCCAAATATAATAGACTTCTTTCCAAACTATAATTTATTAAAGAAAACCGTTCGCCTGAGTTATCGAGGTGAGAAACACTGTTTCGCAAGACGTAGCGTAGCGAAGTGGAAAACCGCTCATGGTTCGACAAGCTCACCACGAACGGAAACGTAGTATTTTTAAGGTTCTTTTGCCATATTAAGTCGCTCACTGCTCGTTGTTGGGCTGTACTTTTAATTTTGCGGTTTGGTTTTAATTGAACAAAATTGTTATTAAAAATTACCAAAATAAAAGCCCATAACATCTTGTTATGGGTTTTATTGTGCGATAAAGCTTTTAAATATTTTACATCAAAAACACATACGCCCAAACAGCAACAATCACGATAGCCACAGCGTTTAGCACCGCACCGACTTTCATCATGTCTTTTTGGCTGACATCGCCTGTTCCCATGACAATCGCATTTGGTGGGGTCGCAACTGGCATCATAAACGCACAACTTGCACCGATACCGATGATTAACACCATCACTTCCACAGGCATACCCATTTGGGTGGCAATGGTCGCAAAGACAGGCACAAGTAACGCCGCTGATGCGGTATTTGACGTAAATTCGGTCAGCATGATGATAAAGGCAGACACCACAAAAATCACCACAAAAATCGGTGCTGATGAGAAGGTATTGGCGATTTGCTGACCGAGTACCAAGGAGGCACCAGAGCTTTGCATGACGCTACTTAAGGCAATACCGCCACCAAATAGCATTAACACGCCCCAGTCGGTGCTGTCGCTGACTTGCTTCCAACTTACCAAACCAAGACCGACAACCAACACCGCTGCCAAAATCGCAACCACGCTATCAGGCTGAGTAAAGCTGAACATCTCGCCCAACTGTTTGCCAAAAATCCAAGACAATGCTGCTGCCACAAACACCAAAATCGTCAAAACTCGTGGCAACGTCCAAGGAATATCCACATTTTCAAGGCTGATACGGCGGTTTAATTTTGGACGTAATACCAAATACATCGCCCCAATCAAGGCAGGCATCATCACCAACATCATTGGCAAACCATATTTCATCCAACCTGCAAAATCTAGGTGTAACGCCTTTGCCGCAATCGCATTGGGTGGCGAACCAACCAACGTACCCAAACCGCCAATACTGGCAGAATACGCAATGCCAAGCAGGACAAATACGTAGGTGCTACGGTCAGTCGTTTTGTCCACTTGGCTTAACATACCCAATGCCAAAGGCAACATCATCGCTGCCGTTGCCGTGTTTGAAATCCACATGGATAAAAATGCGGTAACGCCAAAAATCATCAGCACAGCACCGCCCAAATGACCTTTTGACAAAGAAATTAACCAAAGTGCAATCTTTTTATCAAGCTGTTGAACGTGTAGGGCGGTTGCTAACGCAAAACCACCAAAAAACACAAAAATAATCGGGTCAGCAAAACTTACCAATGCTTTTTTGGTATCAAACTCAGGAATACCAATCAATACCGCCAAAATCGGCACAAGTAAAGCGGTAATCGTAATGTGCAAGGCTTCAGTCAGCCACAACGCACCCACAAAAGTCAATAATGCCAAACCTTTGTTTACATTGATATCAAATGGCAGAATGTTATATACCAACACCGACACAACCGCCGCCACCAGCGTAATGATTAAACCACGCTTATTTTGGGCAGGAATGGTTTCGGTAAAATCCACCAACTCATCATCGGCTGGCTGTTTTATCTCAGTCATCGTCTTTCCTTATTGATTAACAGGGTCAAATGAGTTTTGACCCTTAGTAAATATTTTTTTGTTAAAATAAAACATCACTTTAACAATAAGGCTTATTATAAAAATAACTTTAATAAAACACAAACTTACAATTTGTAAAATCGCAGAAAAACTGAAACTTTTTGGCAAAAATCAAAAAATTGTCATCATTCGTTGGTTATTTTGGTTGTAAATCAATCAGTTGCCCTTTGACACCAATTGTATCATCACTCATCAACGCAATATAGGTATTTAACAAATCTTCTGGGCTTTTGAGCGTGTTCGGATTTTCGCTTGGAAAGGCAGTCGCTCGCATTTGGGTACGGGTCGCCCCCGGATTGATACAGTTAAAACGCAGACGAGTGGTTTTTTGCGTTTCTTGGGTAAATAAGTCGCAAAGCCCTTCTATGCCTTGCTTTGACAAGGCATACGCTCCCCAAAAAGCTCTTGGTTTGGCAACGCCACTTGACGTAAAAATCACTGAACCGCTATTGGCACTGGCAAGCAATGGAAAAAACGCTTGGGTCAGCATAAATGGGGCGGTAAAGTTCACTTTCATGACCTGCTCAAACATGGCTGGGTCGTACATTTCAAGCGGTGTCAAAGCCCCCAAAATCCCTGCATTGTGCAACAGTCCGTCTAAATTACCGATTTCTCGTTCAATCATAATCGCCAATTCTTGCATTTGTGAAAATTGGGTTTTTTCTAAGTCCATTGGTAAAATGGCAGGTTCGGCACCGCCATTTTTTTCAATTTCATCATATACGGCTTCTAGTTTGCTTTGGGTTTTGCCTAGCAATAGCACGGTTGCACCGTATTTGGCGTATGCCAAAGCGACTGTTTTGCCAATGCCGTCCCCTGCCCCTGTGACAAGGATATTTTTGCCTTGTAGGCAGTTTTCGGCGGGGGTGAAGTTTCTGATGTCGTCATGGGTGAGCATGGTTTTTTCCTTAATTTTGGGTTTTTGTTATTTTAACATAAATATTGTTATGTCTAGTTGTTAATTATCAGATAAAATTTTGTCAATAAATACATATTTTTTAGATAATAGTTTTTGGGAGTTTCATTGTTTATCCTTTTTAAATAAAATATCAATTAAATCTATCAACTTGCCATCAAATAACCAAATAAGTCTTCAGATTAAATACAAACATAAAGGCGGTAAAAAAATTGGCATCTCGCATAAAATCAACAACTTCGGGATTTTTGAAAGACCAATACAGCCAATACACGCCATCAACAGAAAACCACAAACTAAAAATTGCCAAAGCCCACCAACCAACTTGCCCAATATGCTGACGAAATTGGCGATAAAAAATCACACGACTGGTAATGGGAGAAAATAGATAAGTGCTAATCGCCATCAAAAAACTGATGGTAAAATCCCAATCCATCGCCTGTTCAATGACTGAACCCGTGAGCAAAATGGCAATGCCACAGCTTAAACTGAATAATTTCCAAGGGCTTGAAACCGCCTCTTGAAATCATAACCAAATCTATCTTATAATATCCAAATGAACAGATTAATTAGTATCAACGAAGCATCAAAACAACTAGGTGTATCTATCTCAACATTACGCAGATGGGACGAAAGCGGTGTACTTGTTGCCCAAAGAACGCCAAAAGGACACAGACGTTACGATAAGTACTAGAATGACCCTAATACGTGGACACATCATCGCCCTAGACCCAACGAATAA
>CAKMOY010000180.1 GCA_927911235.1 uncultured Moraxella sp.
TTAGCAGATAACAAGTCAGATTTGGTTTATTTTTTTGATAAATCTATCAGTTTTTTGCTCAAAAAAAACCACCACGCAATGTGATGGTTTTTATCAAATAATGTTGATTATTTATTTTGCTGACGGCGTAAGTAATCTTGAATACTATTGCCTGTGCGTTGTTGTGGTTGCGTTGAACCTGCTACTGTCTGTTGTGGTTGTGCAGTTTGCGTAACAGTTGGCTGTATTACAGATGGTTGTTGCGGAGCGACCTGTGTGGCTTGCTGTTGAGCCAATCCTGCTGTCAATGCTGGGGTATGTGTACCTGCATCTACACGGCTTTGGCTATTAACATCTGGCACAAAGCTCGCACGATTTGGCGTTGGTGCTTTGGGTGCTGTGTCCAGTGTTAAACCTGTTGCTACCACAGTTACTTGAATTTCATCACCCAAATCATCATCAAATACCACACCATAGAAAATATTGGCTTCGTCAATATCCACAAGGCTTTGTACTTTTTGGGTAATGCGTTCTTGTTCGTCAAAGTTGAAATCAGAGCTTGCTACCACATTGACCAACAAACCTTTGGCATTTTTTAATAATAAATTATCCAATAGTGGACTTTTGATGGCTTTTTCAGCGGCAGCTTCGGCACGGTCTTCGCCACTGGCTTTACCAATCCCCATCATGGCATGTCCACGTGAAGTCATCGCCGTTTTGATATCGTTAAAGTCAATGTTAATAAAACCGTCATCACGAATCATATTAGAGATACCTTGCACCGCTTGCAGTAGCACTTCATCGGCTTTTTTAAAGGCATCTTTCATAGAGATTTTGCCATAGACACTCATCAATTTATCGTTTGGAATGGTGATGATTGAATCAACAAAGTTTGATAAATTTTCAATACCTTCTTTGGCGACTTTGTTACGTTTGCCTCCTTCAAAAGTAAATGGCATGGTTACAACTGCAACGGTTAGTTTATCCAATTCTTTGGCAATACGAGCCACAACAGGAGCTGCACCTGTTCCTGTACCACCACCCATACCTGCGGTAATAAACACCATATCAGAGTTTTCAACGACTTGGCGAATTTGTTGCTCATTGCTTTCGGCTGATTCACGTCCGACTTCTGGGTTCGCACCTGCCCCTAAAATACCCAATTGGATTTTGTTAGGCGTTGTTAAACGGTCTAGTGCTTGTTTGTCCGTATTTGCACAGACAAAAGTGATATTTTTAATGCCTGATTGCACCATGGTTTCTACTGCATTACCACCGCCACCACCAACACCGATAACCGTTAAACGGGCTTGACCGTTGTTTTCTTCAAATTGTTCATTCGCCATACCGTACTTTAATTCCATACTTCGCTTTCTCCGCAAAATTAAATTAGCGTGTCTATTTGGGTAACTTAAGTTTTGTTAACTAAAGTTATTATTCAAAAATTCAAAAAATATCTGCGTATCATACCATGAGTTCATAAAAACATGAAATAGTTACGCAAAAAAATAAACAAAATTAAAACATCTCTTTTAAAAATCTTTCAAATCGTTGAAATGTGTTTTTAAAAGTTGATTCATTTTCTGTTACCACACTTTTTTCACTGTGATAAAAGGTATCACTTTGGGTATATAGCAATGTCCCAAAAGCTGTTTGATATTTTCGTTGTGTGATTAAGGCAGCGATGTGTTTGAGTTTATCATCTTCACCATATTGGCTATAAGCGGTAATCGCTGGGTGTTGATTGACTTTATGTACTTTGTTTGCCAATACTTTTTTGGCAAGTGGCACTAAACCTTTCATCTCTGCCCCACCGCCTGTTAACACATAACCTTGTTTTAAAAATTCGCTCAAGCCTGCTTGGTCTAGGTCATTTTTGATATTGGCTAAAATGCTTAAGTAGCGAGCTTCAACAATCTCTAATAATTGTTGCATATTGACCGTTTTTTCGTCATTGTACTGGGAACGGCGAACACTAAAAAATTGACTGGCATCAATGCCAAATCTATCCACACTGGCTTGATTTTTTTTCAAGGCTTCTGCTTCGGCAATACTAACTTCTAGCAACACTGAAATATCCATCGTCGCATGATGTCCTGCTTCGTCAAAACAAGCGGTATAGACCAATTTGTTATCGCTATAAACACACACACTGGTGGTTGATGAACCAATGTCAATCAAGCAAACGCCATGAAAACGCTCATCTGGCAATAAGCCATATTCGGCTGATGACACCGCATCAAAGAGCATTTGTTCTACGCTAACATCGCATTCTTGGAGCAGTTTTTGCAAATTTTGTCGGCTACGTACAGGCATCATCATCAAATGATACAACACCATCAAATCATTGGCTTGCATACCAATGGCATCGTCAATCATTTCTTCGTTGTCATCTAGTACAATGCCTTGTTGCACATAGCTCATCAAATACATATTGTCGCTTAGGTTTTTGTTTTTGGCATCGGTTAAAGCAGCAACAATGTCTTTGGCACGCACCGTTTCAGTTTCTATTTTGACTTTTCCAGCACTGTTAATACTCACCAATTCGGGCGTAGAAAAACTGAGCCAAACGCTATTAATACGGCAGTTTGCCATATCTTCGGCTTCTTGGATAGATTGTTTGATTGCTGCTTTTAAACGTTCACGATGACGGATTGCACCTTGTGAAAAATCATAATTTTTGACCGATGAAATGCCAATGATGCGAATGTCTTGTGCATCAAAAATCTGCCCAATCACAGTGTGAACGGCAGTGGCACTTAAATGAATTACAACAATAAGGTCAGGATTTTTCATGATAAATCAATTGATTACCTATTTTAAAATTTTTTAATTATTTGTATTTTTGCCATCATTTACAACGGTGTCATTTGTGGTTTTCCATGTGACCGCCATACCATTTTTATAACGCAAATCAATACTTTGCATTTTGGGTAATTTTGTGTGAAGCTGATTTTGTAACATCACACTTAAATGGTACAGTTTTTCAGACGTATTGTCATTGCCAACTAACACCCTTAAGCCATTGTCAAAGCGGAATAACCATGTCATACGAGATGAAACGATGACTTCTTTGACCTTTAATCCCAAAGGCAAATACCAATCGCTCACCTGCTGTACCTGTTGCATCATGGCAACAGCGTCTTTTTCATCGCCCTGCAACTGCATCCAATAATGAGCATCAAGCTCGCTTGGGTCGGCAGGTTTGAAAACCACGCCATCAGCGTCCACCAAACGCTCACTGCCAAATTTTGCCACTGCCTTTCTAGGCGTTACATTGACAATCAAACCTTGTTGCCAATCACGTCGCACGTCCGCTTGCTCCACCCAGCCAATACTGCTTAACGTGTCCACATAGCGGTGCAAGTCAGCTTGTAAAAAATTGCCATCGGCTTGCTTGCCCAAAATTTTTGTCAATTCATAGCGTTCGTGCGAATTTAAATTACTTTGTTGCAAGTGAATGCTGGCATTGGGCAATTGTTTTAACAGTTGAAATGTTGATACCAAAAACAACAAGAAAAAAATCAACACAACCACCACTATCCAATGGGTTGCGTTGCCCAAATTTTGGATATTTGGGCGAAACCGTGAGACTGATGTTGTTGTCATGTTTTAGCCCTTTTGACAGCCATTTTTCAAGTAATAAACAAATTTAAAAACAAACATACTATCATAACAAAAAACACATCAAATGATAAGAATATTTTAGCAACTTTCACTTAAAATTTAAACATTGTTTTAATTTTTGTTTAAAGTCTCTTCCAAAATTTTCACACACAAACTGGCAAAATCCATGCCTTTGGCTTTTGCTGCCATTGGCACAAGGCTATGGTCGGTCATACCCGGCACGGTGTTTAGCTCAAGCAAATACAATTTGCCATTGTTATCTTTTAAAAAGTCCACTCTTGACCAACCACGTCCACCGATTGCCGAAAACGCCTTTAAGGCAATCTCGCCCATTTCACGCTCTTGCTCGGCAGTCAAATCCGATGGGCATTGATAAATGGTGTCGTTGCGGTTGTATTTGGCTTCATAATCGTAAAATTTGCCCGCAGGAATGATACGAATGCTTGGCAAAGCCTGTCCGCCTAAAAGTGAACAAGCGTACTCGCCACCTGTGATGGCTTTTTCAGCTAAAATCTCGCCATGATATTGCTTTAAAGTTGGGTAAACGTCCGCCAATTCGCCTGTGTTTTCAATCATCACCACGCCCACGCTACTGCCTTCGGCGGCAGGTTTGACAAATAACGGCAAGCCCAAGTCTTGCTCAACTTTAGCAAAATCAGTATCATCATGCAAAACTACATACGGCACGTTTGGCAGTCCTAGCGCTTGCCAAATCAAGCGATTGCGAAATTTATCCATCGCAATGGCAGACGCTAACACGCCACAGCCTGTATAAGGAATGTTAAAGCCATCTAACACGCCTTGCAAACTGCCGTCTTCACCAAAAGTGCCGTGCAACACATTAAACACACGGTCAAAGTCTCGCAATTTGGAAATGTCGGTCTCTTTTGGGTCAAAATGGTGTGCGTCCACGCCTTTGGATAATAGAGCGTTAAGCACCGCTTTACCACTGTTTAGCGACACTTCTCGCTCGGCAGAAAAACCACCACAAACAACCGCAACTTTACCGAATTTTTGTACATTTTCGTTCATTTTTTAACCTTTTTAAATTATTTAAATTAATTTTAAGCCAAAGGCTTGATACTCTTTAAATTTGCCATCTTCTGATAATAATTGATAATCGCTTTGCATACATTGCCAAATCATCAATCGGTCAAATGGGTCTTTATGTTTTTCAACCATTGGCAACTGATATAACGTTGCCATAGTCTGATGGTTTATATCTAGTGGTAGAAATAAAGATTGCCAAAGTTGTTTAAACAAACTTTCTTTATCCTTAACTGGTAAATTTTCTAAGGCCACTAGCATTTTTATATCCTTAATTTTGCGTCAAATACAAATTATTCTTCGCCAAATCTTGACATAACTGCCCCACATTGCCTGCCCCTTGCGTAATTAGCAAATCATTGCCTTTTAACGCCACCTTCAGCACTTGGGCGATTTGTTCTTTATCATTAACATTTAGCACAATCGGCTCAACCTGCCCACGCTCACGCATTGAGCGAGCCAAATCATCACTGGTCGCCCCTTTAATCAGCTCTTCACCAGCACTATAAACATCAAGCAAAATCAGCTTATCCACTTGCGACAACTCTTTGACAAAATCGTTAAAGCAGTCTCTGGTGCGAGTAAAACGGTGTGGCTGAAAAATCATCACCAAACGGCGGTCTGGGTAGCTTTGGCGAGCCGCCTTGATGGTCATCGCCACTTCAGTTGGGTGGTGTCCATAGTCGTCAATGAGTAGCACATCGCCACCGTCTGCCACCGCAAAATTACCGTTATTTTCAAAGCGTCTGCCCACGCCTGCAAACTTCTCAACCGCACGGCAAATTGCTTCATCGTCCACGCCTTCGTCCGTTGCCATGGTGATTGCCCCAAGTGCGTTATAAACGTTGTGAATACCTGGAATGTTTAAGGTAATTTGCAAAGGCTCTTTATCTTTTCTTAAGACGGTAAAATGCGTTTTTGTGCCGTCTGCCACCACGTCCACTGCTTGCACGTCATTGTGTTTTTCTAATCCATAAGTCAAAACAGGTCTGCCAATGCGGTCAATCATGCCATAAAGCTCTTTGTCATCGCCACACAGCACCGCCAAGCCATAAAACGGCATATTTTGCAAAAATTGAATGTAGGCTTGTTTTAATTTGTCAAAACTGTTCTCATACGTCTCCATGTGGTCTTCGTCAATGTTGGTAACGATACACGCCATCGGACGCAAGGACAAAAATGACGCATCAGACTCGTCTGCTTCGGCAACCAAATAACGGCTTTCGCCCAAAGACGCATTTTTGCCACTAGCGTTCAATTTTCCGCCAATCACATAAGTGGGGTCAAGCCCTGCCTCGGTCAGCATCATGGTTAAAAGGCTTGTCGTGGTGGTTTTGCCGTGAGCCCCTGCCACCGCAATGCTATGACGGTAACGCATGAGTTCGCCAAGCATATCGGCACGGCGAATGACAGGAATACGAGCGGTCAGTGCCGACTGAATCTCTGGGTTGGTATGGTCAATCGCTGACGACACCACAACCACGTCCGCTTCGCTGATATTTTGCTGTCATGACCGATAAACACCTGTACGCCAAGACTTTGTAAACGCTCAGTTGTGGCACTTTGTTTGATATCCGAACCTGACACGGTGTAGCCTTGATTATTGACGATTTCGGCAATACCGCACATCCCCGCTCCACCAATACCGACAAAATGCACATGACTGGTACGTCGCATACCTGGGATTTCAATCATACGTTTGGGTAAATTTTTAACTTTTTTTGCGTTTGTCATGGCTTTTCTCTTTTTATGTAAAATGATAGTTTTTTAGTTGATTTTTGTTAAGTATTTAACAAGTTATCTCGTGTTTCCATCAAGGTAAAACCCAACAAATTCAAGCCTTGCCAATTTAATGGATTGTCATTTTTTACAATTTAATGTAAATTATCCAAAATAATTTTCGCACATTGCTCGGTCGCTTGTGGATTGGCAAAGCTATAGGCTTTATTTGCTATTTCAAGGATTTGTTTACGGTCAAGTTTTGCCAAAATATTTGCCAAATTATCAGCATTTAGCTCTTTTTGCGGTAATAAAAACCCTGCACCATGTTCTGACAGGCTTTTGGCATTGGCGGTTTGGTGGTCATCAACTGCACTTGGCAACGGTACAAACACCGCAGGCAAGCCAACATTCGCCACTTCCGTCACTGTCAAAGCCCCTGCACGGCATACAATCACATCCGCCCACGCATAGGCTGCCGCCATATTGTCAATAAACGGCGAAATATCGTATTTGGTTTTTTGTAAATCGGCTTTGGCATACACCGCTTGCGTGTCTTCAAGGTTATTTTTGCCACATTGATGAAATACTTGCCACGCTGATGCCGTTGGCATGGATTCCAATTTTTTTTAAG
>CAKMOY010000181.1 GCA_927911235.1 uncultured Moraxella sp.
ATAGTGGTGTGGAAGCATGGTGACATGTGTAGCTAACCAATACTAATTGCTCGTTTGGCTTGACTATACAACGCCTTAAAGTGTGTTGTTAGTTATTCTGATTTTATATCACCTTGATTTAGTTCAATTTTATTTGCTTTACTTAATATCTTATATGATATAAGTATATCAGACCATTCCTCTATCCCCTTTTGCTGACGATTATAGCTTGTTTGGTCCCCACCTGATCCCTTCCCGAACTCAGAAGTGAAACAACAATACGCCAATGATAGTGTGGTTCTCCATGTGAAAGTAGGTCATCGTTAGCTCCTTTTTCCTATACCCCCTCGCAATCGTGAGGGGGTTTTTATTTGGCTTACATTCTTACTTTACTTTTTTTCTGTATGACTTATAATTCTATTTTTGTGAATAGATTGTCGTATGTTAAAGTTTATTGCTCGTCATAGTACTATTTTTATGCCATTTTGTGCATTGATTGGATTTTTATTCCCTCAATTATCAAATGCGGTATTGCCTTTTTTACCCCAAGTTTTATTCTTTTTGATGTTTTTTACTTTGTTGGGGATTGACCAAAAAGCATTGTTAAAAAAAATCTCTAGTTTGTCCGTTTGGTTTTTTGCCATTTTTCAGGCAGGGATTTTTTGTGCGTTTGTTACAGCGATTGCCTATATTTTTGGGGCTCGTGGTGATTTGCTATTGGCAATTTCGGCTTTGGGGGCGACTGCACCATTATTTGGTAGTGGTGCGATTGTCAATGCGGTTGGATTTGATGCATTGCTTGCGATGGCAAAAACCATTTCGGCAACTTTGGTTATGCCTTTGACTTTGTTGGTTGTGCTTTGGGTGCTGGGGGCATCTGGAGCTACCTTGGATTTTGCGTTATATTTTCAGCGTTTGTTAATTTATATTGTTGCACCGATGGCTTTGGCGGTTGTGGTTCGGCAAGTTGTGCCATGTGATTTTTTTAGCAAAATTTATCCAAAAGTAGGTCAATTTAATGTGATTTTGTTGTTGTCATTTCCATTAGGTTTGGTCGGTGGTTTTCGTGCGACTTTTGACAAAAGTCCGTTACAGTCGTTATTATTGTTATTATTGGCGTGCGTTTTGGCGTTTACTTTTTATTTTGGGGCGTATTTTTTGTATTTGAAAAAGGGTCGTGAGATTGCGATTATTTCGGCGTTGGTGTGCGGTGGTCGCAATGTGTTATTGACTTATACCATTGCTATGCCGTTTTTGGGGGCGTGGTTCTTACCTTTGATTGGGGCGTTGCAATTGCCGATGTTTTCGTTGCCATTGCTTGGTAAAATGATGGCAAAAAAAATCCCTTAAAAGTTACCCATTCACAACATAAATGCGTTAAATTTGCAATGGATTTTTTTAACGGTTACTTTAAAATAAAGTTAATTTTTAACCAACAATTTTAAGAAAAACCGATGAGTATTGACACCAAACAAGATATTTTTCAAGCATTGATTAGCAATCATGAACTACAACGTGATTTGTGCAAAAAAATTGATGATTTTGTCAAAAATGATGATTTAAAGAATGCCAAAAAAATCTTGGACAAAGATTTGCAACAGCGTCTTGGTTCGCTTTATCAAGTGGAACACGCAGAATTTGAAAAAAATAACACATAATGTTGCGATAAATTTTTGACAAAATCCATTGTTTTTAATGGGTTTTTTATTTTTAACTCATGCGAATGACAATGTAAAATAAAAATAACGGACAAGCAAAACCCACCGCCCATAATACAGAACGCAAAGTAGCCCAGTTTGCCATGTATGCCAAGCCGTACAGTATGCGTAAAATCACGTACAACCAAGCGACTTTGCTCACGATGACCGTTGGCACAAAAAACAGCAAAGCGATGATAACCGATGCCAAAAAAATTGGCAAGGTTTCGTAACTGTTTTGTTGTGCCGCATTGGCACGACTGGCGATGCCTGTGGTTTTTGCCAAAAATTCTCGTGGATTTTCGTTGTCTTTGGTTTAAACTCTGCAAAAAATTTGGCAAGATAGGCAAAAAACATTGGTAAAATACTGGCAATTATCATCGCCCAAATAATGCTGTCGTTGGTCGCTGGTAACCATGCTCCCATGTGAATATCCTTTTTATTTTTTACACTTCAATAATTTGGTAATTGTGGGTGATTTTTACGCCACCATTTTCTAGCATACGGCTGGCTGAGCAGTATTTTTCGGCGGACAATTCTACTGCTTTTTTGACTTGGGCTTCTTTGATATCTGTGCCTTTGATGATAAAATGCAGATGAATGTCGGTAAATACCGCAGGTATGCTGTCGGCACGGTTGGCGGTGAGTTCGCATTGTACATCGGCAACATTTTGGCGAGATTTTTGTAAAATGCTCACCACGTCATAGCTGGCACAGCCACCTAGCCCCATCAAAATCAGCTCCATTGGCTTTGCCCCAAGTTGTTGGGCAGAGTCTATGATGACTTTGTTGCCTGTTTCGGTGGTTGCTTCAAAGTTGATGACTTCGTTTTTTAGCCATGTGACGGTTGCTTTCATGGTGATTTTCCTTTTTTTTAACATTTTGTTTAATAAATGAATATAAGGATTTTGGTTGTTAAAATCAATGATTTTTTGGATTTTTTGTGTTGAAACAAATTTTAGCAAAAAATGTTACACTTTTGGTTAAAAAACTGGTTTAATAGACAGTAAGAATGACAGTGATGACATTGTCCATGTTTTTATTATGAATTAAATTATTTCACAGTTTTTCAACTTGAACAAAGGTTTATTTTAATATGCTGACTTAAACTTAGAACCTGTATTCATAACGTTTTTGCAATGAAAAGCAAGATTTAGCCATCTTCATGCAAAAGCAATAAATGTTTATTAAAAACCTGTAAAATTTTACTACGTAATGTTGTGAATACAGGTTCTTATTTATCGTCAAAAAAACTTGATAATGTGATTGCCTGTCAAATTTTTAATGTAAAATTGAAGGTAATTCGTCATGATAGATGCAGATGGCTTTAGAGCCAATGTTGGTATCATCTTGGCAAATACATATGGACAAGTCCTGTGGGCAAAGCGTGTCGGTCATGATGCGTGGCAGTTTCCACAGGGCGGTATTCATTTTGGTGAAACGCCTGTTGATGCAATGTATCGTGAGCTGTGGGAAGAGGTCGGTTTGTACCCTGAACACGTTCGCTTGTTGTCGCAGACGCAAGATTGGCTTAGGTATCGTTTGCCAAAGCGTTTTATCCGTCAGGGTCAAAATCCGATGTGTATTGGGCAAAAACAAAAATGGTTTTTGCTTCAGCTAGATGAAAAAAATACAGAGTTTATCCGTTTTGATACGGCAAAGCCCGAGTTTGAAGAATGGCAATGGGTGAGTTATTGGTATCCGTTAAACAAGGTGGTGGCATTTAAACGCAATGTTTATCGCCGTGCGTTGTTTGAGTTGTCGCCAAATTTGCCATTAAAACCTGAGCTGATTTTGCCAAAATCATCTTTGTAAGCTTAGAAAAACCCATGTTAATAATGTGGGTTTTTTTAATATAAATATGAGGTAGAACACAATGAAAAAATGGTTATTGGTTTTGAGCTTGCCTTTTTTATTAATAGCGTGCCAAAACTTTCCAATAAAAGTTCAAACTAACAAACAGGAATATGTTGCGATGAAAACCCATACTGTCAAAAGTGATTATTCATTTGATGAAACGTTACAGCGTTTGAGCAATGCCTTTGAAAGTAAAGGTATGCAGATTTTGCAAAAATTGACCATCAACAGGCAGCTACCAAAGCGGGACTGAGTATGCAACCTGCCACGGTGATTGTGTTTGGCAATCCTAAGGCGGGTACGCCTTTGATGCAAAAAGACCCAACATTCGCTTTGCAGTTGCCTTTAAAAGTGTTGGTAACGCAAGTGAATGGTGAGGTTTTGGTCAGTTTTTATGATACCAAAGCGATGGTTGATGGAACAAAGATTGATTTTAGCGAGGTGCAAAACACGTTGGCGAATGTGGAAGGATTGATTAAAAAAGTGGTGCAAGAATAAGTATCCGTATCAGTGCGTTGTTGTGCTTGTGATAACAATGCTTATTATATGAAAGTGTTAGTGATGTAAACAATACGACATTTTGTGTCGTATTGTTTTATGTTCTGTCTTGTTAATTTGCTAAAAATCAGTTAGGCTAAAAGCCAACAAAATTCATATGAAAAGTTGGCTTTATTATGACAAAGTATACACAGTTTATCGCTCATGTACGCAAATCGGACAGTGCGGAACAATCAGTCATTGAACATTTAACAGGTACAGCAAAGATTGCCAAACAATTGGCGGATAAAATCGGCTTGCCATTAAGCGGTGAGTTGATTGGACTTGTTCATGACTTGGGTAAATATAGTGATAAATTTCAAACCTATATTAAATCTGCAACAGGGTTATTAAATGCAGATGTTGATGATGAATATGTAGATGCTAAAGGCTTAAAAGGCAAAATTGACCATTCCACCGCAGGCGGACAATGGTTGATAGAATCTTTAAAAAAAATACAATTTCAAAACATCAAATCCTAAAGTAACGCAAGAAAACGGTAAGCTACTCTCCGAAATTTTAAGTCTGTGTGTGGTTTCGCACCATAGTGGCTTGATTGATTTTGTGGATAAAGATGGCAATGCTGTTTTTAAACGTAGAATAGAAACGCTTGAAGAAAAAAGCCATTTTATGGAAGCTAAAGCCAAGGCAAGTGAACAAAAGCTGTTTGACATACTTGGCGATGATTGGCAAAGGGCAGTGGTTAAGGAATTTAGTGATGTTTTCAAACCATTAAACCATAAATTTAAGAACAACGAACTTTCTCAAATTGAGTTTGATTTTTATACAGGCTTTTTGGTGCGTGTGCTGTTTAGTTGTTTGATTGAAGCTGACCGCAGTAATAGCATTGCTTTTGAGTATCCAAAACTAAGTCATGAATTAGAACTGCGTCAGCCAAACTGGGAAATTGCCATAAATAAGGTTGAACAGCGTTATCAGAATTTTGCTCAAACTGCCGATTTACAACCCATTAACACCCAGCGAAATTTAATCGCCCAAACTTGTCTTGATAATGCCCAAAAACCACAAGGGATTTTTAGCTTAACCGTGCCAACAGGTGGCGGTAAAACGCTTGCCAGTTTACGTTTTGCTCTTCATCATGCCAAACAACATCACCTTGAGCGGATTATTTTTATCATACCATTTACCAGTATTATCGAGCAAAATGCCCTTGAAGTGCGAAAAATTTTGGAAGATGAAGGTTTTGATGGCAGTTGGGTGCTTGAACAACATTCTAATCTTGAGCCTGATGTGCAAACATGGCAAAGCAAATTGATTGCGGATAATTGGAATGCTCCGATTGTGTTTACTACAATGGTGCAGTTTTTAGAAAGCTGTTTTGGTGGTGGTACAAAAGGCGTTCGCCGATTACACCAAATGACCAATGCTGTGCTTGTGTTTGATGAAATTCAACTCCTACCGATTAACTGCTATCATCTTTTTATTAATGCCATAAATTTTTTGGCTGATTATGGCAAAACAACCACGCTGTTATGTACGGCGACACAGCCTGTGCTTGATAAATTAGCTGACCGATCTGAAGTTAAAAAGCGTGGTTTATTGCACACACCAACCGAGATTATTGGCAATGATGACGCATTAAAAAACCTATTTGATACCTTAAAACGTGTGGAAATTCATGATAACACGCAAAACACCCTTGAAGATGAGGCGGTTAGTGAGTTTGTGCTTGATAAGTTTAACGAATTTAGTAGCACACTTGTGATTGTCAATACCAAAGCATGGGCAATGCAAATTTATCAAACACTCAAAGATAAGATTGATGGCGAGGTGATTTTTCATCTTAGTACAGGGCAATGTGCCAAGCACCGCAAAGACTTAATCGCTACGATTAAATCACGTTTAAAAAATAACTTACCAACGCTTGTTATTTCTACTCAGCTTATTGAGGCGGGGGTAGATATTTCGTTTAAATCGGTCGTTCGTTTTTTGGCAGGGCTTGACAGTATTTTACAAGCGTCTGGGCGTTGCAATCGAAATGGTGAATTGGTTGATAATAATAAGCCGATTAAAGGACAGGTGTTTGTCATTACGCCAAAAAATGAAAACTTGCGAATGTTGCCAACAATTGAACAAGGTAAAGAAACCATGCAACGGTTATTTTACAAGTTATCGTTGCCTGAAAATCAAGATAAAAGCCTGTTGCACCCAGAGACGGTAAGAACTTATTTTTCAAATTACTATCAAGACGAAAAACAATACAAAAAAATGATATATCCGATTGATAAACAACATAATTTGTTAAATTTACTATCCATTGGAGATGTGGGAGCCAATCAAAATGAACAAAGAGTAAAAGATGGTAGATTTCCACAGCTTTGGCAGTCTTTTATGACGGCAAGCAAGGTATTTAAGGCGATTGACGCACCAACCAAAGCCATTGTCGTACCATACGGTAAAGAAGGTGTGGCATTGATTGTGGATTTTTGTGGTGCAACGGCAAAAGATGAAAATTTTTATAAACTCGTGAAAAAGGCTCAAGCGTTTAGTATCAATGTATTTCCATTTATGTTTGAGAATTTGGAAAAAGCAGGGGCATTAACACCGATTGGCGATACGGGCGTTATCGTACTTGATGAAAAGTTTTATGATGATGTGATGGGGTTAAACCCAAGCGGAAATAGTAAAATGGAATTTTTGAGCTTTGGGGAGTTTTAAGAAAAAGGCAACGATAATAGGTGGACTACTATCGTTGCCAAGTGAATATACTAATATTCAGCTATAGGTTTCAATCCACGTCACAATGACGAAAAGAGATTTTAACAGAAAACATGGATAAATGAAAAAAATAAATGTTACGAAAGAAATATAATTATTATATACTAATATAAGATATAGGAATTGACTTCTTTATTTAGTTCGGTTAAGATAATCGTGTGGTTATTTACAATCTTAATTAATTGGAGTAAATTTTATGTCAGTCAAACTTATTACTTATGATTTGAATGCCAAAGGACAGAAACACACTGAAGTCTTAGCTAAAATTAAGAGTTTTGGTGCTTGGGCAAAACTTTCAGAGTCAAGATATGCTATTTCAACAACATTGCCTGTTGATAAAATCTATTAAAAATTTGCGAATTTAATTGACAATAACGACACATTTTTGGTGATTCCTTTGATTGGTAGTCATTATGGCATGG
>CAKMOY010000182.1 GCA_927911235.1 uncultured Moraxella sp.
CAAAAAGATACCGCAAAAAAAATCTGATGTGAAAAAAATCTGATGTAAAAAAAAGCGAAAGCAAAAAAGACAAATAGCAAGACACAAACAAAGACAAAACTAACAACGCCAAAACCAAAGAGAAAAGCAATGACAAATAATCCCTTACCCAAACACATTCGCCAATTGGTTGATAAAAAAAACTACGTGATTGCGATAAAAACTTACGCCAAAGAGCAAAATATCAGCCTTGAAGACGCTAAAAATGCGATTGATGCTTATGAACAAAATCAAAATGTAACAAGCCAAGATAGTCAAACAAACAGCCCAAAACCACAAGCCAATCAAGGATTGGCAGGACTACAGGCGGGCGTGGACAATCGTTTACAACAAGAAAATATAAAATTACCACTCGTACCATATTGGGTCAAACGAGTGGTGATTATTTTGTTGGTGATTGGGATTTTTGGTGGGTTGATGTACAACTTATTTATGCGTTAATTTTTTAACAAGCCGTTTTAGTTGGATTTTTCTTTGTCTTTTAACAAATGATTTTCCAAATAATGAATGTTTTGAGCGGTGTTACAAAACGCCAAATCTTTTAAAATCACATCTCGGTGCAATGGCACGTTGGTTTTTATGCCTGTAATCACCAGCTCATCTAGGGCTTGGTGCAGTTTTGCAATGCTTTGTTCACGAGTTTGGGCATGACAAATCAGCTTGCCAATCAGCGAATCATAAAAGGTCGGAATGGCATAATTTGGGTAAAGGTGCGAGTCAAACCGCACGCCACAGCCACTTGGCATAAATAGATTGGTAACAGTGCCGGGCGACGGCATAAAGGTCAAAGGGTCTTCGGCATTGATACGACATTCAATGGCGTGTCCACGTGGGTGAATATCGCTTTGGTGATAAGACAAGCCATAGCCTGAAGCGATTTTTAGCTGTTCCACCACAATGTCAATGCCTGTAATCATCTCGGTTACAGGGTGTTCCACTTGCACACGGGTATTCATTTCAATAAAGAAAAATTGTTCATCTTCGTACAAAAATTCAAACGTACCTGCACCACGGTATTTGATTTGTTCACAGGCTTTGACACAGGCTTGTAAAATCGGTTCTTTTACATCATCGGCGATATCTGGGGCAGGGGCTTCTTCTAGCACTTTTTGATGACGGCGTTGCAGTGAGCAATCTCGGTCATACAGATGAATGGCGTTGCCACGCCCATCACCTAGCACTTGTACTTCTACGTGGCGGGGATTTTTGAGATATCGCTCCATATACACGCTGTCATCACCGAACCAAAGTTCGGCTTCTTGTTTGGCAGCTTGCACTTGTGGTAGCAAGTGTTCAATGCGTTCTACAATTCGCATACCACGTCCGCCACCGCCTGCGGCAGCTTTAATCAGTAGCGGAAAGCCGATTTTTTTGGCTTGTTCTTCGGCATTTGCCAAAGTAACGCTACCCACCGAACCGGGGACAGTCGGCACATCTGCTTTTTTCATGGCGTGAATGGCAGAAATTTTGTTTCCCATCAAGCGGATATGCTCGGCTTCAGGGCCGACAAAGGTTAAGCCAGCTTCTTCCACACGTTCGGCAAATTCGGCATTTTCTGATAAAAAACCATAACCGGGGTGAATCGCATCTGCCCCTGTAATCTCGGATGCGGTCAAAATCGTGTCAATGTTCAAATAGCTTTGATTGGCATTAGGTTTGCCAATACAAATCGCTTCATCAACAAAACGCAAGTGCATTAAATTTTCGTCAGCTGTGGAATATACGCCAACGGTTTTGATACCCAGTTGCTTACAAGCACGCACGATACGCAGTGCTATTTCGCCACGATTGGCAATTAAAAGTTTTTTTATCATGACTGTCCCTGATTTTAACCATTCACAAAAATGCTAACAAATGAAATAAATTAGGCTTGATAACGCACAATCGGCTGACCAAACTGCACCACATCACCATTTTGTACCAAAATTTCGGCAATGATACCGCTTTGGGTGGCTTCTAGTGGGTTCATGATTTTCATCGCTTCTACAATGCCAAGCGTATCGCCAGCTTGCACTTGTTGCCCGACTTTGACAAATGGTGGGTCATTTGGACTTGGAGCGACATAAAACACCCCGACCATGGGCGAATTTCGGTTGCCCCTTTGGGGGTAGGTTTTCGGTGGCGACCGCTTGCACAGGGGCAGGGGAAGCGACCACAGTTTGTCCCAAATGGCGTTTTAAAGCGACTTTTTTGTCGCCATCTTGCAACTCTAGGTCAGATAATGAGCGTTCTTCCATTAAATCAATGAGTTGTTTGATTTGATTGATGTCCATATTTCACCTTGATACGGTTAATTGTTTATTGATAATTTTTTGCCAAAGGCTTGTTATGATATTGTAACAAGATTTTTCATAAATAAACAGTTAAATACGAAAAAAAATGTTTACGAATGTTCACTGTATTGTTGTATTTTTTTAGCAACGATTTTTAACAAGGATTTTTCACAAAAAATATCTGTTAAAAGCTGTATTTTAAAACTATTTTTAACCACATTTATCAAAATTTTGTTGTTTAAAA
>CAKMOY010000183.1 GCA_927911235.1 uncultured Moraxella sp.
TTTGGCCGAAACGATTCCTTACTACCATTTACAGGAATTTTTTTAAAGGTTGAATTGGTAATTAATTATCCATTTTACAACTAGTTTTTTTGCTTGATAATCATTTTTCAAGCCTTATATCATGCTATATTATATAATTGACATTTTACAACATTAACAATTATCAATCGATAAATAGGATAGGACATACTCGTGAGCGACATGGTAAAAAATACCTTATTATGGTTTGCAGTGATTTTTGTGTTGGTTGCTGTTTTTAGCAATTTTGACACAAAAAATGAACCTGATAAGCTCAATTATTCCCAATTTGTTGCCCAAGTCAGTGGCGACAAAATCAAAAGCGTCAAAATTGATGGCGAGCATATCTCAGGCGAAACCAAAAGCGGTGCAACCTTTGAAACGGTACGCCCTGCGGTAACAGATACCGAGCTTATGCCAAAACTGATTAAGCACAACGTGGAAGTACAAGGGGCAAGCCCTGAACGCCAAGGCGTGATGATGCAGTTGTTGATTGCCAGTTTTCCTGTGCTGTTGATTATCGGTTTGTTCTTATTTATCATGCGAAATATGAATGGTGGCGGTAGTAGTGGCGGTGGTCGTGGTTTTGGCCCGATGAGTTTTGGTAAATCCAAAGCCAAAATGCTGACCGAAGACCAAGTCAAAGTTACCTTTGCTGATGTCGCAGGTTGTGAAGAGTCCAAACAAGAAGTCACCGAAATCGTGGACTTTTTGCGAGACCCAGAAAAATTCACCAAATTGGGTGCGACCATTCCTCGTGGCGTATTGATGGTAGGACCTCCTGGTACTGGTAAAACTTTGCTTGCCAAAGCGATTGCAGGGGAAGCCAAAGTACCGTTTTTTAGTATTTCAGGTTCTGACTTTGTTGAAATGTTTGTCGGTGTCGGTGCAAGCCGTGTGCGTGATATGTTTGAGCAAGCCAAAAAGAACGCCCCTTGTATCATTTTTATTGATGAGATTGATGCGGTCGGTCGCCATCGTGGTAACGGCATGGGTGGCGGTCATGATGAACGTGAACAAACCTTAAACCAACTGCTTGTTGAAATGGACGGTTTTGAAGGCAATGATGGTGTGATTGTGATTGCGGCAACGAACCGTGCTGATGTGCTGGATAAAGCCTTGCTACGTCCAGGTCGTTTTGACCGTCAAGTCAGTGTCGGCTTGCCAGATATCAAAGGTCGTGAAGAAATTTTGCGTGTTCATCTTAAAAAATTGCCTGCAACCGTTGGCGTGGATATCCGCACGTTGGCTCGTGGTACACCGGGCTTTAGTGGGGCTCAATTGGCAAATCTTGTCAACGAAGCCGCTTTGTTCGCTGCTCGTGGTAACAAAGTTTCAGTGGATATGAACGACTTTGAAAATGCCAAAGACAAGTTATTTATGGGCCCTGAGCGTAAATCGATGGTATTGCGTGAAGAAGAACGCCGTGCCACTGCCTATCACGAAGCAGGTCATGCACTGGTTGCCGAAATGCTACCAAATACCGACCCTGTGCATAAAGTTACCATTATGCCACGTGGTTGGGCGTTGGGCGTAACGTGGCAGTTACCAGAGCAAGATGCGATTAGCAAATACAAAGACGGTATGTTAAACGAATTGTCAATCTTGTTTGGCGGTCGTATCGCTGAAGAAATCTTTATTCATCAACAATCAACAGGTGCGTCAAACGACTTTGAACGTGCGACCAAAATGGCTCGTGCAATGGTAACAAAATACGGTATGTCAGAAAAAATGGGCGTGATGGTCTATGAAGATGACGACAATCAAGGCTATTTCCCAAGCCGTACCATCTCAGAAGCGACCCAACAAAAAGTCGATGATGAAGTTCGCCGTATCCTAGAAACGCAGTACAATATCGCTCGTGAAATCATTGATGCCAATCATGACAAAATGCACGCCATGGTTGAAGCCTTGATGAAATGGGAAACCATTGACCGAGACCAATTACAAGACATCATGGCAGGCATTGCCCCACGTGAACCAAAAAATTACCAAGAGCCAATCAAGGTAAATTTTGAAAAAGATGTTACACCAACAGGTGGTTCAAGTTTGCCACCGCCATTGCCAGCGATGTAATATTTAACCAAAAAAACCGTTATGAAAAAATAGCGTTGGTTTTTGTTTTTTTGTTAAGGCTAAAAAATGCAACTTTACCCAATTCCAAATTTTCACATCACCTATAAGAACCAAACCTTAAACCTATCAACACCGCATATTATGGGGATTTTAAACGTAACGCCTGACTCATTTTCGGACGGTGGTAAACATAACGACCTTGACAATGCCGTCCGCCATGCCGAACAGATGATAAAAGACGGTGCAACCATTATTGATGTCGGTGGCGAAAGCACACGCCCAAACGCAAGTGCCGTGAGCGAAAATCAAGAGCTTGACCGAGTGGTAAAAGTCGTAGAAAAATCCGCCAAAATAGCGATGATAATATTTGGATTTCGGTGGATACCAGTTCACCTGTTGTGATAAAGGCGTGTAGCGAAGTGGGAGCAGGTATTTGGAATGACGTGCGAGCTTTAACACGTCCCAACGCTATACAAATGGCGAATGCTTTGCAAATTCCTGTTATGCTCATGCATATGCGTGGCGAGCCGACCACCATGAATAACTTGGATAATTATGAAGATATTTTTCAAGATGTGTTAAATGAATTACAACAACGTATTGATGACGTAACGTCAGGCGGTGTTAAACGTGAAAATTTAATCCTTGATGTCGGTTTTGGTTTTGCCAAAAATTATCAACAAAATTTACAATGGCTGAATGAGTTTTATCGGTTACATCAGTTTAATTTGCCTGTGATGGTAGCGTTATCTCGCAAGCGATTTATTGGTGAAGTATTAAATAAAGTTCATCTAAATAATGATGTTAGTGAACGTGATGAAAGTAGCATGGTGGCAGGGCTTTTGGCGGTGCAACAAGGGGCGTGTATCGTGCGGACGCATAACGTGTTGATGATGAAAAAAGGCCTGGCAATGTGGCAAGCATTATCGGCTAATTTGCCCAAGTAATGTTGTTAATTTAAGAACCTGTATTCACAACATTGCGCAGTAAAGTTTTACAGGTTTTATAAATATTATTTGTCTTTTGCATGAAAAATGGCTAAATCTTGCGGCTCGATGTCAAAAACTTACCTGATAGAATGACTATCAGTCTGCGTTTTTTTCCTTTGAAAAGCTGGTGATTTTATCGCATTTTTTCATTGCAAAAACGTTGTGAATACAGGTTCTAAGCAGTTTTGAT
>CAKMOY010000184.1 GCA_927911235.1 uncultured Moraxella sp.
ATAATTGGCGTGCTTTTTGAATTGGCTTGTTATCAAGAAAGTACATTTACTTGTATAACTTTCTTCAGTAACAATCACATCAATGCCTTGTAATTTAGCTTTATACTGTATCATTTTGTACCAATCTTGCAAAAGGCACGCTGACAAAACTTTGATTGTTTCTTTTACCAATATTTATCCCTTGTTTCCAATCTTGATTATGACCGATAACAATTGTTGTTATCTTATTGGCAACTGCGTGGTTGATAAGGTAATGGCTTGCTTTGTGTAAGTAATCATTAATTTGATTGTTGCGTTTGGCTGATAACTGACTTAATTTTTTGTTTATAAAATGTTTTTGTGCGACCGCTTTATTTTTTAATTTGTCTTTGCTTGATGTTAATTTTGCTTTAATTTTATTAAAAAATTGATTGGTGGATTTAACGGTTTTGCCTGTTATAATAAAAGGTGTATCGTTCGTATTACTCACAACCGTTAAAAGATTATTTAAGCCTAAATCCACCGCCAGATACCGACCATTATTGACTTTGGTGGTGGGTTCTGTTGTTTTGTAAGTAATTTTAACATCATAACCATGATTAATTTTAACTACTTTGACTTCTTGTAAACTTTCAAAAGTAATCACATCGCTTAATTTACCCAAATCAAAAGACAAGGGCATATCAAAACGGCTTGAAAGCGTTAATATGCCTTTTTGTAAATCACGTTTTGATATAGCCTGTTTGGTAAAAATAAATATTGGCTCGCCCTTTGGTTTTGTCTAAATATTTTGGTAGTTTTGGACGACCTAGAAATTTATTTTTGTCTTTGTGGTAGGATTTGATAACCGCCCAAAAAGATTGAAAGTTTTGGTAAACTTGTTTGATGACTTGCTGGGCAACTTTTGCAGGTATGGCGGTATAATCTGTTTGTTTTTCTTTGGTTAATTGATTGATAAGTTCAAAAGCGTTTGGCGTTTTGTTGCTCGTAATAACACTTTGTCTATTATGATAAGTGGCAACATTAAATAAATTTTTACACAAAAACGCATAGTTATCAAGCATTTTATAATGCTTGTGTGCGGGCTTAATGCGGATTGTGTGGGTTAAGTACATGGTGGTTTATTTGTCCTGCAATTTCGGATATTTTGTATTTCATTCAATAATTGATGATTTGGTAATGATTATTTATCATGTCAAAATATGGAAATTTTTACAAGTATTTTCCGTGGTTTTCCGTTATTTAAATGAAGTTAAATTATACTTAACACATCAATTTGTGGCGGACAATTCAAGCGAAACGGTAAGCCAATCATGCCAATCCCTGTATTTATCCACACTTGGTAATTATTCGTGTTAAACGTTTTTTTCTTGATTTTTGTATTTTTTGTCAAATGATAATTGGCAATATAAAAACCCGACAAATAACGACTGCCTGTCATCGCTTTGACCAATTTTGGGGTAACGCCTTTAACATTCATCTGACCGCCATGCGTCTGCCCTGCAATCACAAGGCAACGTTCATTTAAATGGGCAAGTAGCTGGGCGTTGCCTTGCAAATTTTTGATATCGTGGGTCAAAATAATACTAGGCTGTTGATTTTTGGCATTTTTTTCTAACAAGCGAGCCATCATCGCCCCATTATCAGCACTCACGCCAAACAGTTGCACTTGGTCTAAATTTGCTGTGTGATTGTGCAAAATCTGCACGCCCAAAATCGGCAAAATATCGGTCAATTTAACATTGCGAATGATATCAGGTTGATGTTTGCCTTGCTCAAAATCCGCTTGGCTCATCGTGGTAAAACACGGCTTGTTAATCGCTTTTACCATCATCATCTGACCAACAATATCCGCCCCAGCGTGGTACAACCAATCGCCTGTAAACAGCACCGCATCAACGTCCAAACGGTTTAATTGTAATACCCAACGTTTGAGTGCAGAACGATGATGAAAAATACCAAAATGTATGTCGCCTAGTACGGCGATTTTTAACGGTTTTTTGTCCGTGTTATCAAAAACTGTTGTTCTCAAGATTGTTGTTAAAATGATTATCAAGATTTTGATTTTTTTGTGTTAAATCAATCGTTTGATAACGAATACGTAAGCGATTTGGCTCAATCCAAACCATGTACAAATACAACAAAGACAAGGCACTGATTAACCAAAAAAACGCATGATTGTCATTTAAAATTTGCCAATTCGTCCAAACAAGCAACCACAACGCCCAATAACGGCTGTAATACACGACAAGCTGTAGCCAGACCACCACAAAATTTTGGCTAGGACTGGCTTTTAGGGTTTTTAGGCAAGCGTAAACCACCACAAAAGTGGCAATCACATAGCCCAACGTCCCAAACCAATTTATCAACATAGCCGACCTATCACAGTTTTGTGATGCAAAGAGGGAATATTATAAAACGATACGCCCTATTATGGCAATGTTTTGTATAAAATCAAATGTTTTGGTCAATTTTTTTTAAACCATTTGGCAAAAAATAAACAAACAAAAATCCAATAAATAAATGCTTATTCAATTCGCAATCCCAAAATTTTTGGTTCGCCTTGTCGGATAAGTTGCACCGTTACCACGCCTTTTTTTGGCAAATTTTGGGCGGATTTGGCAAAATCTTGTACCGTTAGCACGTCTTGATTATTCAGTTGCACGATGACATCACCTGCTTGAATCCCTGCACTGGCTGCCAATCCAAAAGGGTCTACCGCTGTGATAAGCACACCATTGACACGCAAGGCTTGTTGTTCTTCAGCACTTAACGCTCTTAGGCGTAAGCCCAATTTGACAGGGTTTTCGCCATTGGCATGGGTGGTGTCTGATGTGGTATCGCTTGGGGCTTTGACAAGTGTGCCTTGTAGCGTTTGGTTTTTGCCATTTCGCAAAATTTGTAAACTAAAATTGTCATTGGGTTTTGCACGGCTGACCAAATTGGTTAAATCTGCTGATATGGTGATAGTTTGGTTGTTAAAACTGAGTACCACATCGCCAGATTTTAGCCCTGCTTTTTGTGCTGGCGAATTGGGCGACACACGAGCAATCAAAGCCCCAACAGGTTTGGCAAGTCCGTAAGCGTCCGCAAGATTACGGTCAATGTCCTGTGGAAATACACCCAAATACGCACGAGAAACCGTCCCTGTCTGGCGGATTTGCTCATACACGTCCATCGCCACGTCCATCGGAATGGAAAACGACAAACCCATATATCCGCCCGTCCCCGTAAAAATACGAGAGTTTACGCCCACCACTTCGCCTTTTTGGTTAAACAAAGGACCACCAGAGTTACCCGGATTTAACGCCACATCGGTTTGGATAAAAGGCACGGTGGTGTCTTTGGAAAAACTGCGAGATTTGGCACTGACAATCCCTGCGGATGCTGAATAATCAAAGCCAAAAGGCGACCCAATCGCAAGCACAGATTCACCAACTTTGAGTTTTTCAGAATCGCCAACCGGCAACGCAGGAAAACCATTGCCAGCCACTTTTAGCACCGCCATATCGGTACGCTCATCACCACCGACTACCGTTGCGTCCAGTTCTTGTCGGTCATTTAGCGTTACGGTAACTTTATCCGCCCCCTCAATCACATGATAATTGGTAAGCATATAGCCGTCATTGCTCACAAAAAAAGCCGTACCAAAACTGCTCTCAGTCACAGGTGGCAAGCTGTCTGGCACACGCTCACCCAAATAACGTCTGAGTAACAAAGCCATCTGAATCTGTGCCATCTCTTCGCTACTCATTTTTTTGGTAACATTGACACGAGCCACCGATGGGGCGACCTGCTCCACCAAATTAGAAAAATCCGCCACTTCCACCTTTGCCAAAGCCATTGTCGGCAACATCGCTGTGGACAACGTCAAGACAGGCGTTAAACACAAAGCCATCGCAAGGCTGATATGGGACAACGATTTTATTTTTGATAAAATAGTTACGCATGATTTTTCCTATTTTTGTTAACATTTTGGTAAAAATAGCTTATCATAAATCAAATAATTGTCTAAAACATTACAATTTTTTATGATTTGGTAATTTTGGCAAAATTATGCTAATTGTTTTAACACTCGCTGTAGCACATCATCAGGCGAACCATCAGCACAAACCTGTTTAAAACGCTGTGGCGACTGCTGATGAATAAATTGATAACCTTGATAAATCCGTTCAAAAAATTCAATATCTTGTTGTTCAAAACGATCTAATTCACCCCGTTTTTTAGCACGTATCATACCATCCACCACAGGCAAATCCAGCCAAATCGTGATATCAGGCAGTTTTGGCACAAAATTATCAATTAACATTTGTACTTTTTGAACCGCTTGTTCATCACCAAAACCACGCCCAAAGCCTTGATACGCCATGCTTGAGTCAATATAACGGTCGCAAAGCACCCATTTGCCTTGGGCTAAGGCGGGCAAAATGGTATTTTGTAAGTGGTCTATCCGCCCTGCAAACATCAACAACAGTTCGCTTTCGTCCGCCATTTGGGCGTTGTTTTTTAACAAAATACTGCGTAATTCTTCGGCAAAAGGACTGCCCCCAGGCTCTCGTGTGGTGATAACGTCAATGCCTTGTGCAGTTAAATGCTTGGCAAGGTTTTGGATTAACGTACTTTTGCCAACGCCTTCTGTACCTTCAAAGGTGATAAATTTTGCTGTGTTATTCATGTCCAATCTTCCAAATATAAACCATTGATTTTACTAAGATGTTTTGTATTATGCGTTGCCACGCCCATGTCATTTACCATCGCAATACTGGCAATTAATAAATCCATATCATCAACAACTAGCCCCTTAAAAAAAACGACATGGTATCGGTATCAATTAACATTTTTGTCATTCATCAACTCGCTTAGATTGTTGTCGGCGTTTTCAATACTTTCTACCGAAAAAACATCTTCGTCCAAATCTTGCCAACTGCCTGAAAATGCCAAAATTTCTTCAATATTTTTATCATGGCTTATTGTTTCTTTTAGATGGTTATTATCTTTAGTGGGCTTTGGTGGGATTTTTTTTGTATTCAACAATGTTAAACGAAAGCCTTGTTGCGTTTGGTCTAACGCAAGTTCACTGCCAACACCAATCCGTTCCGAAAAACCTACCCAAATCTACCCAAGAGCAAAATTTAGCGTTTTCTTCCTACTTCGCCGTTGTTTGCTCTTGTCATTTGACTTAAGACTTACATCAACTCCATAGGCTATCACCGTAGAACTTACGGCT
>CAKMOY010000185.1 GCA_927911235.1 uncultured Moraxella sp.
TTTGGTGAGTTTAAGGCGATTAGCGACAGGCGATTTTGACATTCAAGATGCGATAACATTGGCGGATTTTGAACAATTGGATTTTGATAAACGCTTACAAAAATTATTACCGATTGATGAATGTGTTAAATTTTGCCAAAACTTACGCTTGACGATACGCAAAGTTTACGCATTTACAAGGACAACGTTTAAACGTCAAAAGTTTGGCAATTTCTCAACAAATTTTTTCACATGAGCCACAAGAAATTCGCTTGTTTAATGAACAACAGCAATTTTTGGGCGTGGCAATGTTAGAAGAAAATGGACGATTGCAACCAGTAAAATTGGTAAATTAACTGTTTGATTATTCTAAAAAAACATCGGCAACGTTAAAATTTAATTCTGGAAAAATCACCGAGTGGGCGGTGGTGGTTTCACCTTTTGCCAACGGTCGCATACCGATGTATTTGCCGTCTTGTAGCACATAAATCAAAATGGTTTCTTCGCCAGGATTGACAATCCAATATTCACGCACGCCAACTTCTTCATACAAATCAAACTTAATGCCCATTTCTTTTTTTGAGTTGCCAGGCGATACGATTTCCACGACCAAATCGGGCGAGCCAAGACAGCCTTTGTCATCAAGTTTGTTTAAATCACAAATGACGCACAAATCAGGCTGAACCACGGTGGTGATATCCTTGCTTGGGCTGTACAAACGCACGTCAAAAGGCGAAAAGTACACTTTACAAGGCTTTTTATAAAAAAAATTGTCCAAAATACGGTTGATATTTTGGGCGATATCTTGATGACGGCGAGTAGGTGCAGGACTCATCGCAATGATTTTGCCTTTAATTAGTTCAATTTTTTCTTTAAAATGCCATGTTAAATAGTCGGCATAAGTATAGTTTTTTGAAAAATCCAATTGGTTAATATCGGTAATTGCAGTCATTATCGGCTCTTTTTATCGTGTCTGTGATTTTTAAGATAGCACTTTTTGAAAAAATAAGAAAGAAAAAAATCATATTTTTGCTGATTTTTGCTAAAAACTTTGCTATAATGCTCGGCGAAATACCGTGGGTATTTATAGACAGACTTTCGCAATGCACAGTTTGTCTGAATTTTCAGGCATTGCATTTAAGGATTTATTATGCTAACTAACGAACAACGTGCCGAAATCGTTGCAAAATTCAAACAATCTGACAACGACACAGGTTCTCCAGAAGTGCAAATCGCACTTTTAACTGCTCGTATCAACGACTTGCAACCACACTTTAAAGAACACAAAGCTGACCATCACAGCCGTCGTGGTCTTATTCGTATGGTAAACTCACGCCGTAGCCTACTTGACTATTTAAAACGTAAAGATGCAAATCGTTATACAGCGTTAATCAACGAATTAGGCTTACGCCGTTAATTTGATGTTTGTTGATTTTATCGCAACAATGCAAACGGTTACTTACCTGTAAGTAGCCGTTTTTTGCTTTTTTTTCAACCATTTTAATTAAATTAAAAATTAATCAGATAGATTGCTTCTAATTCTTGGTGTTTTTGAGAAAATAATTTTATTTTGTAGGGGCGTATTGCATACGCCCAAAAGCTGATTTTATAAATTTTATTAAAAAAAAATTGTAGGGTTGGTTAGCCTTTTTTTTGGGCGTAACCCACCGAATTGATTGAATTTTTTTTAAATTTATAAAAAAGAATACCAAGATTAGGGGCTGTTGCTGATTATTTGGTTTATTTAAAATATTTTTTAATTTATTTTGTATTAAGGATACTTATGTTTAATATCGTAACCAAAGAATTTCAATATGGTAATCAACAAGTTACCCTAGAAACAGGTCGTATCGGTCGCCAAGCCAATACGGTTATCGTTCACATGGGCGGTGTGTCTGTGCTTGTCGCAGTTGTGGTCAAAGATGAAGCACCAGCAGGGCAAGACTTTTTCCCATTAACGGTAAATTATCAAGAAAAAATGTACGCTGCGGGCAAAATTCCGGGTGGCTACGGCAAACGTGAAGGTCGTGCATCTGAGATGGAAACTTTGACTTCTCGCTTGATTGACCGTCCAATTCGCCCATTATTCCCAGAAGGCTACTACAACGAAATCCAAGTAACTGCAACGGTGATTTCATCTGATAAAAAACAAGATGCGGATATTGCGGCGATGATAGGTACGTCTGCGGCGTTGGCGATTTCACCTGCACCGTTTAACGGTCCGATTGGTGCGGCTCGTGTTGGTTTTATCAATGGTGAATATGTGCTAAACCCAAGTTTAGAAGAAATTAAAAATAGTGACTTGGATTTGGTCGTGGCAGGTACGTCATCGGCTGTGTTAATGGTAGAATCTGAAGCCAAAGAATTGTCAGAAGATCAAATGCTTGGTGCAGTGCTTTATGGTCATCAGCAACAACAAATCGTGATTGATGCGATTAATGATTTTGCTAAACAAGTAAACAATCCAAAAGCGGAATTTGTCGCTCCTGCGGTTGATGTGGAATTGCAAACTGCTTTACAAAATCAATTTGCCGAAGCGATTTCACAAGCCTATACAATCAGCGTAAAACAAGACCGTTACGCTCGCCTTGATGAAATCAAAACACAAGCATTAGAAGCGTTGGCAGGCAATCCAGAAGCTGAAGATTACGAAGAAAAAACCAACAAAATCAAAGAATTATACGAAACTTTAAAATACCGTACCGTGCGTGATAATATCTTATCAGGTAAACCACGTATTGACGGTCGTGATTTGCAAACGGTGCGTGCGTTGGATATTCAAGTGGGCGTTTTACCTTATACGCATGGTTCTGCGTTGTTCACTCGTGGCGAAACGCAAGCCCTTGTAACGACTACACTTGGCAATAGCCGTGATGTTAATATGGTGGACACGTTAGCAGGTACAAAACAAGACCACTTTATGCTACATTACAATTTCCCTGCGTATTCGGTTGGCGAAACAGGTCGTGATAGCGGGCCAAAACGCCGTGAAATCGGTCATGGTCGCCTAGCTCGCCGTGGCGTGCAAGCCATGTTGCCAGAAAGCGACCGTTTCCCATACGTTATCCGTGTGGTGTCGGACATTACCGAATCTAACGGTTCATCGTCTATGGCATCGGTTTGCGGTGCAAGCCTTGCTTTGATGGACGCTGGCGTGCCGTTAAAAGCCCCTGTTGCAGGTATTGCGATGGGCTTGGTAAAAGAAGGCGACCGTTTTGCCGTATTGTCGGATATTTTGGGCGATGAAGACCACTTGGGCGATATGGACTTTAAAGTGGCGGGTTCTGCCAATGGCGTAACTGCGTTGCAAATGGATATTAAAATTGAAGGCATCACGCCCGAAATTATGGAGAAAGCCTTGCACCAAGCTCACTCAGGTCGTATCCATATTTTGAACGCTATGAATGAAGTCATTGCAACTAGCCGTAAAGAAATCAACGCTTACGCTCCAAACTTTGCGGTGATTGATATTGACCCGGAAAAAATCCGTGATGTGATTGGTAAAGGCGGTGCGACTATCCGTCAATTAACCGAAGAAACAGGTGCGGTTGTGGATATTGATGACAATGGCACAATCCGTATTTTTGGTGAAAACAAAGCATCAACCAAAGCAGCGATTGCCAAGATTGAAGCGATTACCGCCGAAGTGGAAGTTGGCAAAGTTTACACAGGTACAGTCGCTCGTTTGGTGGACTTTGGTGCGTTTGTTACTGTGTTGCCAAACACTGATGGCTTGGTACACATTTCGCAAATCTCTGAAGCTCGCATTGAGAACGTGGCGGACGTGTTAAAAGAAGGTCAAATGGTGAATGTGTTGGTTCAAGATATTGACAATCGTGGTCGTATCAAATTGACAATGAAAGGCATTGACCAGACGATTGCTCTAACAGAAGAAACCTCTGTTGAGTAATAGTTGGCTAAGTGTTAAGATATGAAATAGCTGTCTTTACTAAGGCAGTTATTTCATAACTTAAAGTAATATTATCAAAATGTTTTTATGGTTGTTAATTACCAAATGAATAGCCATAACATATAGTGTCAAGGAATATTTTATGGGACTAATCGTTTTTTTGCTAATAATAATAGGGGCAATTGCTTTTTGGATAGTAGGTATATATAATAACTTGCAGGCACTCATGCAAAATATCCGTGAACAATTATCTAATATTCAAGTTGCTTTGAAACAACGTATAGATTTAACACATCAAATTATTGATATTGCAAAAAGCTCAGGAGACCACGAACGCCAAGCCTATTCATCTATTCAAGCATCTAATCAAAGCTTTCAAAATTTACAAGCCATTTCACAACATTACCCGCAGTTACAAGCTAACCAAACTTATCAAAACTTAATGAATAAATTGGAAAATCTTGAAGCAGTTTTATTGGATAAACGAGTTGCCTATAATGCCACTGTTAAACATTATAATAGCGTACGCAATAGATTTCCTGCTGTCTTAATTGCCCAAAAACTATCATTTGGTATTGCCCCCTATTATGAAATTGAAGACCCAGACTTTATGGAAAAAGTAAAAGTATTTGAAAGAGATGATAGTGAAGCCATACAAGCATTAGTACAAAATAGTAGCAAAGCAATTGGTCAAAAAATGCAACAAACACAGACAGCTGTGAGTCAGAAAATTTTTGAGCAAAAAATTCAGATGAAAAACAAGAGTCTGATGCTCAAGAAGTAAAAAATTAATAAAAATTGACAAAACAAAAAACCGTCTTAGCATTAAGGCGGTTTTTTGTTGGTTGAAATGTAATGTAATGTATTTTGCATTACAATATTTTAAATTTATCAAAAAATAAGGAAAAGCAAATGGCAACTATCAATTTTCGTGTTGATGACATGATAAAAATGCAGGCGTATCAAGTGTTGCAAGAGCAAGGTATCACGCCAACTGAGCTATTTACCAATGTGCTAAAATATATCACGCAAACAGGAAAAATCCCTGTAAAATCAGTGATTTTATCAGAAGATGATGCTCATGGCGATTGCACAACAACGTAGCCAAGAAAAACATAAATTTCGTGAGATTTCTTTAGATGACTTATAGATTGGTAATGCACGAGGATTTTGACAAAGAATGGCAACAATTGCCGATTGCGATACAAACGCAGTTAAAAAAGAAAATTAAAAAATTATTATAAAATCCCATCATCATGACTGGAAATTGATATGGCGGTAAACCTTAGAATTGCAGATAATTGAGTGTAACGCATTTTATATCCTAATGTATAAAAAGAGAGATAATAATCTCTCTTTTTATTTGAGCAAAATGTTTAAGCAATCACTTCTCAACTTGACTTACATCTCTCACTGCCCCTGTATCGGCACTGGTTGTCAAAGCGGCATAAGCACGCAAGGCTTGCGACACATAACGCTCACGAGCCACAGGTTTCCATGCCTTATTACCACGAGCATTCATCTCATCACGGCGTTTGGCAAGCTCATCATCACTCACTGTCAAATGAATGGTACGATTTGGAATGTCAATTTCAATGGTATCATCATCTTGCACCAGTCCAATCGCCCCACCTTCGGCAGCCTCTGGGCTTGCGTGTCCAATTGACAAACCAGACGTACCACCAGAAAAACGACCGTCCGTTAATAATGCACATTCTTTGCCTAAGCCTTTTGATTTTAAATAAGATGTTGGGTAGAGCATTTCTTGCATACCCGGTCCACCTTTTGGGCCTTCGTAGCGGATAATGACAATATCCCCTGCCACGATTTTATCCGCCAAAATCGCTTCTACCGCATCATCTTGGCTCTCAAACACCCTTGCACGCCCTGTGAATCTTAAAATACTTTCATCAACGCCAGCTGTTTTTACCACACTAGCCACGCTCGGCAATGTTACCAAATAGCACCGCCAAACCACCATCTTGCGAATAGGCAAATTCTTTACTACGAATACAGCCACTTTCACGGTTTAAGTCAAGATTTGGATATTCTTTATTTTGGCTAAAGGCTTGCGTAGTGCGAACGCCACCAGGGGCGGCAACATAACGACTGCGAGCGTCCACATTATCAGGGTTCATCACGTCCCATTTTGCCAAAGCGTCTTTTAAAGTCGGTGCGTGAACGGTTGACACGTCCGTTTTTAACAAACCTGCACGGTCAAGCTCAGCTAAAATACCAATCACACCACCTGCACGGTGTACATCTTCCATATGGTATTTTTGCGTGGCGGGGGCGACTTTTGATAAGCAAGGCACTTGACGGCTTAAACGGTCAATGTCTGCCATTTTAAAATCCACTTTTGCCTCATTTGCTGCTGCCAATAAATGCAAAATGGTATTGGTAGAGCCACCCATTGCAATGTCAAGGCTCATCGCATTTTCAAAGGCAGATTTTGTGGCGATAGAGCGTGGCAAAACGCTGTTGTCATCTTGTTCATAGTAGCGTTTGGTGATTTCAACAATTTGGCGACCTGCCTCCAAAAACAGCTCCTTACGCTTGGCGTGAGTAGCAAGTAGCGACCCATTACCTGGCAGGGACAAGCCCAACGCCTCGGTTAAGCAGTTCATTGAGTTTGCTGTAAACATACCAGAACACGAGCCGCAAGTCGGACAGGCTGAATTTTCAACGGTTGAAACATCATCATCACTCACCAAATCATCGGCAGCGTCAATCATCGCATCAACAAGGTCAAGTTTACGGATTTTCTCGCCTTTGTCGTTGGTAACAGTTTCGTGAACGTTGCTACCATCCACAAGTGTGCTTGCAAGCACTTTGCCTGCCTCCATTGGGCCACCAGAGACAAAAATGGTTGGAATGTTCAAACGCATTGCTGCCATTAGCATACCTGGGGTGATTTTGTCGCAGTTGGAAATGCACACCAACGCATCGGCACAATGGGCATTAACCATATATTCCACGCTGTCAGCAATCAAATCACGGCTTGGCAAGCTATACAGCATACCACTATGCCCCATCGCAATGCCATCATCAACGGCAATGGTGTTAAACTCTTTTGCCACGCCACCTGCTTTTTCAATTTCACGAGCGACCAATTGCCCCATATCCTTTAGATGAACGTGCCCTGGGACAAACTGCGTGAATGAGTTAGCAATGGCGATGATTGGCTTTTGAAAATCGGCATCGGTCATACCTGTGGCACGCCATAAAGCTCTTGCCCCTGCCATATTACGACCTGATGTTGATGTTTTTGAACGATATTGTGGCATAAAATTTTCCTTAAATTTTGGCTAGAAAATCATAAAATGATAAATTTATTTTAAAAGTTTTTATTTTAAAAATGCCTATATTGTAACGCTAAAAATGCCATTTGGCATAGTAAAAAAATCAATCAAATTTGCTTAATGATTTATAATAAAAAGTTTGTTAAAATATAAAACCATAAACAAAACTTACGGAAAAACGATGTCAAAAACTATA
>CAKMOY010000186.1 GCA_927911235.1 uncultured Moraxella sp.
AAAGATTTGAATGAATTACAACGCCATTTATTGGGATTTGATTAAGTGAGTTTTTTAGTTCTTGATAGTCTAGAGCCTTTTGATTTAATGCCAAGTAGTGAAAAAATACTGTTCAAAATTTTAGTGGTAGTATTGGCATTAATCATTTAAACAATTCAGGAACATTGTATCAATACGACAATCAACATCAGCAAAAAGAAATTGAACAGCTAAAATTAATCATTCAACATAAAAATGAAATTATTTTGCAAAAAGACAAAGAAAATCAAACTTTACAAAAACTGTTGGATAAATTAACTGAAAAATTTGCCGATTAATCATCAACGTTTTAAACGCAACGCATTTAACACGACAAACAACGAACTCAACGACATACCAATCGCCGCAAGCCAAGGCGGAACATAGCCAAATGCAGACGGCAACAACACCGCAATATTATACCCCAACGCCCAGCGAAAATTTTGGGCAATGATTTTGTCGGTTTTTTTTGCAACACGATATCCATCAAGTACCGCTTGGATTTTGCCATTTAAAATCAGCGAATCGCTTGATACTTGAGCCAAATCCGCCACGCCTGCCATCGCCGTTGATACATTCGCCTTTGCCAACACAGGTGCGTCATTGATACCATCGCCCACCATTTGCACAATATGATTGGCATTTTGCAAGGCTTCAATATGGGCGACTTTTTGATCTGGTGTCAAGCCTTTATACACCGTGTCAATGCCAAGTTGTTTAGCGACTTTGTTGGCTTGGTCGCTTGGGTCGCCTGTCAAAATCAACAACTTAAGCCCTTGATTTTTCATATTTTTTACTGTTTCAAACGCTTCTTCACGGATTTTATCATGAAAATAAAAATGGGCTAAAATTTGCCAATTTTCGCCTTTTTTAACACTTAAAGTTACATGATTGCTGGCTTGGAAATTGTCATTATTTGGTAAAAAATCTGTTAAATTAGGATTGTTATCGGTTGCAAAAGCAAAATGCCCCAATCGATAAGTTTGATTTTCAATGATGGCTTGCACGCCACCGCCGACTATATGTTGTAAATCTTGGGTTATCGGCAAGTGCATTTGCCGAGTGGCGGTTAATAATGCGTGGGCGATTGGGTGGCGACTGCCGATTTCTAGGCTACCTGCTATAGCAAGATAATGATTTTGCAAATTTTGATTGTGAAGTTTTTTATCAATATTTTTGTCAAAATTTTTATCAATATTGTCATTTATCACATCAATCGCCAATAAATTGGGCTGTCCGTAAGTCAAAGTGCCTGTTTTGTCAAAGGCGATATGGGTGATTTCGGATAAAGTGGTGATGGTATGTCCACGAGTTGCCAAAAAGCCCAAACTTGCCAAACGGTTGGTGGATACGGTCAAAGCAATCGGTGTGGCAAGCGACAAGGCACACGGACAAGTCGCCACCAACACCGCAACGGTAGCCCAAATGGCGTGGCTGGGGTTTATCATATACCAACTGACAAACACGACACTGGCAATCACCAACACACGAGCGATAAACCAGCGAGCCAGCCTATCGGCACGCAGGGCAATTTGTGGTTTTTCGCTTAAGGAACGATTAACAAGGCGGTCTATCACGCCAATTTGGCTGTCTTGGGGCAAGGCGGTAACTTGCATCAGAAACGGCTGACTGTCGTTTTGGCTACCGCCAACCAGGCTATCACCTTGATTTTTAACGATTAAATCGCTTTCGCCTGTTAATAGGCTTTGCGAGACGGCGGCATGGTTTGACAACAGCACCCCATCCGCAATCACGCTTGACCCTGCGTCAATGCGGATAATGTCGCCCACTTGTAGATTTTGAGCGGATACCCAATTTTCAAGATTGATGTTGTCTGTTGTATTGTCTAATGTTGAATCTTTTGCAAAATGATTGGCAAAAATGGTTTGGTATTTTTCACACAATGTTGCAAACTCTTGGGGAGAGTTTTGAACATTTTCTTGTCCCAATTTTTCCACCAAAATCGGCTCAACCACGACCAAATCATTGGCAAGGCTGGACGCTTTGATACGGGCGTTATGCTCCACATATTTGCCCGCCAACAAAAAGAAAATCAGCATACTCACCGAGTCGTAATAGGTCTCACCCGTGTGGGTCATGGTGGCGTACAGACTGGCAAAAAAAGTGATGGTAATGGCAATGCTAATCGGCACGTCCATATTGACTTGGCGAGCCTTGACAGCCGAAAAAGCCGACTGAAAAAACGGCAAGCCTGAAATCAAAAACACAGGAATACTAACAAACAGTGACACCCACCGCAAAAACTCTCTGTCATTGCCATTCATGCCTGCGTATTCGCCAAAATACAGCCCCACCGCAAACATCATCGCTTGCATTGTCCCCAATGCCGAAATACCTAATTGAAACAGCATTCGGCGATTGTCACGGCGAAGCATGGCTTCGTGGGTGTCTTGGCGATAGGGCTTGGCATTGTAGCCGATGGCTTGAATTTTTGACAAAATTTGGCTAATCGGCAATTTTTTGTCGTCCCAAATCACTCGCATTCGTTGATTGGTTAGATTGACTTGGCACTGTTTCATACCGTCTAACCTGCCTAACTGCGTTTCAATCAGCCATGCACAGGCACTACAGCGTAAATTGCTGATTGACAGCTCAGCGACATCATGCCCATCTTGCCCATACACAAACTGGGATTTGATATCATCATGGTCGTAGGCTTGTAGTTGGTGCAGGCTGTCTGGCAAGCTTGCGGTGCGGTTAATCTCGCTACGGTCAAGGTAATATTGCTCAAGCCCAGCTTCTACAATGCTTTGACTGGCAAGCTGGCAACCCAGACAGCACATGGCACGCTGTTCACCCAAAATCAGGGTAAAAAACGGCTGTTTTGGCAAGGGGTCGCCACAATGAAAGCAATGCCCATCAGGGGGAACGACCAGCTCGGTATTTTGGTAAGTGGTGCGAAAAGTGTCAGACATTTTAACCAATCATGTTGTAAAATGCTTATTATACACCATCACGCATTTTTTTGGGAAAATATTGGCTTAACAGCAAGCCATTTTAACCGATTGCAATCCAGTTAATCCAATTCAATTTTTGTACCGACTTTGGCAAAATTCATCACAAATTGGCTTTTAAAACGTCTAACATTGTTTTCAAAAGTCAAATAATCTCGTGTAAAACGGTGGTAATCTTCCATATTTTTGGCATGAACCAACAACAAAAAATCAAAATCGCCCGAAATTTCGTAACAGCTCATCACATTGTGCAAACGGTTCATCAAACGCTCAAACGCATCTTGCATGGCGTTGTTTTGCTTTTCCATTTCAATCAACACAAAAGTGGTCAAACCAAAACCCAACTCCACAGGGTTAATAATCGCCACTTGTTTGGTAATCACCCCAGAATCCATCATAAACTGGATACGGCGTTGGCAAGTTGCCACCGAAGCGTGGACTTGCTCTGAGATGTTTTTTAACGGCAGGGTCGCATCTTCTTGTAAAATATTCAAAATACGTTTATCAATATCATCAATTTCGTGTTGCATAGCACTTATCCAGTTAGGCAAAAAACATTAAACACTTTTTTGCAAAAATAATTTTTTTTGGCAAATTTTCATGGCATAATTTAGCACAAATTGTTAAAAAATGAAATAATTTTGCAAAAAAAGCCGTTATACTATTTCAATATTTATTACTAGGTGTAGGGTTTTTATGACAAAAGCAATTTCAAACCAATTTTTGTTCAATCTTTCCAATTTATCAACCATTTTTAGCCAAAATCGTGTGATGGTCGGTATTTCGTTGGCGTTGTTATCCAATATTTTATTTGCCGTGCTGTATATGTACAGTCATTGGCTGTCGCCTTTGACAGGCACGCAAGTGTTTTTGTGGCGAATGGTGGCGATGTGGTTTGGGCTTGTGGTAATTATGCTGTTTAGCGATGGTTTTGCCAAACTTGCCAAATTTTTGCAAAGCCTTCGCACACCAAAAGACAAACTGTTATTGGTATTGCCAACGCCGATTTTAGCCAGTCAGTTGTGGCTGTTTATGTGGGCGCCTGTGAATGGGCAAGCGGTCAATGTGTCTATCGGCTATTTTTTGTTTCCGCTTATGATGGTGTTGGTGGGCTGTGTGGTGTTTGGTGAACGTTTAAACCGTTTAAAAACTTTGGACAATTGTGCTTGCTGGGCTT
>CAKMOY010000187.1 GCA_927911235.1 uncultured Moraxella sp.
GATTGGTGATGGGTTTTTTAACAACGCCTCTCGTCTTTTTTGACGTTCTTTTTTATCCAAATAATCCAAAATGAGTTTGGTAATAACGTCTTGTTCTTCGTTTTGAGTTTCTGCCAAAAATTTGTTTTCAATTTCTAACGGCAAATGAATGGTAATACTCATAGCTTTTCCTTTTTTTTAATTTTACTTTGAATAGATTTAACCAAGATAACTTGTTGATAACCTTGTTTCAATGCTTGAGAAACACGATAAGGCAATAGCGTAATGGCAAAAAAACCTATCATGCCCAACACCAATATCATCGCATTAAACCACATTTTAGCCACTTGTTAAACACTGCCAAGCCCACTCATAACCATACTGATACTGCTCACGTATAATACATTGAAAAGTAGCAGAATCTGGGCGTACCACATCAATATAGCCTTGTTTAAATCGCATTTTTTTTGTCATCGCAGGGCGGATATGTTTGGCATTATCAGCCGTATTTATCCAATGAATTTGGCTGTCATGCGTTTGGTATTGATGTACATCGGCAAATCGCTGATTGGCAAAAAACAAAGGTGCTATAAATCGCAGGTTCTGCCATGATTTTATCATAATTCGGCTTAATTTTCGCATACACGGTATCGGCAAGCTGACACGCTAATTCATTAAATTAAGCACCCCACCCATCAACGTTTGCCCCTGCCAATTCACAGGCGGTAAATAATACATATCCGCAATTGATGCTCGCACCGCTGTGGCTAACGGTATTTTGGCGGTTATCTCATGGTTTTTGGTGATGTGATTAGGGCTATAAAAACTTTCATGCGTTTCGCCTTAACGAGGTGAATTCATTCACGAACGATAATCCGCATTAATTTTCACATACTCATACGACAAATCACAAGTATAAACCGTATCGCTCGCCTGCCCTTGCCCAAGTTCAATGGCAATGGTAATCTCTGGGCGTTTCATAACCATTTGCCCAAGCTCTTCGGTGTAGCCGTCCGCCAATCCACCACGCTCACAGATTTTTATTTCATCTAGCGATACGCTTACCTTTGACTGCTCAAAGTCAATTCCTGCATAACCTGCCGCCGCCAAAATTCTACCCCAGTTTGGGTCGGACGCAAAAAAGGCGGTTTTGACAAGCGGTGAATGTGCCACCGAATAGGCAATTTTGGCACAGTCGTCTGTGGTTTTACCGCCAGAGACTTTTACGGTGATAAATTTGGTCGCCCCCTCACCATCACGCACGATAAGTTGGGCGATTTTTAACATCACGCTTTCAATCGCCTCATAAATTTTGGCAAAATGTGGGTGATTTTCGCTGTCTATCAACTCTCCTGTTTGCCCTGTTGCCACAAGCGTACAGCAGTCATTAGTGGACGTGTCTCCATCTACGGTAATGCGGTTAAACGATTTATTGACAGATTTTACTAAAATGTCTTGTAATAAAGATTTATCAATTTTAGCGTCAGTCGCCACAAAACCAAGCATGGTCGCCATGTTTGGGCGTATCATGCCAGCCCCCTTGCTAATGCCTGTTACCGTGTAGGTCGTGCCGTCAATTTCTACTACTTCAGAATGCCCTTTTGGGGTAGTATCGGTGGTCATGATACTGTGGGCAGCGTTTAGCCAATTATCATCGGTTAAATTTGCCAATGCGTCATCAAGCCCTGCGATGATTTTATCACTCGGCAAAGCTTCGCCAATCACGCCTGTAGAATACGGCAAAATTTGGCTAATATTTACGCCTGTTTTTTCGGCTAGGGCTTGGCAAGTGGCTTTTGCTCGCTCTAAGCCGTCCTTCCCTGTGCCTGCATTAGCGTTGCCTGTGTTGATAATTAAAAAACGTGGACTATCGGTTTTGACAAACTCACGCACAAGCTGAACGGGGGCTGCATAAAATTGGTTTTGCGTGGTAACCACAGCCGTTGTCGCACCGTCTATGATTTCAAAAACGGTTAAATCTTTACGATTTGGGTAGCGGACGTGAGCTTCGGTAATACCGATTTTAATGCCTTTAACGACGTTTAGTTTGACAAGATTGACATTTCCAACGGACATAATAATTCCTTAATTTTTATTGAAAAAATTGTTTAAATTTTCTTGATTGATTTTTTTTGTTGGTTTTGATAAACCTTTAATACATCCACAAAATCAATCATGCTTATGATAGCTCAACTTTTTGACATGATTTTGCACCACTTCATACACATCAAAATCTTTGGCAATCCACAGATTTTCACGGTATTTTTTTTGATAAAATCGTTCTGCTTCCACTCGCAAATGCCCGATATTTTGGCAAACTTTCGTTTGGTTTGTCAAAACGTCTGAAATCTGGCACTGATATGGGTCAAAATCAAATTGGGAATTTTGGCAACCTGTGCAAACTTGGCAACTTGCTCAACGCTACTGTGCTGTGGGTCAAAACCATTTGGACGGTTTTTGATTTTATCGGCAATCGCTTGGGTATAAGTCGCTTCATGTACCAACAGACCAATATCTTGACAAAAGTTTGCCAACATCTCAGGTTTGTCATTATCGCCACCCACAATAATATTGGTACAAATGGTTTTTTGCTCTACAAAATCTTTGGTAAACAAAATTTCATCATTATCCAAAGTGACATCAAAACCATGTTGCAATTTCCCCCAAATCGCACTGGGCTTGATACCCATATTTTGCAGTTTTTGGCTATTTAACATATTGGCGTGAATGGTTTGACAAATTTTGTAAGCATGGCTTGGCGTGCGGTGCGAAAAACGCCAATTGGCTCAATGCGAAAACGTATGATTTGGCGAAATGTCAAATTCAAATGGTGTAAACAAAACGTCCGCCTGTTTTAAAACTTTCTAAGGCAATAAAAATGCACTTCAAAAGTAAAATAAAAGTTCGGTTGTTAT
>CAKMOY010000188.1 GCA_927911235.1 uncultured Moraxella sp.
TTTTTTCACATCAGATTTTTTTGCGGTATCTTTTTGGGTGGTTTTTGCTACTGTTTCTTTTTTAGTCGTATCCTTTTTCGCTGTTTCTTTTTTCACCGTATCTTTTTTGGCAGTGGTTTTTGGTTTATCGGATTTTTTATCTGCCGTTTTAGTTGCCGTTGTTTTTTCTGTGGTTTTGCTTGACTGTTTATTTGCTGTTGGCGTGCTAGCCGTAGCCGTTGATGAAATTTTGACAATTGCCACATCTTGATAGGTTTTTTGTGCTTTGTCCGCTTGATTGGTTGTATTTTGTTGGGTTTTTTCAGATTTTGGCAACAACAACCCTACCCCACCAATCGCCACCACAGACAATACCATCGCTGTGGCAATCCAATATTTTTGTAAATAATCTACCCAATTATTTTTGGGTTTTGGCGTGGCAAAAATATCATGGTTGATTTTTTGCGTGGTGCTAGATGTCGCTGTGTTTGTTTTGGGCTTACCGCCAATGTTTAGATGATAATTATCAACAAAAGCTTGTAATTGTTGTAACATCACAGGCATGGGTGCTTGCTTTGCCAAAATTTGCATTTGTTTGTTAGCAGATGTTACCGCAAAGGGCTGATAAAACCCAATCGCTTGACAAATGGCAAAGCTGTCGGCTGTTATCAAAGCGTGTTTTTGCAGTTGTAACCATGCCGTCCATGCTTTATCCGTCAGTAGTTGATGGGATTTGTTTTGCTGATAAAAATCGCTCAATGCTTTCATGGCAAACAGCGTTACCCATTGCCACAACTGCTCTAACGATGTCTTTGGCAAGTTGGTTTTTGCCAACAAAAAACCTAATAATAGTTGAGTATTTTGCAAAACATTTGCTGAAAATATGTACTTTTCACCTTATCTAAGGCTTGTAATTTGGCAAAGTCCACGCCATTTTTGATATCAAAATTTGTCAAAATATCATCTTGCAAAACACTGTGAAACGGCTGAAAGGTTTTGTCTTTGCTAGGTTCAGTGATGTTAAGCAGTTGATAGGCGTTCACGTGCAATAGCGTTGGCAAGGCTTGTCGCACTTGAGACATGGAAAGCTGACAATTATCGGCTAAAACAGCTGTCATCGGTTCAAGCAAGGCATACCAAAATTGGTTAACAGCCAATGGGTGAAAAATCGAAGTATTTTGCATAAGGTTAAACTATTGTTGTTAATTTTGGCTTAAACATGAATATTTTATACTGAAAAGTAGCATTTTCATATCAAAATATATCGGATATCTGCATTTTATCTGATTTTTTCACATTTTTTTTAATTTATTTGTATAAAATATTGAAAAATTCTTGTAAAATAAGTAAAGTTAGCTTTACGAAAAATACAAGTTTTGATTTAATGTTTATAATTGTGTAACAAAAGTGCTGATGACTATCCATAAACCCATCAGTGATTTTTGATTTTTATCTCCAACAAAAGGAAGACACCCATGACGATGTCAACGATTTTAGCCAATTCTTTTAAAGTAACGGCACTTGCCAGTGCGTTAGCCCTTGCTGGCTGTGGTGGCGGCGGTGCTGATAACCCAAATGATAGCGTAGCTACTGTAAAAGGACCTTGGACTGCACAGCCTACATCTGTAACCAATCCTAGCACCAGCACAGATACTACAACTGCTCAAAAACTTGCAAATGTGAAAAATGTACAAGTTGTTAGCGATAATTCTTCTTTTTATATGAATAATGGTGAAACTATCACCTTAACTGCCTATGCTCTTGATAACAACAACATAGGCGTTTCTGGTGTGCCTGTCAATCTTCAAATCCCCACACCATCACAAACTGGTATATTTAGCAGTACACCGCAAAATTTAACGACAGATGAAACTGGCAAAGCGACTATCACACTTGATGTAAAAAGTCTGTCTACTGAGCAAAAAGATTTTCTAAGAAAGACAGGTTTAAATGTATCTGTTACTGTTGGCGGTGTTACAGCTACAAAAACATTAAAAGGTAGCGATGCAAAACCATCTACCACAACAACTAACAATGTTACTACAAATGATTTGGTATTAATTTCTAGTGCATCAACTATTCCTATGGCTGTCGGCAACAAAGTTAACGTTACTGCAGTTGCTTTGGATAAAGATAATAATGTCATTGCCAATAAAGCTGTTACTTTCAAATTAACTGATAAATCGGCTGATACAGGCTTATTCCCTAATGGCTCGTTAACAGCAATCACCAATGAAAAAGGTGAAGCAACGGTTGAGTTTGAAATTAAATCTCTCACTGAAGCGCAAAAATCTTATTTAGCAACGACTGGTGTATCGCTTACAGCGGAAGTAGATGGCAAAGCTTTTGATGATAAAATAACAATTAAAGGCGTTGATGCTAGCACAGCAACAACCACCGAAAAATTTAATGTTCAGGCTATTAATTTAACTACACCTACGCCTATTTACGACATTAACGTTGGTAATAAAATTACAGTAACTGCTTCTGTATTAAATGATAAAAATACTGGTATTGGCGGTGTTCCTGTTGTCTTTGAAATTGAAGACCCTGCAACAACTGGTGTTTATGCTGTATCAAACACAAGCAATGTTATCACCAATGAAAAAGGCGAGGCAACAATTGAGCTTGAAGTAAAATCTAACGAATTTAAAGACAAATTAATCAAAGGTTTAAAAGTTACTGCAACAGCCCAAAATACAATGGCTAACACACCTGTAAATAAAACAAATTCTGTAACAATCACAGGTAAAGTAGTGGATACTTCAACAAATACAGCTGATGTCGTATCTAAAGTTGAAAGTGCTATCTTATCATCACCTACCACTGAGTTTGATTTAGCTGTTGGTACAAAAATTACTGTAACAGCTTCTGTTGCTGATGCCAATCGTGGTAGCCTTGCTAATGTTCCTGTCCAATTCACCTTACCTTCATTAGATAGCACAGGTATTGTTAGCCTATCTAACTCAATAGTTAATACCAATGCTCAAGGTCAAGCAACCATTGAGCTTGAAGTTAAATCATTAAACCAAACACAACGTGATAATCTAAAAAAATGGTTTATTATCAATGCCTCTGTTCCAAACAGTTCAGTAAAAACTAATACTTTAAAACTAACACCAAAAACAACTGCAGAAGAAGACACCGTTAGCTCAATCTCAGTAACGGCTGATAGCACTTCTATTTTGATGGCAAAAGGTACAAAAGTAAAAGTAACTGCGATTGCCTTGGATACACACTTTGGTGGCTTAAAAGGTAAAACCCTAAACTTCACAATTCCAAATCCAACCTTGACAGGTGTATTTAACATTACAGGTTCTTCAGTTGTAACTGATGACAAAGGTGAAGCGACTATTGAATTGGAAGTTAAGTCTGATTTAACACAACCCCAAAAAGATGAATTGGCTAAAGGTCTAAAAGTTACTGTAACTGAGCCAAACGCAAAACATCTGGTGAACTGTCATTGACTGGTGAAAAAGTTAGCCAAGAAATTGTAAATGCAGTTACTTTAACATCTAATGTACAAAGCATTCCTTTAACTGTTGGTAGCCAATTTACGGTTACTGCAACTGTATCAGATGCCAACAATGGTGGTATTGCTAATGCACCTGTAACCTTTACTGTTCCATCATTAGCTGATTATGGCGTAGTAAATCTATCAGGTTCAAGTGTAACCACGAATGCTCAAGGTCTAGCAACTATTACGCTACAAATTCAATCTTTAACTGATGCTCAAAAAGCCAAGCTAGTGCAAGGCTTTACCATTAAAGCTGCTTCAAATGGTAAAAATGCTCCAGAATTGACTTTAAAAGCGACAGACAGCCAAAATATTGAAGCATATAAATTATTTATATCACCTTCAAAAACAACGCTAAGAACTTCATCAGATACAACAACGTTGGGTATTAAAGTTACCGATGTTAAAGGTGGTATCAAGGCTGGCGTACCTGTTAAATTAGAAATCGTTGATGGTTTAGATAAAGGTATAACTTTTGATAAAACTTCAAATCTAGTAACAGATACAAATGGCTACGTAGAAGTGAACGTCATTCAAAATAATGTTGGACTTATCTCAAAATTGGACCATACAGCAAGTATCAAAGTCTTGATTGATGATGGCATTTACAAACCAAGCGAGCAAAGGATAGACCTAAATATTGGTGGTACAACAATTAAAGATGGTTTAGTATCTAAAGCGATTATCACCGATAACGACACTGTAACTGTATCTGGTACAGCAGTAGACGGCAACAACAGCCCTATCACCAATGAATCTATCCAGTTAATGGCAATGGTAATCCTTTAACTATTGCAAGTGTCAAAACCGACTCACAAGGTAAATTCAGTTTTACCGTCTCAAGCAATCAATTAGGTACATCTACTAATAACGAATACAACCTACAAGCCCGTATCACCAATGGTAGTGTAACATCACAAGCGTATACATTAGGCAATATTACCAAAGTAACAGCTAGTGCTTTAAATCTAACGATTACGCAAAATAGCCAGTCATTAATTAATAACGAATTGAAAGTAGGTACACCAGCAACAGTTACTGTTGATTTACCTACAACTGTTGCAGATGGCACTACCGTCTATTTGACAACCAATAAAGGCACTATTGATGATAATAAAACTCGTGTCTCTGCAGTTGCTACCAATGGACGAGTTAGTTTTGAAAACGTTCAATCTACTTCACCGGGTGAAGCGATTTTGACTGTAGAGTACAATGGTACAAAACAACTTGAAAAAACCATAACCTACATCACGAATGACGTTGCTAAATTATCAACTCAAGTTACCAATTCAACCGTAAGTATCAATGGTGTAACGACTGTTATTGCAACTGTAAGAGATAGCAATGATGCACCTGTCAAAAATGCGTTGGTTGAGTTCTCTACCATTCAAGATTCCTCTGGTGGCAGATTGTCTTCTAGCACCGCATTGACTGATGCTGCTGGTAACGCAACCGTAACTTATTATGCAGGTCAAACATCTACCCCTATCAACGGTGTAACAATTCAATCAACTGTAAAATCGGTCAAATTGGGTAATGAATACCTAGCAGTAAATAAATCTCAAACACAACACACTTCATTTACAGTACAAAACCTATCGGCCTGGATTGGCTTTGGCTTTGCTGATAAGGTATCATCAAGTGAAAATGCGATTTATTATACCAGAAATGGCTCTATCTTCATTAACAACAGTATCGGTCAACCAGCTGCTAACCAAGAAGTTTCTATCGCTATCTTGCCAAAAACCTATGGCATTGGCTTATGGAAATTTATTCCTAGCGTACCAGCCGTACCAGCAGTTACAGATAAGGATGGCAATGTAACATCACCTGCTGTAGCTGAAAAGCCTGCTAAATGGATAAGACAATTCTTTTACCTGGGTAATGCAAAAGATGGTATGTATAATTGTCCATCAGAAGATGTCAATAACAACGCTATCTTAGATGCTGGGGAAGATTACAATGGCGATAATCAGTTAACACCATTAAACCCTATTACCGTCTTGGATGCAAATGGTACAGCCATCTCAAGCACCCAAACTGTAAAAACAGATGCCACTGGTAAATTAGATTTCACTATCCGTTATGGTAAAGAGTATGCTAATTGGATGACAGCTACTGTACGAGTAACCACAAAAGTAGATGGTAGTGAGTTCTCACAAACTCGTGATATTACATTACCTGTACTTGATACAGATGTTACTACTCAAGATAGTAATCATATCCGTCCAAATACGATTAGCCCTTTTGGCACACTAATGAAAGAATCAATGAAAAACTATTGTTCATTTATTGAAAATGACAACTAATTTACTATCAACAATAAAAAACCCCTTACTAAATGTAGGGGGTTTTTACTACATGGTAACATCATGATTGCTAATCTACTTCAACTCAAAAAAAATCAACGCAACAATCAAAGGATAAAAAAATGTCAAATTTTGATGCGACCAAACCAGATATTCGCCTATGGGCAGACCTTGTCAAAACCCTTGTGCCTTATGTACCGGGGGAACAGCCCAAACACAACAATCTGTGTAAATTGAACACCAATGAAAACCCATTTCCGCCATCGCCCAAAGTTGCCGAAGCCATTCAAGCCGAAATCGCCAATCAAGCGGATAATTTACGCTTTTATCCTGCACCAGAATCGGATAAATTGCGTGAGGTCATGGCTCAAACTTATAGCGTAAATCCAAACCAAATTTTTGTTGGTAATGGCTCGGACGAAGTGTTGGCACATATTTTTGCTTGTTTTTTTGTGAAAAATTTGCCTGTTTTGACACCTGATATCGGTTACAGTTTTTATCCTGTGTATGCCGATACCTTTGGCGTTGATTTGCAAATGATTGATTTATCTAAAGATTTCAGCATTAATATTGATGATTATCATCAAGACTGTGCAGGCATTATTTTTGCCAATCCCAATGCACCGACTGGCATTTTGTTGGAATTGGACAAGATTGAAAGCTTGTTAAAAAATCATCGCAATGCGGTGGTGGTCGTTGATGAAGCCTACATTGACTTTGCGGAAAATCAAAGCTCTGCGGTCAGTTTGATTGAAAAATATGATAACCTTGTGGTAACGCAAACTTTTTCAAAATCTCGCTCACTTGCGGGTTTGCGTGTCGGTATGGCATTTGCCAATCCGTCTTTGATTGAAGCGTTAAACCGCTACAAAAACAGTTTTAATAGTTATCCGCTTGATAAATTAGCACAAGTTGGGGCAGTGGCAAGTTTGCAAGATGTGGATTATTTTAACGATTGTTGTCAAAAAGTGATTGCATTACGCCAAAATTTAGTCAATGATTTACAAAATTTGGGTTTTGAGATTTTACCATCGCAAGCGAATTTTTATTTTTGCCAAACCGCCTGTAGCGATGGGTGAAACCAAACAAGTTTTTGAAAAATTGCGTGAGCAAGGTGTGATTGTTCGTCATTTTAACAAGCCAAAAATTAGCGATTATCTGCGGATTACCATTGGTACACAAAAGCAAAATCAACGTCTGGTTGAGTGTTTAAGAAGCCTTTAAATCACATTTAGAGTTGAAAATGACAAATGAAATGCTAAACAATGCTTCTTTTCAATTAAATGAAATTCGTCAAAACCAAAATTTACTTGAAAATTATCGTTACCAAATCGGTTCAATTACCAGCAAGCAAAATGATAGACTTATGTTAAATATTGCTTTATATAACGATTTTCAGTTAAGCGATTATCCGATTGCCAAATTTTTGTTTGACCAAGAACTGCTGTGGCGAAAAGATGATACCGCCCCAAGATAATTATCAACCAAGCGATTTTGATGAATGGCGTGAAAATAAACGCCATTATTTTTAAGGGTTCGAGTTAAAAAATGACTGATGATTTAACCAAATATATTGAAGCTCGTAAACAACGTAGCCCAAGTTTCGCCGAAAATTATGATACAGGTTACAAAGAATTTGAGTACAATGCACTTTTAAAACAAGCACGTCTTGAAGCAGGATTAACACAAGACAACATGGCAAAACGACTGGACACCAAAAAAAGTGCGATTTCTCGTATTGAAAATCATGCGACAGATATCAAACTTTCAACACTGAATAACTTTGCCAAAGCATTAGGAAAAACGTTGGAAATACGACTGGTATAATATGAACGAAATCAACCAAATACAATATTATTTAAAATGCCAAAATGTAGAAACAGGCGAAGTCATCACTTACCGATTTGGCAATGAAGCCGATTTGATAAGTTTTTCACAACATTTTTTTGAATATAACTTATCAATCATAGACAGCCACATTGTTTTTTATGACGCACCTTTGCTATTTAATCAATTTGACGATGAATCAAAAATCGGCTCAGGCGACATCAACACTGCCCAAGATGGACGTGTACAAGTTGAAAATTGGCTAAAAAAAGATTAATTTAAAAAAATCAACGTTGCAACAGCCCAAGCAAATGATTGACTTTATCAAAACATTCTTGATATTCATCTTGGCAATTGGACGCAACCGTCACGCCCCCACCCGCCCACAGGCTCACTTGATAATCTGTGGGAGCAGTCTTTTTGGCTTGTAACGTGCGGATTAACACATTAAACTGCCCCGTCCCATCAAAATTAACAAAGCCCAATGTGCCACAATACGCCCCACGATTATCACTTTCTAGCTCATGAATAATCTCAACCGAGCGTTTTTTTGGCGTACCTGTGATTGAACCAGCGGGCAGACTGCCGAGCAACACCGCCATCGGACTGACCGTGTCTTTAAGCGTAGCGGTAATCGTGCTAACCATATGATGCACATTGCTAAAACTTTCAGTCGCAAACAATTTTGGCACTTTGACCGTGCCTGTTTTGGCATATTTTCCCAAATCATTGCGTAACAAATCCACAATCATCACATTTTCAGCAGTATCTTTTTCACTTATTTTTAATTCATTTTTTAATTTTTCATCAATGTTTTTATCATGATGGCGTGGACGAGTGCCTTTAATCGGTTTTGTGATTAAATTTATTTCATCATTATGTTTAACAAAAGTAAAAAATAATTCTGGAGAACAACTGACAATTTCATAATTTTCAATGTTCAAATAGCCTGAAAAAGGGGCAATGCTTGCGGTGGTTAATTTTGGTAAAAAATTCAGCAACGGCTCATTTGCCACGCCTTGCCAACATTGGGTTAAATTAATCTGATAACAATCACCTGCGTAAAGATAATCTTGCACTTTGTTAAATGCTTTTTCATAATCGGCAAATTGCCATTGCGGTGTCAAAGTTAATTTACTAATTGGTTGATTTTGTTGATAATTTTTTTTTATTTTCAGATAACGATTGTAATTGTTGGTAAATCACCATCAACTCGTCATGATTTTTGGCATAACTGATAAGTTGCCAACCGTTATGCTGTTTTTGACAAAAATAAGGATAATGGGCAAAATAGGCACATGGCGTCTGGGTGCCTATTGGGTGATGAGAAATAGTTTGCAAATCCGCCAAACAAAATGCCGAAAAATCATAACTGACAAAACCAATCAGTCCATTTTGATAATCGACATTAATTGATAAATTTGTTTTGTCCGATGATTTTGCCAAGGTTAAATTTGTAGATTGTTGTTGATAAAAATTTTCTAAAATAACAGTTAATTGTTCAACATTCACAGTTTGCGTCTGCTGATGGTTATTTTTATCTTTGATTTTTAAGGTAAAAAGTTGGGGCGTATTGCTAAAGAAAACGCTAAAAGTAGTCGTTGGCAACAATGTAATAAAATTTTGTCCATTATTGTTTAACCAAATGGGATTAGCATTGGGTAGATTTTTATCAGACAAACATTGTAAAACATCTTCTTTATCAAAACCATCAAAAATGGACAAGCAATTTTTATAAACATATTTTTATTATTAAAGCATCGCAATTGATTTTAGTTGATAAAAGTTTATTTTTACCATTGTTCCATTTTGATTGGGCTGTCCAAATAGCTTTGAATGGCAGGCAGATTAAAGCCGTCATCTTCGCTGACAAAGCTGATACTCACGCCCTTGTTACCCGCTCGCCCTGTGCGTCCGATACGGTGAACATAGTCGTCTGGGCTGTCTGGCAAGGTAAAATTCACCACACACGCCACATCGTCCACGTGAATCCCACGCCCTGCGACATCGGTCGCCACCAAAATATCGGCTTTGTCATCACGAAACTCTGCCAAGTATTTTTCACGTTTGGCTTGCACCACATCGCCTGAAAGCATCACAACTTTGTATTGACGGCTTAATTTTTCGTACAAACGTCTGACTTGGTCTTTGCGATTGGCAAAAATAATCACTTTTTGATTTTGATAATCGGCTAAAATTTTTTCTAATGCCAAAAATTTATCGGTTTCTGCCACTGCAAAAAACTTTTGTTCAATATTTTCACTGGTTTTACTTTCAGGCTCAATCTCAACAAAAACAGGCTGATATAACCAACGATACGCCAAATTCATCACATCTTGGTTAAACGTTGCCGAAAATAGCAAGGTTTGGCGATGGGTATTTTCTGGCATCATGCGAATTAGACGTTTGATATCAGGGATAAAACCCATGTCAAGCATACGGTCGGCTTCATCAAGTACCAACATTTCCAAACGGTCAAGATACACCAAATTTTGAAAACAAAAGTCAATCAATCGCCCTGGGGTCGCAATGATAATATCCACAAATTTTTGTTTTAGGGGACGAGCTTGCTGTTCAGCATCTGCACCGCCAAGTAAACATACGGTTTGTAGCTTGGTAAATTGAGTCAATTGCAAACAATCTTGATAAATCTGCTGTGCCAACTCTCGTGTCGGTGCTAAAATCAACGCACGAGTTTCGCCCAAATAACGCTCACCATCTTTGTCTTTTTTTAAAGGGTTGGTTAAAAGTTCATTAATAACTGTTAATAAAAAAGTAGCAGTTTTGCCTGTGCCTGTCTGTGCCTGTCCTATCGCATCTTGACCTGCCAACGTGTGGGGCAAAATTTGCGATTGAATTGGGGTTAAACTTTGATAACCCAACTGGTCAATAGCTTTTATCAACGCAGGGTGTAACGGAAGTTGTAAAAATTTTTGAAACACAGGCAAAACCTTTTAACAAATAATTAAAAACGCATAAAATCAAATTTTTAAAAACACAAAAAACCAAGTTAACACCAATAATATTAGTAAAACTTGGTTTAAAATCCGTATTATCTTATTAACAGCTTGGTAAATCAACCAAAAAATTACTCAACTTTGGTAACTTCTTCGGCTTGTAGCCCTTTTTGACCTTCTGTTACGATAAATTCAACTTTTTGATTTTCACGCAATGAGCGATAGCCTTCGCCTTGAATGGCACGAAAATGCACAAAAATATCTTCGCCTGTGCTTTCACGTTGGATAAAACCAAAGCCTTTTGAATCATTAAACCACTTAACCACACCTTGTTCACGAGCTGACATACAAACTTTCCTCAAAATGATAACGACAAGTCATATAGACCATTGAAATTGGCCAATTTTTCAATGAAATGTATTTATTATGTAATAAAAGTTACACAAAAATCACAATTATTGCTTAATTAACACTAAACACATCATACCACGCATTTTTTACAAAACAAAGACTTTTTGTAAAAAAATATTTCAAATTTTTTATGAAATTTTGGCATATTTTTTATTCGTTTTTTAACTTTGCTCAATGATAAAAGCACAATGATAATAAACAACAAACCCATAAATTCGCTGATTTTGGCAAATTTTTTTCTATATTCTTTACAATAATAATCGTTCTAATTCTTGTTTTGATACGTTCTTAAAGACATTTTTGGACAAGCCTTTGGCTAAAGTACTATCATTGGCTTTGATTAGACTTTCTTTGGTTGTCCATAATAACGTTTTTGCTAACGATTTATTGCTTAGGCTATTTAACCAAACCATTTCTTCTTGATGAAAAAAACGCTTGGCAACATTATCAGAAATATTTCTGTCTTCTATATCCACACCAATGGTTGGATAAATGGAGATTAACACCGCAATATGCGTTTTGCTATGGCTAAAGCTGACAAAATACTGGGTTTGCTGATGATGGTAAAAGTACGGAAAACTGCTGGTATTTAAGTTAGATAAAGACAATTGATAATGTTGAAAATATTGGCAAAAATATTGTAATAACTGCCGACACGCCAACGAGCCATGCGATTGCTTTGGCAGACATTGATTTTTATCATAATGACAAATTTTATCAATCAACAAATGACTGTGCTTGTCAATTTGCCAATATTTTGGAAAATCAGTTGTTTTTTCCATGCAAAATTAGTCTACCCTATTTTAAAGCGAAAAAAACCCCAACTTACCAATGACTTCGGTTAGTATTGGTAAATTGGGTTTATCATACGAACTTGCTAAAATTCAAAAAGTTTTTAAAATTAGTAAGTTAATTCTGCACGGCGGTTTTGTGCATAAGCATCTTCGGTATTACCTTGAACGGCTGGTTGGTCTTCACCAAAACTGATGGCTTCAGTGCGAGAAGCATCAACGCCTTGTGATGCAAGGTATGCTTGTGCTGATTTTGCACGGCGTTCGCCTAATGCCATATTGTATTCACGGCTACCACGCTCATCAGTATGACCTGAGATTTGTACACGAGCTGATGGATTAGCTTGTAAAAACTGGGCTTGTTGACTTAGTACTGCTTGACCTTCTGCATTGATTTCACTGCTGTCAAACGCAAAATAAACAGTATTAGCTTTTCCAGCCGCACCATTCACAACTGAAGCACTATTATTCACGGCTGCACCGCCACTGTAATAGCCATTTGCACCTGCTACACCCATCGGTGCTACCACGACTTCTGAGCTTTTACGTTTGGCTGAGCAGCCTGTTAATGCCAACGCACCAGCAACCATTGAAACGGTCAAAATATTTTTTACATTACGCATCTTTTTTCCTCAAAATCTGCTAAAAACAAAGGGAAGAATGTTTCACCATTCACTGAACAAAATATTTGCTATAGATTAAGCAATTAGTCAGTTTTTGTAAATAGTTTTCCAATATTTTTTTAATTTTTTTTGGATAAAATGGTATTGTTTTGGTTTTACCAACGAAATTTGTCCCATAATTCTGGATTTGCCCAAAATTTACTGTTAAACCAATCTGGCAAATGTTTATAATCAAATAAATTAAACTGATAAATTGAAAAATCTTGCTGATTGATTTTTACAAGATGTTGATTAAATTTACTAAAACCAAATTCTGCTAAATTTACATTTAAATTATTATTCACAAAAACCACTGTATGATTGGCAAATAAATCTCGGCAACGCTGAATGTTTTGCGTACAAACTTCTGTATCTTGTTGGTTTAACAGCAATAAAGCAATATCGTAACGTTGGTTATATTTGATTTCGTTAAAAATATTTGATGTATAGAATTGATAATTTAAATTATTAAAATTTTGTTGAATATCGTTAAGATAATCGGCATTATCAGCGATTAATAAAATATTTAATCAGTTTTTTGTCAAAAAAAGTTAAAGTTTGTTGAAAAATTT
>CAKMOY010000189.1 GCA_927911235.1 uncultured Moraxella sp.
TTTTTCAATAATCCACGCTTCGCCTTTTAGCGTAAAAAGCGGTTGGCTAAATCCGTTGTCGGTTTGTTTCATCATGCCAAAACCATTATCCACAAACCATTGGGCAAACACTCGGCTACGCTTGACCGCTCTGTTATACACTTTTAGCATTTCCAAAAAGTTGTTGAGTTTGAATGCCGATAATCCGATTTTTTGACCCACTTGTGTCGCATTGAGCAAGGTTTGGTTACGTGCGACTACTTTGTCGTAGTGGTTGATTTTTGGTTGGGCTTGTTCTAATTGTCCACGCAAGGCGATGTTTTCTTGTTCGGCTTGCATGGCAATTTGTAGGATTTCTAGGCGTGTTAATTCTTTAGGTTGTTTAAGTTGGCGTTCGCAGTCAATGAAGTATCGGCGTGCGATTTTGCCTTGTTCATTATTTTCAACCATTGCTAATTCTTTTGCCATATCAAGACTGATGTAGTAGTCAATCGGCTGGAAGCCTTGATTTATGCCTACGCCATTTTTGGCGACACGAACATAATCTACATTCTCTGTAAATTCATACTTAACAATTCGGTCTTTTATCCAATTTGAAAAATCACGACCTACTTCTAAAAACCCATGCAACTCACGAGCGTTTACCGCTTGAATCAGTTGGGAATTTTCTTGCACTTTTGGTAAATTTGTCATACAATTATCCTGTTTCTTGTAGCCCTTAACAGTTCATTCTGTTAAGGGTTTTTATTTGTGTTGGTTTAGCATTTCTAATAAATCAGTGTTTTTGAATACTGTCTGTCTGTTATGGCGGTAGCTTCTGGGTAAATGTTTTTTGATTGCCAGTAGCTGACTGTCGATTCTGATACGCCCAACGCTTTCGCTACATCTTTTCTTGTAACAAACTCGTTTTTTATCAGTTTTAGTAAGGCGTGTTTGCCTTGTCTGATACATTCCAAGCGTTTTTTTTCAAATACTGCGATACGTAGTTGCGAATAGCTCGCTTTTTTGGGTGGTTCGGGCGGTTTGGGTTGTTCATGGCTCGCCAGCCATTCATCGCCGATTGCGATTTGGGCTAGGTGTTGAGCGTGAGTGAGTTTGGGGATTGGGGTCATGAGTTATTCCTGTTTGCAAAAAAATCACAAAGTTGATAAAAGCCTAAACTTCCATTACTAGCTGTCGCTAGTTTATCAATTCTTTCAATTGGTGGACTTTTTCGGCGATAGATTAAATGTGTGTTGATGTATTTGGCAGAATATCCGCTATTTCTAGCAAATTCTTCTTTCTCATCATCATCTAAACTACTCCAGTAGTTACGGAAATCCATAATAAATAACCTTTTTGGTAATTATAAAGTTTATATAATACCTTAAAGGTATTCATTAATCAAGAAAAATTAATACCTTTTTGGTTATTTTACCTAAAGGGTATTTATTGGTATAATAAAAACTCTTTATTTACAAAGGTTTTTACTATGAATAATGTGCTAAAAGGTATTGAAACAATCAGACGTGAAAATACAATTAAGCTCATGGAGCTACACGGCTTATCTAGGGGTGATTTTGCTGAGCAATCTGGTATCTCATATGCACAATTAGGCCATTACATTGGTAAAAATCCAACAAAAAATATCGGTAATAAGATTGCAGAAAAAATTGAGACTTTTTTCAACAAGCCTAAGAATTGGCTTGATTATGAACATGAAGAAAACGGTGAGATATTAACAGGACAAGGCGAACCCGAACCGTCCGCAACACTGCTAAACAAAACAATCCAAATGTGGGAAAAAGGCGATACACCGCCTGACGGTATGATAGCCATAGAATTTTTGACTGACATCACCGCCAGTCTAGGCAATGGCTACATCAATGATGAGTATGGCGAAAAAAGCGAACTATGGTTAGCCAAGACACACTCAATAAATGCAACGTAAACCCAGCTCACGCAAAAGCAATCCGAGTAGCAGGGGATAGCATGATGCCAGAGCTGACAGACGGACAAGTCATCGCCATAGACACATCAGCCACACGCATATTTGACGGTGAAATCTACGCATTCAAAAAAAGTGGTGAAACCAAAGTAAAATATCTATTTAAATTGGCGGACGGATTTAAAGCCGTCTCAAGAAATGATGACAAACTCCGCTACCCTGACGAAATTTACACAGCTAGCGACATAGAAAACGAAAACATAGAAATCTTAGGACAATTCTGGTGGAAATCCGAAACCAGACGAGTAAAAAGATAGGATAAACAACATGGGTAGCAAACGCGCATACACTCTATCTGCTGATGATATGGCAAACTATATCTCCATGCCAAAAATCATCACCAGCGATATACAGCTACATTGGTACACAAGAAGCCCAAAAAAAAGCCCATATGGCTATCACCAATGGCAAAGCACCTACATACTACACAACAATGACACCGTAGAAAACCTATACCTAACCCTAAAAACAATCCGTTATGATGAATACGACTACTACAGCTTTATGCTATCCTACAAACATGGCGAAACTATCAATATCATTCACCAACTAGAAGTATATCCAACATGGAAAAACAGCCACACCGAATCTGACGGCACAAAACTCTATGGCACGCACATACACAACATCACACAAACCTACGAAATCCGCCCACCCAATCATGAAACATTTGACTGGCGAAACTGGCTATCGTATTATACACAAATCACCAACATCACATTAACAGGAACAATCATAGCCCCTTATGATGGGGAGTTATTCTAATGAAACTTAGCAAAAACAGCTTTCTACAAGCAGGGTTTGACGTACACGAAACTACCACAAGCCTAATCATCACCACCCCGCAGACCTTTATCAGTGGCGACCCTGCCTGTTTTTGGGTAAAAAACAGCCCAACAGGCAACCTGTTATTTAACGACTATGGCAACTCTCTCAATGCCCTAGAGTTATCCTTGCCTATGCCTGACAAGGCTTACGAAGTGCTACAAAACAGTCTAAAAAAACTAGATACCAAAATCACCCTTGACGGCACAGCACTCATTCGTGAAACAGACGAACATCAAATCAATTTTGCCATTAGCGACTATCTAAACCTATTCGCCATACTCACCAACTACCACCCAAAAACTGTAATAGAACAAGACATCTATGCCATTTTGGACGCTATTTATAACTACCTAAAACAACGCTTTGGCACAGTAGAAACCAAAGTAAAATACAAAGGGCTATCAGGGATAGAACACAAATTTGCCTTTCAAGCAAACCAACACATCTACGAATTTGCCAAGCCAAACAGTCGCACCACAGGGGCAATACTACGCAAAATCGCTGACGTAAAACAAATACACAACGACCTAGATTTTAGCATTGTCCTAGATGATAGCGACAAACCACAGTTTGAAAAAGAAAGCCGTATCTTGTCTAGCAATGCAATCATCAAGCCCTTAAGCCTATTAGTCGCATAAGTTTGTGACTAAGGCGTAGCCGTAGAACGCAACCAAAGATTGGTATAGGAGAACCCCATGATTATCGAACTTGCCACCCACCATTCACCCTGCCAAACAAAGAGTGATTAGACTTTTAGGTATAAAAACACGACATATATTGTCGCTTATGATAAAAATATACTTTAAAAATAACCCAAATTAACCGATAATAGCGAGAGAAATATGGCAAAAACTAAAGCACTTACTTTTCACTATAAAAAAGTAAAAACCAATGATACCAATCATTTACAAGATATTTTAAACTCTTTAAATCATCTGACAGTAGAGCAAAAAAACCTATGTACAAGGCAACAAAAAATATATCCTAAACCATATTACAGAATATGAAGGAATGTATTATGCAGAGATAATTTGTTATCAGGAAAACACAATGCAAAGCGTTATCCAAACCATACCAAAAAACAACAATCTACATGAACGCAATATCACAACAAAAGATATTATTGCCCTAGATGAAAATGATGATACACCAAGTGAATTTGTTCAATCTCGGATAATTTTTGGATTGGTAGAAAATAATTTAGCAATCGCTACATCAAAAATTGGATTACAAATGTTTGTCAATTATATCAACTTCTTATTAAACACCCATTATTGGCAAGACCAAAGTAACCCCCATGCAATACAAATACTTGAAGCTTTTTCAAAAGATTTAAAACAAAAACTCAAGACAACGCACGTCCGTCATGTTAAAATAGGACAAGAAGTTGCGACCAAGCAAAATCAAAATAACCGTTTTGAAATAAAAGAAAACTCACTATTTCATGCGTTAGGCGATATGATTAAATTACCAACAGGTTTTAAATCCGACCTAGATGATGCTAACTTACGAGCAACTTTGACACTTGACTATGTTCGTACCACATCAAACGAAGGTCAAAAAGTACTTGATGACTTAACTGTTGCATTATCAACTATTGATGATAGCTTTATTACAATATTATTCGCAGACGGCACAGACTATAAAGGTGGACAAATCAGAGTAAAAGGCACAATTAACCAATATCAAAATGATGATAAAGAAAATAGTTTTGATAAATTAAGAATGCAAAAGGATATTCGTACTTTCTTACAACAGAGTTTAGAGTAAATATATTATGAAAAATCTATTTATTGGCTTAATGCTAAAATTTCCGTTACTGCTCAATCTTGTTATATTAATGGTTGTAGCGAGTATTATTTTTTACGCCTTTAATTGGATTCCTTTCTACCAAAAACTAGATTTTAAATGGTTTTTTACCCTAGCAGGGCTTACTGTTGCCTTGCTTGCCCAAGTTTATGCCAAACTACAAGACACCAAGTTTATTGCTAATGCTAGCACAAGCGAACTTAACCGCATTAGCGATAGCGTAAATTTACGCAAAAACCCATAATAAAGCTCATTTTTTTTCACTTAATCTTTGGTATTATTAGCTTTATTATATTCTCTTTTTCACTACCGCCAACAGTACAAAAGATTGCCGTTGCGATTGGGCTTGCGTTTATTGCATTATGGATAATGAGTCTACTATTCGGCTATTTATTATATGAAGAAATAGCTGAATTTACTTCACATCTACTAAAACGCAAACTTGAAAAAGAAAGCCGACAAACCAGTCTAAAAATCTCTCAACAATATTTAAGCCTATCATTCACCCCAAACCGCCCAATGGCGGTTTTTTTATTGTCTTTAGAAAAATTTTTTTATATCTTTAAGATGTTGATTTGTTTAAATTTTTGAAAATAATTAAAAATAAATACCTTTTAGGTATTGATTATATTATACCTTTAAGGTATTATATACTACATACCAAACAAAATGCTGAATTTTATTTGAACTCAATAAAAACTTGCAGTTACGAAACCGTGCGATATAACGGAACGATATAAGCTAATCAGCTATTGGCAACCCATGACAAAATTTCACGAGTTGCCAATCACGGATTAACTTTTTAACCAACAAAAACCCTTGCGACCGACAAATCAACAAGGGTTCCCCAATAGGAGTAAATATTATGACACAAATCATAGACCAAATCAAACACATTTGCGAAAACGGCACAACCGAATACGAAAAAGACAACCGCATGATTATCACACTAGATGACGATAATTTTTTGACTGTCTTACTAGACACATTCATCAACGACAATGGCATTATCACAGATGACTCAAAAGTTGATGAAGTTTGGCTCAACGATGACATCAAAGTAACCGAATTAATCCCATCAGAACACATCAAAAACTGGCAAAGCTGGTACAACGAATTTTTATATGACTGCGACTATATCTGGTGGGAAGATTATGACCCATGCAGTGACTGGGAAAACAGCGGTATGCGTACAAGCGATTTTATATGGTAAGGGGAAAGAAAATGAAAGAATTTGTGTATGAAGGTCGCCTGACGCTAGCGATTGAATTTGCGGAGCGTGAAGAGTACGCAATCTTAGAAAATGTAGAGATTGGGAATTGTGATACAACGCCTGTAAGTCTAAGCGATGCCGAAGACGTTTTACTTTATTGCAAAATGCTAAGCGAAAAAATCGGCATACCTGTTTATCGTAATGAAAAACACGCCCGCGCGGCGAATTGACAAACTGGCAACTTAACAAATTATTAGACGAGTGTGTAGCATGAAGAACAAAGAACTGCCACTGCTTATCGGCTTTTTCGTATTCATGCTACTGCTCATCAGCTACACAGCAGTCGGAGCATTAGAAACCGAAGAACAAGCACGCCAGCAAACCATCTTAAATCATGAAATTTGGCTACAAGCCAATCAGAATAAGGAATAAATTTATGAGTCAAAACATTGTCAGCACACAGGTAGCCACATTAGCCAAAAATCTTAACATGGCAAATGTTGATTTAACACAAGTACAAAACACACTAACCCAAAGTGTATTTAAATGCAATACACAAGAAGAGTTTGTAACGCTACTCATTGTTGCAAATCAATACAAGCTAAACCCATTTACCAAAGAAATATACGCATTTGCTAAGGGTGGTAAAATTACCCCCATCGTATCAGTTGATGGCTGGGCAAGAATTATCAACGACAACCCGCTCACAGACGGCATACAGTTTGAACAGGACAACGAAAGTTGCACTTGCAAAATTTACCGCAAAGACCGCACCCACCCAACCGTTGTTACAGAATACCTAGACGAATGTCAAGGTACAAGCGAACCATGGAGAAAATACCCAAAACGTATGTTACGCCACAAAGCCCTTATCCAGTGTGCGAGGGTAGCCTTTGGTTTTAGCGGAATTTATGACGAAGATGAAGCTAAACGCATTGACGGCACACACCAGCAAATGCAAGACATAACACCGACAAATCCTGCTTATAAACTATTTTTTGACGAGCATTACTCATTGTTTGAACAATCCGCACAAAAAGGCGTGGCAGTATTGCAAAGCTCATACCAATACTTGCTTGAATCGGACAATAACCGTGATTTTATCAAGAAATTTTGGGAAGAAAACAGCCAATATTTTAAACAAATCGCCCAACAAGCCGACCTAAATCAATCAAACATCGTGGAAGCAGACTATGAACCTATTACAACGTAACGACAACTGGCAATCCGAACGCATCGGCAAAATCACCGCAAGCAGTATCAAAGACCTAAACGCAAAACCAAAAGCAGGGCAAGCGTTAAATTCAACAATGTTAAAAGTGCTTACAGAGCGTTTAACGGGCTTGTCGCAAGACGACGATATCTCCAACAAACCCTGCGTAAAATGGGGAATTGAACAAGAACCATTTGCAATAACGGCTTACGAAAATCGGACAGGTAGTTTTGTGGTGCAAACTGGCTTGATTAACCACCCAAATATCAAATTAAGCGGTGCAAGTCCTGACGGCTTGGTGGGCGATGACGGACAAATTGAAGTTAAATGCCCAAGCACCACCACCCATCTAAACACTGTATTAACGGGCGAAATCCCACGTGAATATATCCCACAAATCACGTGGCAACTAGCCGTAACAGGGCGTGAATGGTGCGATTTTATCAGTTTTGACCCACGCATTGACAGCGAATTATCCTTGTTTATTAAGCGTGTGTATGCCAAAGACCTTGATATTCAAGTTTTAGAAAATGAAGTTATCAAAGCGAATGAATTACTTGATAAATTAATTCAACAACTCAACGGAGAAAAAAAATGCGTGGCGTAAACAAAGTAATCATCTTAGGCAACGTGGGGAGCCGACCCAAAAAGCCAACAATTCCAAAATGGCGGTAGTGTAGCGACAATATCAGTCGCTACATCAGAAGTTTGGAATGACAAACAAACAGGCGAAAAAACGAGAAAGCACCGAATGGCACAGAGTAAAATTCTTTCACGGACTAGCCGAAATCGTCGGTCAATATCTTAAAAAAGGCTCAAAAGTGTATATTGAGGGCAAACTCAAACCGACAAATACACTGATAACCAAGGCATTGAACGTTACGCAACCTATATCGTAGCCGATAGTATGCAAATGCTTAGTTCTCGCACCGACAACGGACAAGGGCAAGCACAGGGGC
>CAKMOY010000190.1 GCA_927911235.1 uncultured Moraxella sp.
CATGGGTGATTTTAGGTAAAATTAAAACAGATAACCCTTCTATCAAAATAGCATGAAAAATGTCTATTAGGGAGGGGTATCTGTTTTTTAGCATGAATTTTGTCTATTAGACCCATTTCTTCCTTTACTTTTTATCATGAACAAGGATATGACTCATGGCAAAAGATATTCAAGTCTGTATTAATCCCCATTTTGATGCGGTTGCATTATGGATTGGCTCATTCGGTGGCGAAGATTCACCTTGCGATATTTCTCGTGGTGTGTTTGCTGCCAAACGTGGTGTACCTCGTATGTTAGAAATGTTCCGCCGTTATGGTATCACAACCACTTGGGGCGTAACAGGTCATTCTATGGAAAGTTTTCCAAAAGCTGCCGAAATGATTATCAAAGATGGGCATGAAATCGCAATTCATGGTTATTTACACGAAAATCCATTGGCTTTAATCCGTGAACAAGAAGCGGATATTTTGGATAAAACCATTGACGTGAATACCAAAATGTCAGGCAAAGCCCCAACAGGCTACATGGCACCTTGGTGGGAATTAAGCAAAAATAGCGTAGAATTGTTGATTGAACGTGGAATTAACTATGATTCTTCGCTAATGGAAGACGATTATCACCCACATTATTTGCGTGTTGGCGATACGTCAGTTGGTACGGAATTTGAATACCGCACCACACCAGATAAATATCGTTTTTAATTTTTTGATAGGTAAGACTTAGCCATTGTTTTTGCTCTAGCCAAATCATGAGAGTATGATTGAGCGGATATTGGGACTTAGCAAGCCAAACTCTCAAGGCTATGCACACATGGATTGTGACTGTGGACAGTTTTTGATTGAACCTCTCATCCTATCAACAAATAGCTTATCCAAAATATCGCATGATACCGTCTTGAGAGATATTCAGCAGTTACTTGATAAAGGAATTCTAAAAAAATCTGAAAAATCAGGGCGTAGCCAGACGTATGAGCTGGCTATCATTAATCAAATGCTTGGGAGTGGGGGAGAAATAAATTTAGACTGACACGCTTAAACTACCCAAGTATTTCAGGCTCTGGCAAACGTATAATATCCATTTCATCAACCGCTTGCCACACATGATGTGTGACAATGATTAACAGCCCATTTTGTTGATGATGAATTAAGTTTTGCCACAACTTATCACGACTAACTTTATCAAGCCCTGCAAATGGCTCATCTAATAACAAAATCGCTTTTGGGGTCAATAATAGTCTTGCTAATGCAATTCTTCTGGCTTGACCGCCAGAGATTGCTTGCCCGTATTCGCCAAGGGTTGTATTTAGTCCATCAAGTTGTGACATTGCCCATGACTTTAACCCCACCATATCTAGCACTTGCCAAAGCTCGTCATCACTGGCACTGGCTTTACCAAGACGTAAATTACTGGCTAAGGTTTGGTCAAAAATATCAATCTGCTGACCCAAATAGCCAAATAAATTTGGGTGTTGTTTGCTATCAATGGCTAACCAATTTTGCCCATTAAGCGTGATAACACCTTGCTGTGGCACAAGTTCGTGAGCCAACACTTGTAACAGCGTAGATTTACCCGCTCCCGAACGCCCTGTAATAAGCATAGGCTGACCTTGCGTGACGGTCATGTTAAAGTTTTTGATACCGACAATCGCTTGTGGCATTTTGGCATCCAAGTTTTGCACCGATAGACTTAAAGGCTTGTCAAACATAAGCTCCTGATACGTTTTTGATGGTTGTGTTACATTGGCATTATCCAACAAATTATTGAGTTTGTTTTTTGCGGTCATGCTATTACCAAGTGCCAAGTAATTGGCAATCAGTGGTAACACCAAATCCGCAACGCCCATCACCCCAAGCACCAATGCCAACATCACAGTCACAGTCGTGATAGCAGTGTTTTGATTAAATTGCCAAAGTAAAATGACCAATATGCTAGCAATGAACCAATGAAAGACCAAAGCCGTCAATGACTGGGCATGATAAGTCCTACGCTGTAGAGCAAGATAGTCATCATCATTTTTTGCAAATGCTTGTAGCTGGCTATGCCACTTTTGCCAAATTAATAAATGGGTAAGGGCGGTTAATGGATTAAGTAAACTGACACGGCGGTTTTCTGATAATATCTGCTGCTCTTTGGCAATGTGTTTACCCCAAAGGCTTAACACCAACGGCATACCAAGACAAATCACCACCAACCCAAAGGCAATGATAGGCTGACCTAGCCATGCAACAATTAGACCTGCCACCATCAACACCGCCGATATCGCAATTAGCCAAGGCGATACCATACGTAAAGGAAACTCATCAAGCAAATCAATATCATGGGTCAAGCGGTGCATGGCATGTGCCGACTGTAACGTGTTGCTTAAAGTATTTAATGGTAAATGAGCAAATCGCTCAAAAAATCGCACTCTTAGCTGTTGCAGTAACCCAAAAACCGCATGATGCGAAATCATCATTTCTCCATAACGCCCTGCGGTGCGAAGCATAGCAAATACCCGAATAATCGCCGCAGGCACCATATAATTAAAGCTGTGCGAGCCCAACGCCACAATACCTGCCACCGCAGCCACTGAGATAAACCAGCCTGACATCATCAATAAGCCAATGACTGACAATGCAGTGATAACACCCAGTAGCCAAGACAGCAGCCATTTATCAGTTTGGGTGGTTAGCAACTCTCTGAGCCGAAATTGATTTTGCTGTTGGTCGCTATTTGCCATTTTGACCTCCGAGCGTATGTTGCGGTGTTAGTTGAATATGTCTATCTAGCCATGTCAAAGTATGGGCATCATGCGTTACCCACAGTACCGTTTTGCCTTGTGTTACCTGTTGCAACAGCGTATTAATTTCGGTTTTGGTATCAAGGTCTAGGTGTTCGGTCGGTTCGTCTAATAGCCAAAAATATGAGTTTTGCAGTAACAGTTGAGCAATTGCAAGCCGTCTTTGCTGTCCACCTGATAAACCGCTACCACGTTCGCCTAGCATGGTTGCCAAGCCATTGGGCAAGCGTTCAATTAAGCCTTTTAAACCAACTTTTGCCAATACTTGCCACAGTTCATTATCAGTAACATCAGCGTTCACAAGGCGTAGATTGTCGGCAATACTCATGGGTAGTAGCATGGTTTGCTGTGATAAATAGGCAATTTGTGTGCGAAACTGCTCATGATTGATATTGGCAAAATCCTGCCCATTAACCTTAATATCCCCTTGATACAGACAAAATCCCAGTAAAATTTGTAGCAATGTCGATTTTCCACTACCACTTTCGCCGATGATAGCCACGCTTTCACCATGATTTACGGAAAATGACAACGGTGCTAACCGTATACGCTCATTGGCTTTAACACTTACATCGTAGAATGTCAGCTTAGGGGAAGCTGTTAGGGTAAATAATTGGCTGTCTTCGGTGGTGTGAATGCCGTTAAATTCAAGTATCGGCAATAACCGTTCAATCGCCCCTTCTGCTTGGGCTTTGACATGATAATCCGCCCCAAGCTGGCGAAGCGGTGCATAAAACTCAGGGGCAAGTAACAAAATAAACAAGGCAGCTTGATAGGCAACAGGCACGACATTTTTTTGCCAAGGTAAAATCCCGATCAAGCCAAAACCCAAATATACCGCAATCAAAGCGATGGATAATGCCCCTAATAGCTCTAACGCAGCGGTGTTTAAAAAAGCAATTTTTAGCACCGACATGGTGCGTTTACGGTAGGCATCAGACGCAAGCTCAATGTCATCACGAGCCATATCAACAGCCTGCAAGCGTTGCAAGGTTGCCGTTCCCCGTAACCAATCCAAAAAGCGACCGCTTAACTGTGCCATCGCAGCGAACTGCTCACGACTTTTGCGAGCGGTGGCATGACCAATTAGAATCATAAAAATCGGCACGAGTGGGGCAGTTAATAGTAAAATCATGGCTGCCATTAGACTTTGGCTGGCAGTGGCTATCAATAATACGATGGGTGTCGTAATGATAATCAACCGCTGTAAATAAAAACGACTGACATAGCCTTGTAACGCATCGGCTTGTTCTATTACTGAGCTTGCTAGACTGCCATCACTGCCATATTGATAACGAGCTGTACCAAGTTGTTCTATTTTAGACAATACAGTTTGACGTAGATGTTTGCTCGCTTGTAGTCCTGCGTTAAAAGCAAGTTTTTCTTTAACAAAGTTAAAAACAGGACGCAACAGCAAACAAGCGATTAACCAAGGTAATAAATTGGTAAACACGCTTGGGTCAATCGCTTGCTCATGAGCAAAGGCATAGAGCCAATGAGCAAACATCTTTGCTAATAGCCAGCTTTGTGCTATAAACAGTAACGTGGATAACAGCGACATCAGCCAAGCTAGATAAATAGGACGTTTGGCACTGTTGCTGTAACGTCTTAATGTTTGACCGAGCGCTTTGGAAGATGTGGACATGAGATGATATACTTAAGCTAAAACTGATATATTATAGCTTAATTGTTTTGGGTTTTGCTAGCAAAGCGATTTTGACTAAGCTAGCGTTCATTAAATATGCGTTAAGACTTAATTCGGCAGGTGTTAATGCCAAACAGGCTGTACAAAGCACAAAATCCCGTCAATCCTGTCAAAAGTGGCACAAGACCGACCGCACCCCACCATGACCCAAAATAAAAACCTGCTCCGATAATCGCCAAACCTACCACGATACGCATGGATTTATCAATACTACCAACATTATGTTTCATAAGTTGCTCCTTAGTAAAAGTTAGTGTGTGGTTTTACAATCGCAAAACCTGATTTTTCCCATGCGGCAATACCGCCTGCGATGGATTTGACATTGCTAAAACCTAATGTTTGTAAAGCAACCGCTGACAAACTCGCTCGTCCGCCCGTCTGGCAATATACGATAATCGGTGTGTCTAAAGAAAAAATTTCATCTAAAATTTTTAAACTCCAATACGCCTCTTGGGATATTAACAGCGTTTGGTAAATGCCCTTGAGCGTATTCTTCACTTTCACGCACGTCTATTAAATACACGACTGAATCTTGTGATTCATGTTTGGCATCATAGGGGCTGATTTCGGTGATTTGAGCTTTGGCGTTAGCAATCAAATCTTGTGGATTTAAAGGTTTTTGCATGGCAGATTCCTTTTTTTTGTTAATATTTAAGATAAAATATATTATGTAATTAAATATAATATTATGTCTTAATTTTTTGTTTGTCAATCTTTTTTCGCAAATTATAAAAAATATTTATAATGCATTTTTGAAAAAATATAACAAAAGGTTTATTTTATATTTATTTGTATAATATTTTTTATTAATATAAAAATAACATTCTGTTTTTAAAACAATTCAGTTACAATACAAAGCACTACCAAAGAGAAAATACATTTTGCATTTTCAAAATAAAGAGGGGGGTAAATATGATTACCGAAAGTCTGGTAGATATTTCTCGGTTACAGTTTGCGGTAACGGCTCTCTACCATTTTTTATTTGTGCCACTTACGCTGGGTATGGTGTGGCTACTTGTTATCATGGAATCCATGTATGTGATGACGGGCAAGGTGATTTGGAAAGACATGACTCGCTTTTGGGGCAAGCTGTTTGGCATTAACTTTGCACTTGGTGTAACCACTGGGATTACGATGGAGTTTCAGTTTGGTACGAACTGGGCGTATTACTCGCATTATGTGGGCGATATTTTTGGGGCACCGCTTGCCATTGAAGGGTTGATGGCGTTTTTCTTAGAGTCCACGATGGTGGGGCTGTTCTTTTTTGGTTGGGATAGGCTGTCTCGTGGTCAGCATTTGATTGTGACCATTTTGATGGCTCTTGGCACAAATCTGTCTGCCTTGTGGATTCTGATTGCCAATGCGTGGATGCAACATCCGATTGGGGCGGAGTTTAATTATCAGACCATGCGAATGGAGATGACCGACTTTTTTGCGGTGGTGTTAAGCCATGATGCACAAAATAAATTTGTGCATACGGTATCAGCAGGTTATACCTTGGCATCGATGTTTGTTTTGAGTATTTCGTCTTGGTATTTGTTAAAAAAAACGAGATGTGGAATTTGCCAAACGTAGCTTTCAAGTGGCGGTGGCTTTTGGCTTTGCGGCGATTTGTAGTACCATTGTGCTTGGCGATGAATCTGGTTATGCGGTGGGGGCAGCACAACAGACCAAACTTGCCGCCATTGAAGCCATGTGGGAAACAGAGCCTGCTCCAGCCAGTTTTAACCTGATTGCCGACATTAACCAAGCCGAGCAAAAAAACGACTGGTCAGTGTCCATTCCGTATGCGATGGGGATTATTGGTACTCGCTCGCTTGACAAACAGATTATCGGTATTCACGACATCAAAGCAATCAACGAACAACGCATTATCAACGGTGCAAAAGCGGTTACCTTGTTAGACAAATTGCGTGAAAATCCGCAAGATACCGCAACGGTTGCCGAATTTGAAAAAGTTAAAGATGATTTGGGCTTTGGTTTGTTGCTCAAAAAATATACCGATGATGTCAGTCTTGCCACGCCAGAGATGATTAAAAAAGCCGCCGATGATACTATTCCGCCGATTTTTCCGATGTTTTGGTCGTTTCGGATTATGGTGGGCTTGGGCTTTTTGATGTTGCTATTGTTTGTAACTGCCTTGTGGTCTAGTGTCAAAGGCAATTTTATGCAAAAACCTTGGCTACTAAAATGGGCGTTATTTATGCTCCCTGCCCCTTGGCTTGCCATTGAATTTGGTTGGTTTGTCGCCGAATACGGTCGTCAGCCGTGGACGATTTATGGCATTTTACCAACGCATTTATCGGTATCTAATATCAGCGTTACCAATGTGTATTTGTCGTTGGCGGGTTTTGTGATTTTTTACACATTTTTGTTTATTATTGAAATGTATTTGATGGTGAAATACGCTCGTCTTGGACCTGCAAGCCTTGGTACAGGCAGATATGAAGGCGAAAATAAAAAGCAAGTTCACATTAGCCACAATCAGGAGGTAAACCATGTTGTTTGATTATGAAACCTTAAAAATCATTTGGTGGTTACTCGTGGGGGCGTTGCTGATTGGCTTTGCCATTATGGACGGTCATGACATGGGCGTGTGTAGCTTATTACCCTTTGTTGGCAAAGATGACGAAGAACGCCGTGTCATTGTCAATACCATTGGACCGCATTGGGAAGGCAATCAAGTGTGGTTTATCACCGCAGGTGGGGCGATTTTTGCTGCTTGGCCCTTGGTGTATGCCACCGCTTTTAGTGGCTTTTATTGGGCGTTGATTGCGGTGTTATGGGCATTATTCTTCCGTCCTGTTGGCTTTAAATATCGCAGTATGGTGCATAATGATAAATGGCGTAAATCGTGGGATTGGGGCTTGTTTATCGGCTCATTTATCCCTGCGGTGGTGTTTGGTGTGGCATTTGGCAATTTGTTTTTGGGCGTGCCGTTTAGTTTTGATAAATATTTGGTTTCCACTTATACAGGGTCGTTTTGGGCGTTGTTAAATCCGTTTGCCATTTTGTGCGGTTTGGTCAGTGCGACCATGTTGATTATGCAAGGTGGGGCGTTTTTGGCACATCGCACCGTTGAAGGCATTCAAGAGCGTACCATTAAATTAACCAGTATTTCAGCTATTGTTATGGTGGTGCTGTTTGTATTGGCAGGATTTTGGGTAAAATCGCTTGACGGCTATGTTATTACCAACGCCATTAACATGCAAGGCTTGCCAAATCCGCTTGCCAAAGAAGTAACACGCCAAACAGGGGCGTGGCTAAACAACTTTGCACAATATCCGATGGCGTGGATTTTTCCTGCATTGGGTGTGCTAATGCCGATAATAACCGCTGTACTGCTCAAAGCTCGCAAAACCTTGACCGCCTTTATCACGTCAAGCCTTGCCGTTGTGAGCGTGATTATGACCGCTGGAATTTCGCTGTTTCCCTTTGTCATGCCGTCATCAAGCGACCCACGCTCAAGCCTAACCATGTGGGACAGTGTGTCAAGCCATTTAACCTTGATGGTGATGTTTTATGTGGTGCTGATTTTGTTGCCAATCGTGGTAAGCTATACAAGCTGGGCGTACAGTGTCATGCGTGGCAAGGTAACCAAAGCCTATATCAAAGAACAAGAACATACGTTATATTAAGGAGAAAATTATGTGGTATTTTGCGTGGGTATTGGGACTTGGTTTTGCGGTGTTACTCGCAATTTTAAATGCGTTGTGGCTGGAAAATGCGGACGCTCGTAACGAAGCTTTTAACCCAAAACAACAAGACAATCCGTCCAATGATGGCACAGTGACACAAGGTAATCCGACCGAAGATATCCATAAAAAAGGTAAACCGCAAAACAGTGAAGTGGTTTAATGGTTGTTTTTGTGGTGATTCAAATTATGTTGGTAAAATGCCCTGACTTTAACAGTTGGGGTGTTTTTTTGGTTGTTTGGGAATAAATGTGTATGAATCCCAGATTATTTTTTATTTATAGCCACATAATACGCCGTCAAATCAATCACTTGATGAGCATAATGATTAATCAAATGGCTGTCATGACTGACCATCACCAAAGTACAGTTGCAAAGTTTACATTGCTCTACAAGTAAATCCATCGTTTCTTTTTGGGTGATGGGGTCAAGGCGGTTAGTTACTTCATCAGCAAACAACAGCACAGGGTTAAACAGCAACGCTCGCAAAATAGCAATGCGTTGTAACTCACCGCCAGAGACGTTTTGGGCGGAGCGTTTGAGTAGATTTTCGTTTAATTTTAACGCTTGCAACAAATAAGGAATGCGGCTACGGTCAAGCCCATGTTTGTCAATCACGTCATCTAGCAGGGTTTGCAGTGGCACATGACTGGCAAAGGCGGACGGTGGGTCTTGATAGAGTTTTAGCACTTGTTGGCGTTTTGGTTGATTTTGCCAAATAATTTGCCCATGTTTTGGTTTTAACAGCCCACACAAAGCATCACCGAGCGAACTTTTGCCAATGCCACTATCGCCCACCAAGCCTAAAATCTCCCCCTTTTTTAGGCTAAATTTAATCCCGTAAACAGCGTGCGAGTGCCACGAGTGAGTGTTAAATCTTGAACGTTTAGCAAAATCTCATCGCTTAATTGCTCTTTTTCTTTGGTTTGCCAATTTGACGGAGCGGATGCAATAAGCTGTTTGGCATAGTCGGATTTGGGGGCGTTGATGACGGTTTGGGCGTGTCCGTGTTCTAGCAATTGACCGTTTTTCATCACCATGATGTCATCACTTAAAGCGACCGCCACGTCAATGTCATGAGTGATGGTCAAAAGTGTACCGCCATTTTTGGCAATTTGTTGTAATAATGCAATCACGATTTGTTTGTTTTTTTTCGTCTAAGCCTTTTGTCGGCTCATCGGCAATGACAATGCTTGCACCGCCTGTGGTCGCCACCGCAATGGATGCTCGCTGTGCCATACCGCCAGAGAGTTCGTGCGGATAATAGTCGGTAAATTTGGTTAAACCAAGCGTTTCTAATGCCGATTTTGTAGCGGTTTTGGCGGTGGTTTTGTCTTTTTTGGCAACAAAAAACAGACTCTCCCACGTTTGCCAAAAAATATTCATCGTTGGGTCAAGGCTTAAAGTTGGCTCTTGGGGAAGCATGGCAAGGTAATTGCCCCAATGCGTTTGGCGTTGTTTTTCGCTTAATTTTTCTAAGTTGTCGCTGTCATTTTTGTCATTGTGGTTTAGCCAAACATCGCCCCTTGCCACAAGCCCATTTGGCAAAGCACCCATAATCGCTTGAGCCAGTAGGCTTTTGCCAGAGCCTGTTTCGCCCAAAATCGTTAAATTTTTGCCTTGCTCTAGCGTGAGACTAATGGGTTCTACCAAGCAGTGATTATCTGTGGTAAGAACCGCTAGGTCATTGGTTTTTATTAAAATTTTATTTGTCATTGTTATTTAATCCGCTTTTATTTAACTTAAGTATTGGGGCAAAATAAAACCGTTCGTGGTGTGAGAAACACTGTTTCGCAAGACGTAGCGAAGCGAAGTGGTCGAACCATAACGGTTTTCCTACACTTCGACAAGCTCAGTGCGAACGGAAAACCTAAAATAATTTTATCCAGTTACTTATCTTTATTTAACTTGCTCAGAAATCATCTGAAAACTTAGCACCAACAAAAACACCGCAATAATCGGCTGTAAAAAAATCATCGGTGCTTCGTGATAATAAGGAAAAAGCTCAGTCATCATCAGTCCAAGCTCTGCGGTCGGTGGGCGTAAACCGACATTGATAAACCCCAATGTCGCCAACGCAAGCACCGCATTGCCTGCCGAAAACGCACTTAGGGTCATGATGACAGGGGCGATTTTTGGGAAAAAATGGCGTTTAAAACAATACCAAAAATCCATGCCCATCAGCCTTGACGCTTCAATTTCTTGGCTTTTGGCGATGGTTTGGGTCATGGCACGAGTCATGCGAAAAAATTCCACCCACATCACAAGCGAAGTACCAAGATACAATGCCAAAAACGAATTGGGAGCAATTGCCGAAAACAGCAAAATAAACAACAAACCAGGCAATGCCATAATCACATTACACAAAAAATCTAAAACTTTGTCCACTAATCCGCCAAAATAGCCCGCCACAATGCCTGTGAATAAGCCAGATACCAACGCACACGCCACAGATGCCACAATCAGTGAAAAAGACAAGCGAATTGCCGATGCCACACGTGCGAGCATATCACGCCCAAAATGGTCTGTGCCAAACCAATGAGCGGACGAACCAGACTGTAAAATTTTGGTTAAATCTTGCAAATTTTCATCAACAGGATAATAAAACGGTTGTAAAAAGGCAAAAGCAAGTAGGCTAATTAACAAACCAATACCAACAAATTGAGCGGTATTTAATTTTTTTAATAACATAAAAAATCCTTTTAGTGCGTGTGCGTATCGGCAATGCGTGGGTCAATCATGGCATTTATCATGTCCATCAGCGTATTTAGTACCACAAACAAACCGCCCATAATCAAAGCTGTGCCTTGTATCATCGGCACATCACGAGCAATCACCGCATGAACCAACGCATGACCAGAACCTGGCCACGCAAACAAGGCTTCCACCACGACCACGCCTTCAATCAAATAAATGAGTTGCACCGAATGATACGCCAAAATCGGAATTGCCACGTTTCTTAGTCCATGACGCACAAAAGTTTTATATTTATCCAAGCCCTTTAAGCGTGAAAATTCATAATAAGGCGTATTTTGCACATCAACCATCGCATGACGGCTCACACGCACCGACACAGCCGACAAGCCCAATGCCAACGTTAAAGAAGGTAAAATATAATGTTGCGGTGTGCCATAACCCACTGCAGGTAGCCATTTTAACACCACGGCAAACAGGGTAATCAGCACAATGCCAATGATAAAGACAGGGACAGAACGCAAAACTGTACTGATGATTAAACTTAAACGGTCAAAAAATCCGTTGGGTTTTTGAGCCACCAACAAGCCTAAAGGTGGGCCAACGAGTAAAGAGATGAATAACGCCACCAACGCCAATGCCAACGTATGCCCAAATTGATGAGCGACTTCCGCCCAAACGCTCTCACCACTGACCAGTGAATTGCCCAATTTTAATTGTGCCAAATCGCCAAGCCAATTGCCATAACTCACCCACCAAGGCTTATCCAGCCCCAGCTCACTTCGCACCATCTCGGCGGCAATGCTGTTGGTTTGGTCATAGCCATAGCGACTTGCCGCAATGCGATACGCCATATCACCAGACAAACTCCGCATTAGCACAAAGGTCAGCGTACCGACCGACCACATCACAAAAATTAATTGCAAAAAACGATGAACAAGCAGTTTTAACATAATTTTCTCAAATTTTTCAATTTAAACAACACCAAATCCAAAATGTAAATGCTTTGATATTATTTACCACGACAATTGATTTAATCTAAAATTTCGCTCCAATGGGTCAATCGTTAAACCCTTTAAATCCTTGCTTGTAGCAACATTTTGCTGATAATACAAAATCGGTGTAATCGGACGTTCATCAACGATAATTTGCGAAATTTTTTGTTTTAATGCTTGTGATTCTGGACTGTTATTTGGCAAGGCGTTTAATTGCGTTAAGGCATTTGTCAAATCGGCATTTTGCCAATTCATCACGCCCCAATCACTGCCCTGTGGAGCAAAGTCTTCTGCTAATGCCCCTGTCGCATCTGGGATTAAACCATAATTGCGAGCGTATAATGCCATTTGTAGCGTGCCGTCTTGGTGTGATGCAGGAATTTCTGAAAAATTGCCCACAGACACATCAACGGCAATGCCTACTTGTTGCCATTGGTTTTGTAATGCGGTGGCAATCAAGGGCAATTCTGGACGGTCAGAAAAGGTTTTTAAGGTAAATTTAAAAGGTTTTCCGTCTTTGCTTAACATTCCTTTGTCATCTTGAGTAAATCCAAGTTTGATAAATTCTTGTTTAATCGCTGAATAATCAGGTTTTTGCGAAACGGTTTTGACTTGCCAATCGGCAAACACAGGCGGTAAAATCTGCTCTGCCATGCCGTCTTGAATGTTTAAAATAGACGTGGCAATGCCTTGTCGGTCAATTGCTTTTGACATAAGCTCACGCACTTTCACATCAGCAAATAAGGGGTCTTTAACATTGACTTTATATTGAATGGTGCGAGCCAATGACTGCGAATGCACTTGAATGTTTGGGTCGGCTTGCAGGCGTTTTAAACTTGCCGAATCTAACGTATAAACTAAATAATTGGGCTTGCTCTGTGCCAATAACGTGCGAGTTTCACTACGACTGTTGGCAAGATAAGTGATGTTTTTAATTTTCGCCTTTTCGCCCCAATAATTGTCAAAAGCAACTTGCTCAATTTTTTGCGGTGGTTCAATTTTGGTGGCTTGATACGCCCCTGTGCCGACCAATTTCACCACGTTATTTTTATCATCAAAGGCAGAATTTGCCAAAATGATACTGGTAGAATGTGCCAAATAGGCAGGAAAGGCGTTCAGCGGTTGTTTTAATTCAAATTTTACGGTTAAAGGGTCAAGGGCGGTGATTTTGTCAATGTTGGCAGATTTTAGAGCAGTGGGCTTGCTTAAAGCCACGTTCAAACTTTTTACCACCGTATCAGCTGTCAAATCGGTATTGTCATGAAATTTAACATTAGGTCGCAGTTTAAATTCCCACGTTTTGCCGTTATCCGTACTTTGCCAACTGATTGCCAAGCCTTCAGTCAATTTGCCTTGATTGTCGGTTTCTACCAACGTTTCAGCAATGCCAAGTCTTTGAAATAAAAAGCCCGATTTACTTGGATCTTCGGACGTGATTTCCCAAGGTGTAACTACAATTAAGTTTTGTTTGTCATCGTGAGAATGACCGTCATGAGAATGGTCGTGGTTGTGTTCGCTGTGGTTGTGAGCGTTGGTTGGTTTATTGTTATTTTGGCTTAAAAAAAAGCCCAAACCGCCCATAATTACCAAAATCACCGCAAGGGGTGCGAATTTATTCATAAAAATTTTCCTTTTATTATCATACCCAAAAAATAAAAATGTTATGTTATAACATAATTTTTGGTATGTCAAAAGTGAAATAAATTTTTATAAATGTTTTAAGCATCTGGCAATCGTGCCATCCAAATCGTTGTCAATAAACACACCGTACTGGTCGTGCAAGCAAGCCAAATCATCTCATGCGACAGCCGATAAAACAACATCGCACATGACAAAGTCATCATCGTCCACGCCAAATATTTGGCATAGCGTGGGATTGCTCGGCGTTCTTGCCAATTTTTTATCAATTTGCCAAAGGTTTTATGATTCAGAAGCCATTGATGAAACCGCTCGGAGCTCTTGGCAAAACAGCCAGTTGCCAAGATGATAAAAGGCGTGGTCGGTAATACAGGTAAAAAAATGCCGACAAATCCCAAACCCAAAAACAAAAATCCCAAGCCAAAAAAAATCCACCGAAGCATTTTTTGCCAAATGCTCAAATGTGTGGGTTGAATGCTGTCATGACTTGGTGTGGGTGGGTTTTGCTGAAAATCGGTACTCATACAAACAATTTTTTTAAAAAAGATATTTACATTATAATTACAATAAAGTAAGATATCAAGACAAATTTAATGATAATAATAATTATTATTTAAATTATTATTTGTTTTTTAGCATTGATAAAAAAGGGCGTAAATATGTCAGATACTAAAGAAAATATCAAAAAAGATTTAAGCATTGATGAGGTTTTAGCAAAAAATTTAAGTTTTAGCGAGAGCCTAAAATTATCATCTCGCCAAACGCATGACAGCGTAGATAATCTTGTGATGTCTATGCAACCGTTTGTTTCGCATGATAATTATCGCAAATTTTTGCAAGCGCAATACGAATTTCATCAAGCGGTTAGACCGTTTCACGATGCCAAAGATTTGAACGAAATCATTGCAGATTTGCAGGAGCTGTCTCGTTTTGATGCGGTGGTTGCCGATATGAAAGCATTAGAAGTTGAGCCTGTTAATAGCGGTATTGCTGTGCCTGAAGTCGTTGGAGCAAAACGTTTAGGCTGGCTATACTGTGTGGAAGGCTCAAATGTGGGGGCCGCGGTATTGTATAAAGAAGCGGGCAAAATTGAGCTGGACGAAACGCACGGTGCGACCCATTTGGCGGGGCATAAAGACGGTCGTTTGCGTCATTGGCGTGCATTTAAAGAAAAATTAGACGCTTTGACTTTGACAAAAGAAGAACAAGCCGAAGCCTTGCAAGGGGCTCAAGATGCGTTTGCTTATTATAAATCGGTGATTAGAGAGATTTTTGTTTAAGCGATTAAATTGCTCATGATGGTAAAAATGGGCAATTTTTTATCAAACATTTTTGTAAATAATTATCAATATCATTTAAAAGGTGCTTTATGCGTGTGATGTTTTTAAAAAATGGTTTTTTGGCGGTTAAGCCTTTGGCTTTAGCGGTGGCGGTGGTTTTGACAGGTTGCGGTACGGATAGCAAACCTGTGATTCCAAACAAAAGCAACAACATTAACAACAGTGCAGTAACGGTGCGAGCTGTAGCAAAAGATACCCATTTAGCGACAGAAAACGGCACGTTGTCTTATACCGTTGAGTTTGTGGATAGCAAAATTTTGGCGGATAATACCGATTATGAAGTTACTTATGAATTGATAGGCGATAATGTGGAAGCGTTATTAGTCGACCCAAGCCAAAAAACAGGAAAAATAACGTTAAATAAAAACAAATTAACGTCCGATTTGTCATTTAAATTAAAATCTGATGGCAAAGCAGGCAGTGATACGCCGATTACTTTGAAATTAACAGCGACAAATAATAACGTGCGAATTGATAATTTGCTTGGCAACATTTCAACAACAGTGAAAAATACGGACGTTGGGGTAAAAATTGACAATGCGATTGCAATAAAAAATGAAGGCGATGCCAAAATTCAGTTTACCATTGCACTTGCTCCGACTGCGGTAGATTCTGATACGAACGTATTTTTTGATGTGGTATCAGGCACGGCGATTGAAAATGTGAATTATAAAAAACCTGCTCAAAATTTTGTAACCATTAAAAAAGGCGAAACGCAAGCGGTTTTAGAAATGGATTTAATCGGGCCTGCACCAACGGACGTTTTGACTTTTAACGTAAAATTGTTAAATACCAACAATGGCAAAGTACAATTGTTTGACGGTCAAAGCGTGGCAACAGGGCAAATCCAAAATTATACGCCACAAAAAGCCAAACGCACCAAACTTAACGACACAGGTTTTACTTACGCTGGCGACCATACCAAAGGCACGTTGGCGGATTGTACAGGCATTCATCAAGACTGTAGTCAAGGACGAGATGCGACCCATAAAGACGATGCGGACGGTACGGCAGGTTTTAGTTTTACCAAATTGGATAAAAACGGTAACGCACTTGCCAATGACGCAACAACTTGGGCGTGTGTGAAAGACAATGTGACAGGTTTGATTTGGGAAACCAAAACTTTTAACAAAGACACAGCAAGTAAAGCAACCAACGATGCCACTTGGGAATATACTTATTATGACAGCAAAACCCAACTTGGCACAAAAGACACAGGCAAAGGCACAGGACGTGATAAAGAAACTTGTGGCAATAGCCAAGATATCTGCACCACAGAGCAATATGCGGTCAGTGTGAATGCAAGCAATCTATGCGGTGTCAATAACTGGCGATTGCCAACTCGTACCGAACTGTTTGGCGTGATGAATATCAGCTCAAAAAAAGCGGACGTTGTACTACATAAAGGCTGGTTATACCCCAACGAAATGGACAGTAATGAATATCCGCTTGGCTTATGGACAAGCTCGCCTGCCGCATCGTTTGAATCTGATGCTGGTACTTGGAAATTTGATAAAAGCGTATGGCTAATTTATAGCGAAGGCACGTTTAGTGCCGAAAATGTCATTGGCTCATGGCGACCATCTGCAAATGGCGTGTTATTGGTGAGTAATGGTAAATAATTTAAATTGATGGAGAAAAACAATGAAAAAATTTAACCTAAAAAAAATCGCTATTTTAACCGCTATTGCAACAAGTACTATCGCCATTGCAAACAACTTAACACCTGAACCAAAACTCAATACAGAAGTGATTGTTGGCAATTTTGACAAAACCGCAGAAAGCGAAAACTTTACCATTAACAACGCAGAAATCACCGATACCGCTCGTGGTTTGACTTGGTCTCGCTGTTTGGTTGGACAAACCTTTAATTCAACCACGCAAAGTTGTGATGGACAAGCGACCGAATTTGCCACTTGGCAAGATGCATTAAACAGTGCCAAAGATGGTTGGCGAGTGCCAAATGCCAAAGAATTGTTAAGCATTGTAGAAGAAACGCAAGCCCTACCTGCGACCAATACCAGTCTGTTTGTGTTTGCCAATGGTTTAAATTTTTATGGACACATAGGCACACAGGAAACGACCGACACAAGCAAATGGATTACCAAAAGTGATGTCTATCCTGATGAACAATGTATTCAAGACACTTCAGGTTGGTATTCTCGTTGGGTCGGTGAAAAATCGGGTTGGGAATGTATTAATCCAAAAATCCCTGCTCAATTCGTTGCACAGACCAGTTCGCCTTATATTTGGTCATCAACGCCTGTCGCCCCTTATTCGGATACTGACAGCTCAAAAGCAAGTGCTGAAAAAGTCTATGCCTTAAACCTAGCAAACGGTAGCTTGGCAAACGACACCAACCGAAATGGCAATGCCGTTGGTGGTTATAGCGATTCGGCAAATGAAAAACGTGCAAGATATGTGTTATTGGTAAAAGATGCCAGTTAATTTGAGCTATTTTGTTAAGAACCTGTTCACGATTAATACGCAAAACGATTTTTGATTCAATTTTATTTTAAAATCATGCTTTTTCTGCTAAAAATGGCCAAATCTTGTTTTTCTTCGTCAAAAACTTGTTTGATAGAATAACTATCAAACTGCGTTTTTCCTTGAAAAAACGTGCGATTTATCTCATTTTTAGCTAGAAAAATTAATCATGAACAGGTTCTAAAAACTACAAAAAAGTGGCTAAAAAAAGTGAAAAAAAACGCCCCATTATAGCCGATTTTGATAAAAATCCAAAATTTTTATCAAAAAATGATTGACAAGATTAAAACAATTCATTAGAATACGCCCACTTAAGCAAAAAGGGGCTATAGCTCAGTTGGTAGAGCACTTGCATGGCATGCAAGGGGTCAGCGGTTCGACTCCGCTTAGCTCCACCAGATGTTTAAGTCTATA
>CAKMOY010000191.1 GCA_927911235.1 uncultured Moraxella sp.
TTCATAAAAATCCTACTCAAAGCTATATGGTATCAGGCTTTGAGTGGGGTGTCAGCATGAATTTTGTCTATTAGACCTAATTTTTGGTAGATTGTTAAAAACCCCTTAATTGTGTATTAAGGGGTTTTTTATTTTTAACAATTTTACAAAAAGTCAAAAATTAGTCTTTTAACACTTCCGCCATGGCATTGGCAACGTAATCAATATTGCTAGAATTCAATCCAGCCACCGAAATACGCCCATTTGACACCATATAAATCCCAAACTCACTGATAATACGCTCAACTTGTTTTGGCGTTAGACCTGTGTAGCTAAACATACCGTTTTGCTTGGTGATATATTCAAAGCTACGCCCTGCGATTTTGGCTTCAAGCGTATCCCGCAATTTTTGACGCATTTCTTTGATACGGTCACGCATGACGTACACTTCTTGTACCCATTCGTTAAACAAGGCTTCGTCATTCATCACGATATCAACGACATGACCGCCATGTGAAGGTGGGCTTGAGTAGATACGGCGAATGGTGAATTGTAATTGACCTTGTACCAATTTGGCTTCGTCCGCAGTTGGGCAAACTACTGACAAACCGCCGACACGCTCGCCATAAAGCGACAGATTTTTTGAAAAAGAATTGCTCACAAACAACGACAATCCCAAATCCACCGCTTTACGAATGGCATACGCATCACTGTCCATATCTTCGCCAAAACCTTGATAAGCGATGTCCATAAAGGCGATTAATTCTTTGGTTTTAATCACGTCAAGCACTTTGTCCCATTGTTCATGGGTCAAATCAATACCTGTTGGATTATGGCAACATGGGTGTAATAGCACCACATCATTTTTGTTTAAACCGTTAAAAAAGGCAACCATTTCATCAAATTTAACACCGTTTGACGCTTGGTCGTAGTATGGATATTTGCCGACCTCAAAGCCTGAACCTTCAAAAATGCTGATATGATTGCCCCATGTTGGGTCAGAGACATAGCATTTGGCTTGTGGAAACCATTGATGAATAAATTCTGCACCAACTTTTAACGCACCAGAACCACCGATAGTCGCAGTCGTTGCGACACGCTTGTCTTTTAGCACTTGCGAATCTTTGCCAAATAACAAGTTTTGGCAAGCAGTGCGATAACCCACCAAACCGTCCATTGGCAAATAAGGACGTGGTTTTGGTGGATTGGCGATTTGGGCTTCGGCTTTTTGGACGCTGTTTAAAACAGGCAAATTGCCGTTGTCATCAAAATACACGCCCACACCAAGATTGACTTTGTCGGTGCGTGGGTCTTCTTTATATTTATCCATTAAACCCAAAATTGGGTCGCCTGCATAATGTTCAACGTGTGAAAACATCGTTTACTCCTTTTGGTTAAAGTTGTTTTTAAACAACGAAAAAATCTTAACTAGCATAAACCACACTGCACAAAATTACAATCATTTTAGTGATTTATTTTTAGGTTTAAACTCTCCGCCAAGTCGTCCCTGCCCTCGTATCTTCTAGCTCTACGCCTTTTGCTTTTAGCTCTTCACGGATTTGGTCGGCTTTGGCAAAGTCTTTATTGGTTTTGGCTTGTTTTCTCTCATCAATTTTTGCCAAAATCTCATCTTCTGACAAGCCGTTATCATCGCCTATCACCGCTTGCAAAAACTCAGTTGGGCTACTTTGGGCAATGTTAAGCGGTTCGGCTAGGGTTTTTAGGAGTTTGGCAAAATGTTTGGCTTGTTCATCATCGCCATTTTTAAGGGCTTTATTGATTTCACTTGCCACGCTAAACAGCACGCTTGTGGCTTTGGCGGTGTTAAAATCATCATTCATGGCAAGCATAAATTCTTGCCCAAAATCGCTTTGCCAAAGATTCTTATCAATGTCAATTTCATTAAAATCAAAGGGTTTTAGGGCGTGATAAAGCCGTGATAAAGCGGTGTGAGCTTCTTTTAATGCCGTATCAGAAAAATTAATCGGACTGCGGTAATGGCTTGACAAAATAAAAAAGCGAATGGTTTCGGCATGAAAATCTTTTAACACATCACGAATGGTAAAAAAGTTGTTTAAAGATTTGCTCATTTTTTCGCCATCAACATTGACAAAGCCAACGTGTAGCCAGTTGTTTGCGTAAGTTTTGCCTGTTGCACCCTCGCTTTGTGCGATTTCGTTTTCGTGGTGCGGAAATTGCAATCATCGCCCACCGCCATGAATGTCAAAGGTTTCGCCAAGACAGCAGGTACTCATTGCCGAGCATTCAATATGCCAGCCGGGGCGACCCACACCCCAAGGCGACTGCCATTTAGTCTCGGACGGTTCATGTTCTTTTGCCGATTTCCACAGCACAAAGTCAAAGGGATTTTTTTTGTCGGTTTCTACGTTGGTGCGTTCGCTTGCCCCTGCTTGCATTTCGTCAAGTTTGCGTTTTGAGAGTTTGCCATAACCTGCAAAATTATCCACCGCATAATAGACATCGCCTGTTTGCCCTTTGTAGGCAAGGTTTTTTTGCTCAAGCGTGGTGATGAGATTTTGCATTTGGTTAATATAATCAGTAGCTTTTGGTTCGGCAGTTGGACGCAAACAGCCTAAATTATCGGCATCTTCGTGCATGGCTTTGATAAAACGTGCAGTTAAATCAAAAATAGATTCGCCGTTTTCATTGGCTCGGTTGATGATTTTGTCGTCAATGTCGGTGATATTTCGCACGTAATTGACATCAAACCCAAGCTGTTTTAACCAGCGAAAAATCACATCAAAACTCACCATGACACGAGCATGACCAATGTGGCAATAATCGTAAACCGTCATGCCACAAACGTACATACCGACTTTGCCTTGTTCAATCGGCATAAATGGCTGTTTTTGGGCGGTCATGGTGTTGTAAAGGTGTAAATTGTTCATGTCATTCATGGGCGTGCCTTTTCAAGTATATTTGTAAAATTTGTAAAATTAAACCGTTTATCATAACCAATTTTTGTGAAAAATGCTATAATTAACGTATTAATTGTTAAAGGAATAGACATGAAATTTTTAAGTGTGATAGTTGCTTTGTTGTGTGCCAATTTCGCCTTTGCCGATAGCGAATTGACCCAACAAGAAAAAGCGTTTGGCTGTGTCAAACCAAAAACCGAACAAAAATTTGATTATGTTGAATGTATCAACCAAAAAAAATTTGCGATTGTTGGCAATATTGTACAAACACCGCATGGTGATTTTCCTTATCCGCTCGGATTGGTGGATAATAACGGCAAACTAATTTTGCCAAATGAATATCATGCAATAACTTATCCACGAGAATGGGGTAAAAAACATGGGGTGATTGACAATACAGGTAAAATTATTGTGCCGATTGAGTATGATTTTATAGATGACACGCTACAAAGCACTGACCCGTATAATTTTGATTTGTCACAAGACTATATCCGAGCCAGTCAGGATGATAAAGATTATTTATTTGACAAAATTGGTAAACAAGTTAAACAAAAATAAAGGAAAAAACATGATTATTGGTATTGATTTAGGTACAACCAACAGCCTTGTCGGTGTTTGGCAAGACGGCAAAGCGGTGCTAATCCCCAATGCGTTGGGCGAATATTTAACGCCATCAGTGGTGAGTATTGACAAAAATGGGGCAGTTTTGACAGGCAAAATCGCCAAAGAACGCCTTGTCAGCCACCCCAACCAAACGGCTCACACTTTTAAACGCTTTATGGGTAGCCAAAAAGTTTATACTTTGGCAAATCAACGCTTTAGCCCAGAAGAATTGTCCGCATTGATTTTAAAATCGTTAAAAGCCGATGCCGAAAGTTATCTTGGCGAAACGGTAACAGAAGCGGTGATTACCGTGCCTGCCTATTTTAACGACACCCAACGCCAAGCCACCAAAAACGCCGCTCAACTGGCAGGCTTGACCGTCAAACGCTTGCTCAATGAACCAACGGCAGCGGCGATGGCGTATGGCTTGCACCATGCCAAAGATGAACAAAAATTTTTGGTGTTGGACTTGGGCGGTGGTACGTTTGATGTAACCTTGCTTGAGTTGTTTGCAGGCGTGATGGAAGTGCGTGCGTCCGCAGGCGATAATGTGTTGGGTGGTGAAGATTTTACCCAAATTTTAATCAAAGGTTTTATGGATTATCAAGCCAAAACCCACCAAACCACCACCGATTTTTGGCAAGATTATCAAGCCTTGTTATACGACCAAGCCGAAATGTTAAAAAAAACAGCTAAGCACCCAAAATACAGGCAAAATGAGCTTGACGGTTGATAACCAAACTTATGAATGGCAAACAAATATTGACGAATTTACCGAATTGAGCGAACCTTTGTTAGAGCGGTTTAAAGCACCGATTGAGCGAGCGGTGCGTGATGCCAAAATCCGTGTCAAAGAGCTTGATGAAGTGGTGTTAGTCGGCGGTGCAACGCGTATGAGCGTTTTTCGTGCCTTGACGACCCGTTTGCTTAAACGCTTTCCATCAATCAACCTAAATCCCGATGAAACCATCGCCATCGGTGCGGTGATACAGGCGGGTTTGGTCGCTGATGATATCGCCCTTGATGAGATGATTTTGACCGATGTCGCCCCATATTCGCTGGGCGTGGACACCAGTATTCAGATTAATGAACATCATTTGCAAAACGGCATTTTTTCGCCGATTATTGAACGAAATACCATCATTCCGACCAGTAAAGTCAAAAATTTTACCCCTGCACACGACAACCAAACCGAAGTCAATTTTAACATTTATCAAGGCGAAGCCAGACTGGTCGCCGACAATATTAAACTGGGTGAATTAACGGTCGCCATTCCCAAAAAATACCACGGCAAAGCTACGCAATTACCGATAGATGTCCGCTTTTCTTATGATGTCAATGGTTTGTTAGAAGTGGATATCGACTTTGCAGGAGAAACCGCCAACATCAGCATTGAAAACGGTACAAAACAGCTATCCGCAGAAGAATTGCAAGCGTCCAAAGACAAATTGTCATTGTTAAAAATCCACCCACGAGAATGACGCAAAAACCAGTCATATCTTGGCTCGTGCCGAACGTCTGTACGCTCAGCGATTGGGCTTTGACCGTGAAC